>NZ_CP044125.1:3365939-3693908 GCF_016864575.1 Rhizobium sp. BG4
GAGATCGCCTGGACGTAAACGCCAGCGACAACGCCCGAGGTCGGAACGACGACTTCAACCGGCGGGTTGCCGTTCAGGCTGTCGCGCCAGGAGAGACCGTTGTAGTCCCAGGCGACGACGATCGGGGTCGAGCCCTGAGCGAGCGAAGCGGACTTGCCGATAACCGGAACGAGGTTGCCGGCCTTGTTGAGCTCTGCGAAGTAGGAAAGACCTGCTTCACCAGCCTTCGTTGCGTCCTTTTCGCCGGCAGCGAGGCCAGCAGCGTAGACGGCCTGGACAGCCTGGTTCGAAGCGCGCGGGTCACCAGCGAGCGAGATCGAGTTGGCGTATTCCGGCTTCTTCAGGTCGGCCCAATCCTTCGGGACGTTCTTGACGATGTCGGTGTTTACGACGAACGAGAGAACGCCGTAGTAATCGCCGTACCAGTAGCCGTCAGCGTCCTTTGCAGAGTCCGGAATGGAATCCCAGGTGGAGACCTTGTACGGCTGGATCAGGCCTTCAGCCTTGGCCGACGGGCCGAAGGAGAGACCGACGTCGATGACGTCAGGAGCCTGCGGGCCGGTGTTGCCCTTGTTGGCCTTGATTGCTTCGATTTCGTCGCCCGAACCTGCATCCGGGTTCAGTTCGTTGACTTCGATGCCGTACTTGGCCTTGAAGCCTGCGATGACGTCGCCGTAACCGCACCAGTTGTGCGGCAGAGCGATGGTCGTCAGCGTGCCTTCCTTCTTGGCGGCAGCGATCAGGTCGGCGCTCGGCTCAGCTGCAGCAATTGCAGTCGAAGCAACGACGATCGCAGTAGAAAGCGAAAGCAGTCGAGAAATGTTAGAGATCACTGTTGTTCTCCTTCGGTTTTCAGTGGTCTGGCGAAGCTGTTACTGACCTTGCATGAAGCTTGTATGACAGTCGCGTGACGTTAATTTTTCTTTTGATTGCAGGCGGTTGCCGGTGCTGTTCCGTTTGCGACACGCCGCTCTATTTTGTCTGCGCCTTCATTGATTTTATTTAATCTTGCCCCTTTCCCTCTTACCCAAGTTTGCGGAAGAGCCTGGTCTGTTCGAACAGACCCTCCAGCGTTTTCATGCGCTCCTTCGTTTCGTCCCATGTCGAGCTCTGGACCGCTTCGATCAGCGCCTCGACAATGAAGAGAGTGACGACGGATGAATCCCAGGCCGACGGCGCCTCGATCTGGACGCGAAAGGCGTGCCTGGCGAGCTTGGCGGCGGGCGATCCCCACTGGTCGGTGAAGACGATGATCTCGGCGCCGCGCTTGCGCGCTGCCTGTGCCAGGCTCACCATCTCCTGCTCGTAGCGGCGGATGTCGAAAATGATCAGGAGGTCGCCGGCGTTCATATTGAGAACGTATTGCGGCCAGCTCGATGAATTGGAGGAGAGCAGGGCGGTGTTCGGCCGGATGACCTGCATATGGGTGAAGAAATACTCGGCGAGCGCGCCGGTGATGCGGCCGCCGACGAAATAGAGGCCGCGCTTGCGGTCCGACAGCAGCGAGGCGACGCTATCGAAGGTCGCGGTGTCGAGATCGCCGAGCGTCTGGCGCAGATTGCCGATGATGGCATCGGCGAAGCGATTGAGAATGTGAGTGCCCGGCGCATTCGAGGCCCAACGGTCATGCTTGGCGATCGGATTGGAGATCGTCGCCTCGACTTCCTGATGCAGGTGCGCCTGGAAATCCGGATATCCCTTGAAGCCGAGCTTCTGGACCATGCGCACGACCGTGGGCGTGGAAACGCCGGCATTTTCGGCAATGGTCGTGATACTGCCCAGTCCTGAGACCGGGTAGTTGTCCAGCAGACTTTCGGCCAATTGCTTCTCGGCGCGCGTCAGCACGTCGAAATGCGAATGGATTACGTCCGAGACCGTCTTCGACGCGGCGTTCACTCGATCTTGCTCCCCGGGAATGGCTTGTTTTGATCCCGACGCTTTCCCTTTGCGTCAGGTGCCACTTTCCCACTCAAAGTTAACAACGCTGTCACAATCCATGTCAACCATTGTCATGAAAAGAAATTTTCAGAGCGCGCTTGACAGTGTGGAAAAGCTGAAGAATTCTTTTCTTATTAATTTTTTTATAAAGCCATCTGGCGAGGCGCAGCCCACGTGCTCAACGAGTTCAAGGTCCTAAGCGAAGCAGAAGGAAGTTGCGCCGGCATCGAGCGGCGCGGCGGCAAGAGCCCGGTGCTCGTCATCTGTGAACACGCGTCGCGGACCCTGCCGGAAGCCTTCGGCGATCTCGGCCTTTCGAAGGATGCACTGGAAAGCCACATCGCCTGGGATCCGGGCGCTCTGGCGGTGGCGCGAGGGATTTCGTCAGCGCTGGATGCGACGCTCGTCTACCAGCGTTTTTCTCGTCTGATCTACGATTGCAACCGGCCGCCGGAAGCGCCGGGCGCAATGCCGGAGAAGAGCGAAATCTACGCCATTCCCGGCAACCAGGGACTCACTTCCGAACAGCGGCAGGCGCGTACCGAAGCGCTCTACATTCCCTTTCACAATGCCGTGCGCGAGCTCATTGCCGAGCGCAAGGCGAGGGGGCAGGAGAGCGTGGTTGTCACAATCCACAGTTTTACGCCTGTCTTCAACGGCAAGCCGCGTGCAGTCGAGCTCGGTATCCTGCACGATGCCGACAGCCGCCTCGCGGACAAGATGCTGACGGCTGCGGCCGATGCGCCGCTCTACAAGACAGAACGCAATGAACCCTACGGCCCTGCAGATGGCGTGACGCATACGCTCATCCTGCATGGGGTTTCCAACGGGTTCCGCAATGTAATGATCGAGGTCCGCAACGACCTTATCAATGACGATGCCGGTCAAGGGGTCATGGCCGACTATCTCACAGGGCTTCTCCAGCAGTGTCTGGAAGGCTGACTATAAAAAGAAAACGGCCCCAGGGAGCAGCTTAGCTGCGGACGTCCGATGGCAAATGCCACGGACAATTTGGCACAGGATCGACCGCAATCCCGCGGCCGATCGCTAACAGGGGGAAGTCATGTCTGACTATACCGATCTGGATAAAAAGCAGGATATGAGCGTCCTGCATTCCATGGGCTATGCCCAGGAACTTGAACGGCGGATGAGCTCGTTCTCGAACTTCGCAGTGTCATTCTCGATTATTTGCATTCTCTCCGGCGGCATCAATTCGCTGGCACAGGCCACGGCAGGTGCAGGCGGCGCGGCAATCGGCATCGGCTGGCCGATCGGCTGCTTCGTATCGCTCGTCTTCGCCGTGGCGATGGCGCAGATCAGCTCTGCCTATCCGACGGCCGGCGGCCTCTATCACTGGGGTTCGATCCTCGGCAACCGCTTCACCGGCTGGCTGACCGCATGGTTCAACCTGCTCGGTCTGGTCACCGTTCTCGGCGCCATCAACGTCGGCACCTACTACTTCTTCATGGGTTCCTTCGGCACCAGCTATTTCGGCCTGACGGATACGACTGCGGTCCGCATCGTCTTCCTCATCGTCATCACCGGCGCACAGGCGCTCGTGAACCACATGGGCATCGGCCTGACGGCAAAGCTCACGGACTTCTCGGGCTACCTGATCTTCGCAACGGCCATCGTGCTTTCGGCCGTTTGCCTGTTTGCCGCACCGTCCTACGAGATCGGCCGCCTCTTCACCTTCGCCAACTATTCCGGCGAAGCGGGCGGCAACGTCTGGCCGGCGACATCGGGCGCCTGGGTGTTCCTGCTCGGTCTGCTGCTGCCGATCTACACGATCACCGGCTATGACGCTTCGGCCCATACGTCGGAAGAAACCGTCAAGGCGGCTCACTCGGTTCCGCGCGGCATGGTTTCGTCGGTCCTTTGGTCGGCGCTGTTCGGCTACATCATGCTGTGCTCCTTCGTCCTCATGCTGCCGAACATGGACGATGCTGCAAAGCAGGGCTGGAACGTGTTCTTCTGGGCGATGGACGCGCAGGTCAATCCTGTCGTCAAGGACATCCTCTATTTCGCAATCCTCGTCAGCCAGTGGCTGTGCGGCCTTGCGACGGTGACGTCCGTTTCGCGCATGATCTTCGCCTTCTCGCGTGACGGTGGCCTTCCGGCTTCCAAGGCGCTCGCCAAGGTCAGCCCGAAATACCGCACGCCGGTTGCTGCGATCTGGACGGGTTCGATCCTCTCGGTGCTGTTCGTCTGGGGCTCTTCGCTGGTTTCGATCGGTGACACGCCGGTTTATACGATCGTCGTCTCGTGCACGGTCATCTTCCTGTTCTTCTCCTTCGCGATCCCGATCACGCTCGGTCTCTTCGCCTGGGGTACGTCGAAGTGGGACAAGATGGGTCCGTGGAACCTCGGCGAAGGCGTCTTCAAGCTCTTTGCGGTTCTGACCGTTCTCGCCATGATCCTGATCTTCATCCTCGGCGTTCAGCCGCCGAATGGTCCGGCTCTCTACGTGACGGTCGGCTTCCTCGTTCTGACCGGCATCGTCTGGTTCGGCTTCGAGAAGCGCCGCTTCAAGGGCCCGCCGATCGGCGACGAAGTGGCGCGCCGTCAGGCGGAGATCGCCGCTGCCGAAAAGGCTGTCGGCCAGCACTAAGGCCAGAGGCTTCCCTCTCGAATGGCGGGGCCGCGGCGCACGCGGCCCCATCCCCGGTTCAATGAAAAAGCATCGGGCAGGCATCGCCTGCCGCTGCATGCCCTTTCGTTGTTCCGAATTCTCAATTCAAAAGAAGCAGGCGGGTAAAAGATGACGACCAGCTATACTCTCGACGATCTCAAGAAGGACGTGGCCGAGGGCCGCATCGATACGGTTCTGGCGTGCCAGATCGACATGCAGGGCCGCCTGATGGGCAAGCGCTTCCAGGCCGAATACTTCCTCGACAGCGCTTGGAAGGAAACGCATAGCTGCAACTATCTCGTTGCGACCGACATGGAGATGGAGACGGTCTCCGGCTACAAGGCTACGAGCTGGGAAAAGGGCTACGGCGACTATACGATGAAGCCGGACCTTTCGACGCTGCGCCGCATTCCCTGGCTCGAGGGCACGGCGCTCGTTCTCTGCGACCTGCTCGATCACCATACGCATGAGGAAGTGCCGCATTCGCCGCGCGCCATCCTGAAGAAGCAGGTGAAGCGCCTGGAGGCGATGGGCATGAAGCCGTTCATGGCTTCGGAGCTCGAATTCTTCCTGTTCGACCAGACCTATGAATCGGCTCATGCGTCCGGTTATCGAAACCTGAAGCTCGCCAGCGCCTATAACGAGGACTACCACATCTTCCAGACGACCAAGGAAGAGGAAGTGATGCGGGCGATCCGCACCGGCCTGCAGGGGGCGGAAATCCCGGTGGAGAACTCGAAGGGCGAGGCATCTGCCGGTCAGGAAGAGATCAACGTCCGCTATGCCGAGGCTTTGACGATGGCCGACCGCCATACGATCATCAAGAACGGCTGCAAGGAAATCGCGTGGTCGAAGGGCAAGGCCATCACGTTCCTCGCCAAGTGGCATTACAACGCAGCCGGCAGCTCGTCGCATATCCATCAGTCGCTCTGGAGCCTCGACGGCAAGCCGCTGTTCTTCGACGAGAAGGGCAAGTACGGCATGTCGAAGCTGATGGAGCAGTATGTCGCCGGCCTGCTCGCCCATGCGAGCGAGATCACCTATTTCCTGGCGCCCTACATCAACTCCTACAAGCGCTTCATGGCCGGCACGTTCGCGCCGACCAAGGCGATCTGGAGCAAGGACAACCGCACCGCCGGATACCGCCTCTGCGGCGACGGCACCAAGGCGATCCGCATCGAATGCCGCGTCGGCGGCTCCGATCTCAATCCCTATCTCGCCTTCGCCGCGCTGATTGCCGCAGGCATCGACGGCATCGAGAACAAGCTTGAACTCGAAGCGCCCTTCGTGGGAGATGCCTATGGCGCACGCAAGGTGCGCGAGATCCCGCGGACGCTGCGCTCGGCTACCACGGCGATGACCAAGTCGAAGATGCTGCGCAGCGCCTTCGGCGACGACGTCATCGACCACTATACCCGCGCTGCCGAATGGGAGCAGGAGGAATACGACCGCCGCATCACGGACTGGGAGGTGGCGAGAGGGTTCGAAAGGGCTTGAGATAATCGCAACACTCGCTCTGATTGTTGCGTTGGTCGCATTATGCTAATGTGATCTGCGTTTTCAGAGGAGATCGACATGGGTGTGATCGACAGCGCTTGGTTCTATGAAAAGCTCTCGGAGCGCGGCTCCTCGCTTCGCGATATGGCCCGTTTCATGGGGCTTGATCCGAGCGCGGTGTCGCGCATGCTGAACGGCGAACGGAAGATGAGCGCTGAGGAGCAGGACCAGATCGCCGATTATATCGGCGTTCCCTTGGATGAGGTTGCGGCGCATCGGCGCGGTGACCTCGCCGGGTTCGCCGAGAAGAAGCAGGCGGGCTATGAAAGTGCGGGCGCCAATCCGGGGGAGCTGGATGAGCCGCCGGTGAAGATGTTTACGGAGGACGATGTCATCTACAAGGATGGCAAGCGCTGGATGGAACTGGACGATGGGACGCTGCTGGAAGTGCACCCCGCGTGGGGATGCATGAAGGGGACGCTGACCATCATGCCGGGAGTCGATCTGACCGCGCCTGCCGATCCTGATTGGGGTAAAGTCTACGACGATGACTGACCGCTTTCTGCTCGATACTTGTGCAGTTCTTTGGCTTGTCGAGGGAACGCCACTAAGCAGAGATGCGAACGTTGCACTTAGTCGTGGACGTGAAAAGCGTAGCCTGTTCGTTTCATCAATGTCGGCGTGGGAGATCGGTATATTGATCAGCAAAGGCCGTTTGCCAACAACGAAAGATGCTATGTCCTGGTTTCAAGATGCTGTCGATATGATTGGTGCGCAGACTGCCGATGTTTCCCTGCACGCGCTTGTCGTGTCGTCCTTTTTGCCGCGGCCCGTTCACAACGATCCCGCAGATCGCATCCTGATCGCGACCGCGCGGGAAAACGACCTGACGATCATCACGCGCGATCGCGCAATTCTTTCCTATGGCGCTGCGGGGCATGTCCGCACGCTGGCCTGTTAAGTCTGGAGCATAACTGATGACTATTATCCAATGCATATCGCCGGTCGATGGATCGGTTTACGCGGAGCGTCCGGCGCTCTCGCTGGAGGCGGCGAAGGAAGCCGTGGCCCGCGCGCGCAAGGCGCAGAAAAGCTGGGCCAAGCGTCCGCTCGAAGACCGCGTTCAACTGGTGCTGAAGGGTGTCGCGCGTCTTAACGAGATGTCCGACGTGGTCGTTCCCGAGATCGCCTGGCAGATGGGCCGTCCGATCCGTTATGGCGGTGAGTACAAGGGCTTCAACGAGCGCTCCAACTATGTTGCGTCGATCGCGGCGGAAGCACTGGCGCCACTCGTCGTCGAGGAGAGCGACAAGTTCGAGCGCCGCATCGAGCGCGAAGCGCATGGCGTCGTCTTCGTCGTGGCGCCGTGGAACTATCCCTACATGACGGCGATCAACACGATCGCTCCGGCGCTGATGGCCGGCAATACCGTGGTGCTGAAGCATGCGTCGCAGACGCTACTGGTCGGAGAGCGGTTGGTGCAGGCCTTTGTCGAAGCCGGCGTTCCCGAGGATGTTTTCCAGAATGCCGTCCTCGATCACCAGACGACTTCGGCGCTGATCGCTGCCGGCAGCTTCAATTTCGTCAACTTCACCGGTTCGGTCGAAGGTGGACGTTCGATGGAGCGGGCGGCAGCCGGCACCTTCACCGGTCTCGGCCTCGAGCTCGGCGGCAAGGATCCGGGCTATGTCATGGAAGATGCCGATCTCGACGCTGCCGTCGATACGCTGATGGATGGCGCGACCTACAATTCCGGTCAGTGCTGCTGCGGTATCGAGCGCATCTATGTGCACGAGTCGCTCTATGACTCTTTCGTGGAGAAGTCGGTCGCCTGGGTGTCGAACTACAAGCTCGGCAATCCGCTCGATCCCGAGACCTCTCTCGGCCCGATGGCGAACAAGCGCTTTGCCAAGGTGGTGCGCGAGCAGATCGCCGATGCGGTTTCCAAGGGTGCCAAGGCGCTGGTCGATCCGAAGCTCTTCCCGCAGGACGATGGCGGCGCCTATCTCGCTCCGCAGATCCTTGTGAACGTCGATCATTCGATGGAGTTCATGCGCGAAGAAACCTTCGGTCCGGCCGTCGGCATCATGAAGGTCAAGTCCGATGAGGAGGCGCTGGCGCTGATGAATGACAGTCAGTACGGCCTGACCGCCTCGCTCTGGACCAAGGATGCCGAACGGGCAGGGCGCCTCGGCCGCGAAATCGAAACCGGAACGGTCTTCATGAACCGCGCCGACTATCTGGATCCGGCGCTTTGCTGGACCGGCGTCAAGGAAACCGGTCGCGGCGGCTCGCTGTCGATCATCGGCTTCCAGAACCTGACGCGTCCGAAATCCTATCACCTGAAGAAAGTTACAGCATGAGCAGCAACATCACAGCCAACTGGAGCTACCCGACAGCGGTCAAGCTCGGCCGCGGCCGCATCAAGGAGCTCGCCGACGCCTGCAAGAGCCTCGGCATGAAGAAGCCGCTGCTGGTCACCGATCGGGGCCTCGCCTCGATGGCGATCACCAAGAACGCGCTCGACATTCTCGAAGACGCCGGTCTCGGCCGCGCCATTTTCGCCGATGTCGATCCGAACCCGAACGAGAAGAACCTCGAAGCCGGTGTCAAGGCCTTCAAGGATGGCGGTCATGACGGCGTCGTCGCCTTCGGCGGCGGCTCCGGTCTCGATCTCGGCAAGTGCGTGGCCTTCATGGCCGGCCAGACGCGCCCGGTCTGGGACTTCGAGGATATCGGCGACTGGTGGACGCGCGCCAGCATCGAAGGCATTGCGCCGATCGTTGCCGTGCCGACGACGGCTGGTACCGGCTCGGAAGTGGGCCGCGCCAGCGTCATCACCAATTCGGCGACGCATGTGAAGAAGATCATCTTCCATCCGAAGTTCCTGCCCGGCGTCGTCATTTCCGATCCGGAACTGACGGTCGGCATGCCGAAGATCATCACCGCCGGCACCGGCATGGATGCCTTCGCGCATTGCCTGGAAGCTTATTCCTCGCCCTTCTACCATCCGATGTCGGCGGGTATCGCGCTTGAAGGCATGCGCCTCGTCAAGGAATTCCTGCCGCGCGCCTACAAGGAGGGCACGGATCTGGAAGCCCGCGCCAACATGATGTCGGCAGCTGCCATGGGCGCCGTCGCATTTCAGAAGGGTCTCGGCGCCATTCACGCGCTGTCGCACCCGATCGGTGCCGTCTACAACACCCACCACGGCATGACCAATGCCGTCGTCATGCCGGCCGTGCTGCGCTTCAACCGCGCCGTGATCGAGGACAAGATCGCCCGTGCGGCGGCTTATCTCGGCATTTCCGGCGGCTTCGATGGCTTCTACGACTATGTGCTGAAACTGCGCTCCGAGCTCGGCGTGCCGGAAAGCCTCTCGGCGATGGGAATCGCGCCCGACAGGATCGACGAACTCTCGGCCATGGCGATCGAAGACCCGAGTGCCGGCGGCAATCCTGTTCCGATGACGCTCGAAAACACCAAGGCGTTGTTTAGGGATTGCTTCTAAGGGGATCAGATGAGTCGTTCGTTTCGATATGCAGTTCTGGGCGTTGTGCTGGCGGTCCTCGGGGCGCCAGCCGCTCATGCCGAATCTTTCTCCGCACTGGGCAAGCAGGGTTATGCCGTCGGCCCGATGGGGCAGGGGAAATCCGGTGCTCTCGGCTGGGTCGTTTCCAAGGGTGGCAGCAAGTTCTTCTGCCGCCTGAGGGCGAGCTCCGCCTATTCCGGCGGCAACGGCATGGTGGGCTTCACCACGAGCGGGCGGATGATCAAGATGAACCGCGCGGTCTATGAAGCCACGATCGGCGGGCGCGACCCGTCGATTCCTCAGCTTGCCGACCTGAAGGCGGGCCGCGTGCGGCCTGCCGATGTCGGAGCGTGCAGCAAGATCTGAACGGAAGGCTTATAAGGCGGACCAACCAGCTGGCCCGGAAAGCGCAGGCTTTCCGGGCTTTTTTTGTCCGCAGACATCCTGAATTCTAGGGATGTGAGAAATGCAGGCTGCAATTTCGGGCTGTCTGTTTAGGTTTTGTTAACCGCGATTGGAAAGGATGCATTAACCGCACGATGAATCGAAAAGTGCGTAAGAGAGCGATACCGGCTCGCGGCTTTTCCATTCGAGGACCTGATATGCCAGTCATTACTTTTGCAAATACCAAGGGCGGCGCCGGCAAGACCACGGCCGTGCTGCTGCTGGCAACCGAGCTTGCGCGCAAGGGATATCGCGTCACCATTCTCGACGCCGATCCGCAGCACTGGATTTCGCGCTGGCATGAGATTTCCGGCAACGTCCACAACGTTTCCGTCATCGATTTCGTCACCTCCGCATCGCTGCCGCAGCATATCAGCGAGAACAAGGCGAATACCGATTACTTCATCATCGACCTGCCGGGCGCGCGCAATCCGCTGCTCGCCACCGCTGTCGGTCTTTCCGACCACGTGCTGATCCCGATCCAGGGCTGTGCCATGGATGCCCGCGGCGGTGCGCAGGTTCTGGAGCTGCTGCAGTATCTTGACGAGAAGGCAGGCATCAAGATCGGCCATTCGGTCGTTCTCACCCGCGTCAACTCGATGGTCACCACCCGCGCGCTGCAGCTCGTCAAGGCGCTGCTCAACGAGCGTCATGTTCCGGTTCTCGATACGGCGATCATCGAACGCTCTGCCTTCCGCGATATCTTCGATGTCGGCGGCACGCTCGCGACCATGGACGCGACCCGCGTTTCCAATCTCGACAAGGCGCGCGAGAACGCTCTCTGTTTTGCCGAGGAAATGATGCGCAAGCTGCCGGTGAAGCTGCCGATCGCGGCTCGCCTCTCTGGCCTGCTGATGCGCGACGCTGCCTGATCGGCAAAACGTCACAACAAAAAAGCCGCCGGGAGACCGGCGGCTTTTTTATTTGTGCAATTGTGAATGGTCAGTCGACGAATTCGACGGTGACGCCGGGCTTGACCATCTTGGCGAGCTCGGTGGCATCCCAGTTGGTTAGGCGAATACAGCCGTGGCTCTGGGTACGGCCGATCTTCGAGGGTTCCGGCGTGCCATGAATGCCGTAGGTCGGCTTGGAGAGCGCGATCCAGACCGTACCGACCGGGCCGTTCGGGCCTGGCGGGATGTTGAGCACCTTGTCGTTGGCGCCCTGCTGGAAGTTGATCTTCGGGTTGTAGGTATAGCCGGGGTTCAGCGCGACGCGATCGACTGTCACCGTGCCCGAAGGCGAGGGTGTGTCGGAAGAGCCGATCGAGGCCGGGTAGGCGGCGATGAGATTGCCGGCATCGTCATAGGCGAAGACCTGCTTCTTGGCCTTGTCGGCGAGGATCTTGGCCACCGTGCCGGTCTTCG
Source organism: Rhizobium sp. BG4 (assembly GCF_016864575.1). Classification (NCBI taxonomy): domain Bacteria; kingdom Pseudomonadati; phylum Pseudomonadota; class Alphaproteobacteria; order Hyphomicrobiales; family Rhizobiaceae; genus Rhizobium; species Rhizobium sp. BG4. Next base: position 3,377,350 of record NZ_CP044125.1, read on the forward strand.
GGTCGCCGGGATTGACGACCTTGATGATCGTGCCGGGGACGGTGAAATCCACGCCGGGGTTCATTTCCTTCAGGAAGGCTTCGTCCATGTGGAAGCGCTCGGCCAGGGCCTCGGTGGTGGAAGTGTAGGCGAGGGACGGAAGCAGCGCCTTGTGGGCGTAGTCCTCGGGAATTTCCGCGACATAGGGGCCGGCGGCATCCGAGGGGGTGATCGTGTAGCTGACGACGGGCAGGCCGCCGGAAAGGCGCAGCTGCTCGAGGATCGCGTCCGTATTGTTCGGATCCAGATTTTCGCCGGTCATCTGGTTGTAGGCGTAGATCGCCTTGGTGACGTTCGAGCCCATGTGGCCGTCGATGACGCCAGGCGATATGCCGGCGCGGTCGAGGAAGACCTGCAGCGCAACGATCTCCGGCTTCGACTTGCCCTTCAGGGTAATCGTAGGCTCTTCGGGAGTGCGCGGCTGCTCAACCTGCGGCGCCTGCTGATCGGGGTCGATCGAAGCGTAGTCGCCGTTCTGCTGATCGGGATAGGGCTGGTCGAGCGGCTGGCGGTCGATGCTCGCATCGCGCGGGATCGAGCCGGTCACGGCGCCGCGCTCGATATAGCGGGTGCTGCCGTAGCGGCTGTGGTCGCCGTTCTCGGCATTATAGGGGTCGTTGTTATAGGGATCGCGCGAGGGCGCTGCCGGGTAATAGCCGCGCGAGCGCATTTCGGTGGCGACGATCCGGCCGTAGCTGTCGACAAGAACGCGGTTGCCGCTCCGGTCACGGGAATAATAGACGTCGGCGCCGGGCGGGATGTAATCGACGATCTGGCCGTCAGGCGTTACCATGACGACATCGCGCTGGCCGCGGCCACCCCATTGCTGCGCTTGCGCTTCCGGTATCACCGAAGTGACGGCCAGAATGACGGCGGCGAGCGACAGGCCATATTTCAAAATGCGATTCACGTCTCACACCTCAACCAGTGACTGGGCCGACACACACCCGCGAATTTTGACGCTAGTGTGGAATTTATGAATTCGTACTGAACAAATTATGAAAATATCCGTGATCACTTGCGTGAGGCTAAACGTTTGGTTTGCCTCGACGGTTCCGAGTTGATTGCCGGTTGTGGGCAATTGCGCGCAGCGTGATTGACGAAAGCTTGCGCCACCCCTAACCCTACGGCTGTTTTGATACAGGGGAGGATTGCCATGATCGAATTTGCTGCCGCCAAAGGGCCGCGCCTGATGCTGGATGAAACGTCGGTCATGGATATCGGCGCCTGCGTCGTCGATGGCGTTGATATTTCGCCGAAGCGGGCGATCCCCGATGATGGCGATCCGCGCATCGACCATTCGCTCGAAGGCTTCCTGTTTACCTGCGGCCCTGATCACATTCGCCACCGCGAGCCAATCCCCGGCCGAACCGATGGGGCGATCTATCCGCTGCACGGCTCGGTTTCCGGCCACAAGGCGACGGTGTTGTGGACCAAGTTCGAGAACGGCAATGCCGAGTGCCGCGCCGATATCGATCTTGTCACCGTCGAGGGACTTCCTCAGCGCATCGAGCGGCTCTGGACGATCGATGGCGCGACCGGCGAGGTTTCGCTGGAGGACAAGGTGGTCAATACCAGTGACCAGACGGTGCCGACCTTCCTGATGTATCATATGAATGTCGGCGGCAAATGGTTCGACGAGGGGACGCGGCTGGAAGGCAAGATGCTCGAGGGCGGCGGTTTTCCCTGGACCTTTGGCGAGGAACTCGGCGGTATCTTCTGCGTCGAGGCGCCGGCGACGGACAGCGGCTATGCCGAGGTGCGGCTCGGGCCGATGAAGGCGGTCCATGGCCGCACGCTCAGGGTTCGCATGCGCGCCGATACGCTGCCTTACCTGCAGGTCTGGCGGAACCAGAAGGGGTCTGCCCATATTCTCGGTATCGAGCCGGTGACGCATCGCTGGGTCTCGCGCGGCGAGCTGGAAGCGGCAGGCGAGTTCAACATGCTGAAGCCGGGCGAGAGCCGCAGCTATGGGCTGACCTTCGCCTTTCTATGAGCGAGTTGTTGACGCTCGCGGTTACGCATCGTAGAGCTTCTGCCGTTCATTTTCAGGAGGCATTCGCGATGGACATCCGCCCGATCGACGACGAATATTCGGTTTCCGGCCAGATCTCGGTCGAGGATCTCGATCAGATCAAGGCGCTCGGCTTCAAGTCGATCGTCTGCCACCGTCCCGATGGCGAAAGCCCGGACCAGACGCCGTTTTCGGTGATCGAAGCGCGCGCCAAGGAGCTTGGCCTCGACATCGCTCACGTGCCTGTCGGCCCGATGGGCGTGACCGAGGAAGCGGTTGCCGGCATGGTCGATGCGCTCGACGAATTCCCGCGTCCGATGCTCGGCTACTGCCGTTCCGGCGCCCGCTCGACGGCGACCTATCAGAAGAGCCATCACCTTCGCGGCTGATATCCCGGCGCGGCCAGCTTCCGCGCCCTTCATTCCATAAAAAACTCAGGAGAAAACCATGAGCATCAAGCGCATCGGCCCCGGTCCCCGCATGAGCGGCGCCGTCGTCCACGGCAACACCGTCTATCTCGCCGGCCAGGTTGCGGAAGGTGAGACCGTCACCGATCAGTGCAAGGCTGCTCTTGCCGAAGTCGACCGGCTGCTGGCAGCTTCCGGCTCGAACAAGTCTAAGATCCTGCAGACGCTGATCTACCTCTCCGACATTGCCGATTTCGCCGAAATGAACGCTGCCTGGGAAGCCTGGGTCGACCCGGCCAACACCCCGGCCCGCGCCACCAGCGAAGCCAAGCTGGCCGCTCCGAAGTACAAGGTCGAGTTCATCGTCACCGCGGCTATCGACTGATATTTCGGCTGTTTCCGAAATCCGAAGCCGGTGGGCTCGCCCACCGGCTTTTTTGTTTGGCGGGTTCTCAGCTCTTCGTCCGGATCTGCGTCAGCGTCCGCGCCGGTGTGATGGCTTCCGGATCGAGCTTGATCTCGATAATCGCCGGCTTGCCGCTGGCACGGGCCCGTTCAAAGGCGGGGACAAAATCGGCTGTGGTCTCCACCGTCTCGCCATGGCCGCCATAGGCGCGGGCCAGCGCTGCGAAATCGGGGTTGGTGAGATCGGTGCCGCTAACGCGGCCAGGATATTCGCGCTCCTGATGCATGCGGATCGTGCCGTAGATGCCGTTGTTGATGACCAGCACGATGATCGGCAGATTGTAACGGACGGCGGTGGCGAACTCCTGGCCGTGCATCATGAAGCAGCCGTCACCGGCAAAGCAGATCACCTCGCGCTCGGGAAACAGCGCCTTGGCGGCGACCGCGGCAGGCAGGCCGTAGCCCATCGAGCCGGATGTCGGGGCCGCCTGGGTGTTGAACTGGCGGAAGCGGTGGAAGCGGTGCAGCCAGGTGGCGTAGTTTCCGGCGCCGTTGGTGAAGATCGTATCGGCGCGGGTATTGCCTTCGATCCAGTCCATGATCGGGCCCATATGGACATTGCCGGGGCCAGTCTGCGGCGGCTTCGTCCATGCGAGATAGCTCTGGTGCATGCGCTCGGTGCGTTCAGCCCAGTGCGGTTCGGCGGGGGCTTCGAGATCGGCAAGCGCATCGACGAAATCCTGCGGCGAGGCGGCGATTGCCAGATCCGGCCGGTAGATGCGGCCGAGCTCGGAAGGATCCGGATAGATGTGGACGAGCTGCTGTGCCGGATAGGGGATGTCGATCAGCGTGTAACCCGATGACGGCATTTCCGACATGCGGCTGCCGAGCAGGATCAGCAGATCGCTTTCCTTGATTTCCCTGGCGAGCGCCGGGTTGATGCCGATGCCGACATCGCCGGCATAGGAGGGATGCAGGTGGTCGAACAGCATCTGGCGGCGGAAGGAGCAGCCGACCGGCAGCTTGAATCGCTCGGCGAAGGCGCGGAAATCGGCGACCGCATCGGCATCCCAGCGGGTGCCACCGAGGATCACCAGGGGACGCTCGGCTTTCAGGAGCCGCATGTAGAAATCGTCGATCTGGCGGCGGCCCGGATAGGCGGCGACGCGCGAATAGGCCCGCGCACGGGGCGCTTCCACCTCATCGCGCAGCATGTCCTCGGGCAGTGACAGGACGACGGGGCCGGGGCGGCCGGAGGTGGCGATCGCGAAGGCGCGGGTGACGAATTCAGGGATGCGGGCGGCATCGTCGATCTCGCCGACCCACTTGGCATATTCGGTCAGCGCCCGGCGGAACTCGACTTCCTGGAAGGCTTCGCGCTCGCGGGCATCGCGCTGCACCTGGCCGATGAACAGGATCATCGGGATCGAATCCTGGCGGGCGATATGCAGGCCCGCCGAGGCATTGGTGGCGCCGGGGCCGCGGGTGACCATGCAGATGCCGGGCTCGCCGGTCAGCCGCCCCCAGCAATCGGCCATCATCGCCGCGCCACCTTCCTGGCGGCAGACGACGACCTCGATATCGCTGTCGTGAAGGGCATCGAGAACGGCGAGGAAGCTCTCGCCGGGAACGCAGGAGAGGCGGGTGACCCCATTGGCCTTCAACGCTTCGACGATCAGTTCTCCACCCGATTTCTTCATGATGCCGTTGTCCTCCCTTTTATCGACTGCTCCAGCGCTTCGAGTTCGGCCAGCACCTCCTCCTGGTGCTCGCCGAGGCGCGGGCTCGGTCTTTCGTAACGTAGCGGTGTTTCCGACAGAACCACAGGGGTTCTGACACCAGGGATCATTGTCCCGGCGGTGTCGGCAAGATCGATGCGCAGCCCGCGGGCGATCACCTGCGGATCGGCAAACATTTCCTCGATCGTATTGATGGCGCCGGCTGGCACTGCGTTTTCCTCGCAGGCCCGCAGAAGATCGGCCTTCGGCCAGTTCAGCGTCTTGCCGGAGACAAGGCGGCGGACTTCATCGCGATTTGCGACACGGGCCTTGTTGGTGGCGAAGCGCTCATCTTCGCCGATACCCTCGAGACCGAGAATGGTGCAGAGGCGGCGGAACTGGCCGTCATTGCCGACGGCGAGGATGAGATAGCCATCGGCAGCCGGGATCACCTCATAGGGCGAGATATTCGGATGGGCATTGCCGAGCCGCACCGGCGCCTGGCCGCCGACGAGATAGTTCATGTTCTGGTTGGCGAGCACGGCGGACTGGACATCGAGCAGCGCCATGTCGACGAGCTGGCCCTCGCCTGTCTTCAGCGCGTGAATCAGCGCTGCCTCGATCGCCGAGACGGCGTAGATGCCGGTGAAGATATCGGCGATCGCCACGCCCGCCTTCATCGGCTGGCCCTCGGGTTCGCCGGTGATCGACATGAAGCCGGACATGCCCTGGACGATGTAATCGTAGCCGGCGAGATTGGCATAGGGGCCGGTCTGGCCGAAGCCGGTGATCGAGCAATAGACGAGCTTCGGATTGATCTTGCGCAGACTCTCGTAATCCAGCCCGTATTTGACGAGGCCGCCGAGCTTGAAATTCTCGATCAGCACGTCGGCCGTTGCCGCGAGACGGCGCACCAGCGCCTGTCCCTCTTCGGTCTTCAGGTCGGCGGTGATCGAGCGCTTGTTGCGGTTTGTCGAATGGTAATAGGCGGCCGAGAGGTTTTCGCCGTCCGCGCCCTCGACGAAGGGCGGGCCCCAGTGGCGGGTATCGTCACCGCCTTCGGGATTTTCGACCTTGATGACATCGGCGCCGAGATCGGCCAGCATCTGCCCGGCCCAGGGGCCGGCGAGCACGCGGGCGAGCTCGATCACCCTAATGCCATCAAGCGGCGGCTTTTTGCTGGTGGCCGTCATGTTCCTCCCGCGGGCGGTTTTACGGCGCCCGTGTTGCCTCAGATGTATCGGATACGGGCTTGGATGCAAAGCGCCGCTCGCGCCAGATGATGTAGAGGCCGGACGCGATGATGATCAGGATGCCGAGCCATTTCAGCGCATCCGGGAAATCGCCGAAGACCAGCCAGGCGAAGATCGTCGCCGAGACGATCTCGAAATATTGCAGCGGCGCCAGCGTCGAGGCGGGGGCGGCGCGATAGGCATAGACGCCGAGAATGCCGGCGATCGCCGCCATGACGCCGACGCCGGCGAGATAGAAGAAGGCAAGCGCCGAGGGCATGACCGGATCGAACACATCCGAGCCGCTGCTTTCGCCGATATAGAGAATGATGCAGCAGAAGAAGAGGCCCCAGAGGCCCATCTGGAACTGCATGACCCAGGGGTCCTCGCGCTGCGCCAGCGCCCGATTCATCATCGCCGAGATGGCGATGCAGACGGCGCTGACGACGGGGAGAAGCGCGACGAAGCCGACTTCCTGGAAGCTCGGCTGGATGATCAGGATCGCCCCGAAGAAGCCGACGCCGCAGGCCGTGTAGCGCCGCCAGCCGATGGCTTCGCCGAGGAAGATGCTGCTGAGGATCGTCAGGATGATCGGCTCGACGAAGAAGATGGCGATCGCATCGGCGACCGACATGTATTTCAGCGTGGCGACGAAGGAGATCATCGAGATGGTCATGATGATCCCGCGGATCGCGTGATAGAAGGTCTGCTTCCACGAGAGATCGGCGAGGTTTTTGCGCCAGATGACGACGGGCAGCATGCAGATCGCCTGGACGGCGAAGCGCGCCGCGGTGATCTCGGCAGACGGCACGGTGGCGATCGCCAGCTTGGCGAAGATATCGATCAGCGGCGAGAACAGCACCGAGAGAAGCATGAGCATCAGGCCCATGGTGACTTCGGAGGATGCTGTCGTCTTCATTGCCGTACCATTCTTGTCTGCGGGGCTCTCAGGAACGTGCCGTCACGCCATCGCACCAATCGGCGAAGGCCGAGATGGCCGCCGCGGCGCCGGTGTCGTTCAGTGTCTCGTGCCGGGCGTCCTGATATATTTCAGTGGTGATACGGGAGAAGCCATGCCGTTTCAAATGGTTTGACAGCCATCTTACGGCTTTCCCGTGCTCGGTTGCTGGATCCTGCCCGCCGCCGACAAGATGGATCGGTAGGGATTTCGGCAGCCGGTTCAGATGCTCGGTCTTCGGCGCCCGGAAGGTCAGCTCGAAGATGTCGAGCCACAGCGATACCGAGGCATCGAAGCCGCAGAGCGGATCGGCGATATATGCATCGACTTCACTGGGATCGTGCGACAGCCAGTCGAAGGCGGTGCGGTGGCCGGGGATGGCCTTGCCCCAGGCGGCAAAGGTCAGCTTCGGCAGGAGGCCGCTCGGCACATCCGAGCCCTTCAGGGCCTTTTCGGCAAGCAGGATGGCGTGGGCGGCGCGACCCGCCGCGCCGACGGCGAAGTTGGAATTCCAGACGGCGACGGCGTTGAATTTTTCGGGGTAGGAGACCGCCGTGTTGAGCGCGATCAGTCCGCCCATCGAATGACCGAAGAGGATGACGGGCAGGCCGGGATAGAGGCCGGCGGCGTGATCGCGCATGGCGACAACATCCTCCTGCACGCGGGTTACGCCGTTCCGTCTTGCGAACTGGCCGATCGGCGCATCGGGCGCCGTCGTTTCGCCGTGGCCGCGGTGGTCGTGGGCGAAGACGTGATAGCCGCGGGCGGCCATCGCCGCGGCGAAGCGCGCGTATCGTTTCGAATGTTCGGCAAGGCCGTGGCAGACCATGAGGATGGCGCGTGCCGTGCCCTCTGCCGCCGCATGGTGAAAGGCAAGCGTTGCGTCCGGTCTCTTAAGCCATTGTGTTTGCGAAAACATTCGGTCCTCCCGGCCGGTACCAGAGCAGATCGGGCGGCAAATGCAAGCGTCGCTGCGACGATATGCAGGGGAAATTCATGCGATTCAGGGTTGCGGGGAGGCGAGCTTCATGCTTATTTGTTCGTGTATTGTTCTATTTTCAGAGGGTGGAGATGAGCAGGTTCCTTGTTGTTGCCGTGATGCTTGCATTGTCGGGTTTCTCCGCCGGTTCGGCGATGGCGCAGGAGGGGCGCACCCGCTTCATTCTCGCCGCCAGCTGGCAGCCGGCCTTCTGCCAGACCAACCAGAAGAAAGCCGAATGCGCCAGCCAGACGGCCGAGCGCTACGATGCGACGAACTTTTCGCTGCACGGCCTCTGGCCGATGCGGCAGAATTACTGCGGAGTTCCCGGAGATCAGCAGGCGGCCGACAAGGATGGCGACTGGCGCTCGCTTCCCGAGGTCAAGCTGACGCCCGAGAATGCGGCGGCACTCGCCAAGGCGATGCCGGGAACGCAATCGGCGCTGGAGCGCCATGAATGGACCAAGCACGGCACCTGCACGAAGCTTTCTGCCGACGCCTATTTCGGCACGGCGGTGCGGCTGATGGGCGATCTCAACGGCTCGGCGGTGCGCGATCTCTTCGCCGCCAACACCGGCAAGATGGTGACCGCCGAGCAGATCAAGGCGGCGTTCGACAAGAGTTTCGGCGCTGGCGCCAGCGACCGCGTCAAGATGAGCTGCCGCAGGGCAGGCGGGGTGCGCGTCATCAGCGAGCTGACGATCGGCCTCTCGCAGGATGCGGTGACGGATATGAACGCCGGTCTCGGCAAGCTGATCCAGGGTGCAGGGCGGACGTCGTTCGGCTGCAACGAGGGGATCGTCGATGCGGCAGGCTTCTAGGCGCCGCTAAATCTGGCAGGGACGCAATCGTGAGGCCCGAAATCCGGTAGCAATACCGGTTTCGGCGTTGCCCGGCGCGCCCGTTTCGCCTACATAGCGGCACGGTTTTAAAGTTTGCGCCTGGAGCAGTTCACACATGGCACGTCAGTTCATTTATCATATGTCGGGACTTAACAAGTCTTACGGCGCCAAGAAGATCCTCGAAAACGTCAACCTGTCGTTCTACCCGGACGCCAAAATCGGTATTCTCGGCCCGAACGGTGCCGGTAAGTCGACCGTTCTGCGCATCATCGCCGGTCAGGACAAGGAATATACCGGTGAAGCCTGGCTCGCCGAAGGTGCGACCGTCGGCTACCTCGAACAGGAGCCGAAGCTCGATCCAAGCAAGACCGCGTTCGAAAACGTCATGGAAGGCGTTGCCGACAAGCAGGCCGTGCTCGACCGCTACAACGAGCTGATGATGAACTATTCCGACGAGACGGCGGAAGAGGGCGCCAAGCTCCAGGACATCATCGACAGCCAGAACCTCTGGGATCTCGAACAGCAGGTCGAGATGGCGATGGAAGCGCTGCGCTGCCCGCCGAAGGATGCCGAGGTCACCAATCTCTCGGGTGGTGAACGCCGCCGTATCGCGCTCTGCCGCCTGCTCCTGTCGCAGCCGGATCTGCTGCTACTCGACGAACCGACCAACCATCTCGACGCTGAGACCATCGCCTGGCTGGAAAAGCACCTGCGCGATTATCCGGGCGCCGTGATGATGATCACCCACGACCGCTACTTCCTCGACAACGTCACCGGCTGGATCCTGGAGCTCGACCGTGGCCGCGGCATTCCGTACGAAGGCAACTATTCTGCCTACCTGACGGCCAAGGCCAAGCGCATGCAGCAGGAAGCCCGCGAAGAAGCCGGCCGCCAGAAGGCGCTGTCGCGCGAACAGGAATGGATCGCCTCCAGCCCGAAGGCTCGCCAGGCCAAGTCCAAGGCCCGTATCAAGGCCTACGAACAGCTGGTCGATGCGGCCGAGAACATCCGTCCCGGCGATGCGCAGATCATCATCCCGGTCTCCGAGCGTCTCGGCCAGGTGGTCATCGAGCTCGAAGGCATCAAGAAGGGCTTTGACGGCCGCACGCTGATCAACGACCTGTCGATCAAGCTGCCGCCGGGCGGCATCGTCGGCATCATCGGCCCGAACGGCGCCGGCAAGTCGACGCTCTTCAAGATGATCACCGGCCAGGAAACCCCGGATGAGGGTTCTATCCGCATCGGTGAAACCGTGCATCTCGGCTATGTCGACCAGAGCCGCGATGCGCTGAACGCCGACAAGACCGTCTGGGAAGAAATCTCCGGCGGCGCCGAAGTCATCAAGCTCGGCAAGTTCGACATGAACTCGCGCGCCTATTGCGGCGCCTTCAACTTCAAGGGCGGTGACCAGCAGCAGAAGGTCGGCAACCTCTCGGGCGGTCAGCGTAACCGCGTGCATCTCGCCAAGATGCTGAAGGCCGGCGGCAACGTTCTTCTCCTCGACGAACCGACCAACGACCTCGACACGGAAACGCTCGGTGCGCTGGAAAGCGCGCTCGAAAACTTCGCCGGCTGCGCCATCATCATCAGCCACGATCGCATGTTCCTCGACCGCCTGGCGACGCATATCCTCGCCTTCGAAGGTGACGGCCATGTCGAATGGTTCGAAGGCAACTTCGAGGACTACGAAGAAGACAAGGTCCGCCGCCTCGGCCCCGATGCGCTGAACCCGGGCAGCCAGGCCTACAAGCGCCTGACGCGCTGAGGTTTTTGAGCCTGTTTGATGCGAGCCCCGGCCTTTGTGCCGGGGCTTTTGTTTTGGGGGATGAGAGAGGAGAGTGCCGCCTCAAGCCGCGCCCCCGAGAAGCGCAGCCCTCGACAATCACGCCACCCGTCCAAGTCGCTATCCGGCCAGCAAATTTCGTGAATAGCCGCGATTGACGCTTGCCACGGTTTCTCAAATCACATAAAGATATCTTTATATGTTGATTGGGTCGAATATGGCTGAACCTGTCAGGCTTGGATTGGATGCGCTCGTTGACGTCTTGAAGGCGGCAGGTGAGCCGACGCGTCTGCGTCTTCTGGCGCTGCTGGCCGCCGGTGACCTGACGGTGACCGATCTTACCGAAATTCTCGGCCAGTCGCAGCCCCGCATTTCCCGGCACCTGAAGCTGCTTGGCGAGGCCGAGCTGATCGATCGTTATCAGGAAGGCGCCTGGGCCTATTTCCGGCTGAAGCAGGAGGGCAAGGCGGCGTCTCTGGTGCGCATGCTGCTGCAGCATTCCTCCGAGAACGATCCTGTCATTCTGCGCGACGGCGAGCGGCTGTCGTCGGTCAAGCGCCAGCGCGCCGAGCGGGCGCAGGCCTATTTCAGCCGCAACGCCGCCGAATGGGACGAGCTGCGCCGCCTGCATGCCGCCGACGAAGAGGTCGATGCCGCCGTCATCAAGCTGATCGGCAATCAGCCGATCCATTCGCTGCTCGATCTCGGCACCGGCACCGGCCGCATCCTGCAGCTGCTCTCGGGGCTTTACCGGCGGGCGATCGGCGTTGATGCCAGCCGCGACATGCTGAGCGTCGCCCGCGCCAATCTCGACAAGTCGGGGATCACCAAGGCGTCGGTGCGCCATGCCGATATCCTGAACCTGCCCTTCGAGGGCCAGGATTTCGATCTGGTGACCATCCACCAGGTCCTGCATTTCTTCGATCAGCCCGAAATCGCCATCAACGAGGCGGCGCGCATGCTGGCGCCCGGCGGGCGGCTGATGGTCATCGATCTGGCCCCGCACGGGCTCGAATATCTTCGCGACGAGCATGCCCATGTCCGTCTCGGTTTCTCGCATCAGTCGATGTCCGACTGGCTGCGCAAAGCGGGGCTCGATGTCGAGCAGGCCGTTGATCTTCATCCGGGTCAGCCGGGCGAGAAGGGCCTCACGGTCACGATCTGGCTCGCGCGCGATCCGCGGCGCCTTATGGCATCCGAAAGCGCCGGTACAGTATTGGCCGGGGAGGTTTGATTTATGACTTTGAACACTGGTAGCCGCCGCGATATCGGCATTTCCTTCGAGTTCTTCCCGCCGAAGTCGGAAGAGATGGAAGGACAGCTCTGGAAGGCCGTGAGCGAGCTGCAGGACTGGAATCCGGATTTCGTCTCGGTGACCTATGGCGCCGGCGGCACCACCAAGGCGCCGACGCTGACCGCGGTCACGCGCTTCCTCAACGAGACGCCGCTTGCGACCGCCTCGCATCTCACCTGCGTCGGTGCGACGAAGGAAGAGACGCATCAGGTCATCGACAATTTCCGCAAGGCGGGCGTCAAGCATTTCGTGGCGCTGCGCGGCGATGCGCCCGGCGGCGCCGGTGCGCCCTATCAGCCCCATCCGGGCGGCTATGCCAATGCCTCCGAGCTGGTCGCAGGTCTTCGCGAGATCGGCGATTTCGAGATCTCGGTTTCGGCCTATCCGGAGAAGCATCCCGAGAGCAAGGATGTTTCCGCCGATATCGACATGCTGAAGCGCAAGGCCGATAACGGCGCCAACCGGGCGCTGACGCAGTTCTTCTTCGATAACGACAATTTCGAGCGATACCTCGAGAAGGTGCGGGCGGCTGGCGTGAAGATGCCAATCGTGCCCGGCATCATGCCGATCCTCAACCTGACGCAGCTGAAGCGCTTTGCCGGCGCCTGCGGCACCGTCATCCCGGCTTTCCTCGACGAGCGTTTCGCCGGCCTCGACGACAAGCCGGAAGAGCGCGCCAAGGTGGCGGCCGATGTGGCTGCCGAGCAGATCGAGGATCTGGTGCGCCGCGGGCTGCACGAATTTCATCTCTATACGATGAACCGTTCGCCGCTGGTTTCGGCGGTTCTCACCAATCTCGGTTTCCGCCGAGGCGAGACCAAGGCCGAGGGCGCGGCTGCCTGATCACGGCAGCTGATTGACGGCAACAAAAAAGCGCATGTCAGGCGGGACATGCGCTTTTTTAGTTTGCTGAACTGTTCACTCAGGAGTCCGGTATTCCAGTCATAGGGTCCGGTTTGCCGCTCAGATGAAGAGCATAGACAAGACGAACGCGAACGCTGCACTGACCAACAGGACATTCAAGGATCGTGTGATACCCATGTCTGCCTCCTTTGCGTTAACGAGGGCATATTATGTCCGAAATGTGTCGGGTGAAAAGCGAATTCCATGTTGCGCCGCAGCAACAGCCAGTGGATAACTGCTGTGCGTATCAATCACGGCATTGAAATCGTTTGAAAAATTCAGGCGAAAATTTCTTCACACATTTTAACGGCACGTTAAAGTCGGCGATCCCGGCGTTAAGGCTTGCGTCCGGATGAAGGCTTTTGCCGAAGCTCCTGAAATCGCGGCATAAAAGAAAATCGCGCCCGGCCAGATGGACGGACGCGATGGCATTGCTGCGTAACGGTTTGTTTCGGCGACTCAGAGCGCGCCGAGGAGGCCCGGCGTCGCCCAGCCGTCGGCCGGCATGCCCAGGCGCTGCTGTTCCTTCTGGATGGCGACGCGGGTGCCGGAACCGAGGATGCCGTCGATCTCGCCGACGTCATGGCCGAGCGACTGCAGCTTTGTCTGCAGCTGCTTCATCTGGTCGTTGGCAAGGCCCTGTTCCGGGGTGCCCTTCTGGTAGGGCTGGGCGCCGGAGAGGCGGGTCGCGAAATAGGCGGCCGAGGTCGTGTAGATGAACGACTTGTTCCACTCGAGATAGATCTTGAAGTTCGGATAGGCGATGAAGGCCGGTCCGAGGCGGCCCTGCGGCAGAACGAGGTCGCCTTCGAGCTCACCGAAATTGGTGTTGCCGTCACGCGGCTTAACGCCGAGCGCAAACCAGTCGCCAGCCTTCATCGTGCCGCCGAGGCCAGACTTTTCCCAGGGAAGGTTCTCGGGCACGGTGACTTCCTGCAGCCAGGGCTGGCCGCGCTCGAAGCCGAGATGCTGGATGAACTTGGCGGCCGTGAGGATCGCGTCCGGGCCGCTCTGCTTCAGGCGCACGTGGCCGTCGCCATCGCCGTCCATGCCGTAGGCGATGATGTCGCGCGGCAGCATCTGCACCTGGCCGATTTCGCCGGCCCATGCGCCGGTGTTGGTCGCCGGGTCGAGGTCGCCGTGCTGGACCATCTCGATCAGAGCGATCAGCTGCGGACGGAAGAGCTCGGGGCGGCGGCAATCATGCGAGAGCGTCACGAGGGCGTTGCGGGTGTTGAAATCGCCCTGAACGGCGCCGAAGTCGGTCTCCATCGCCCAGAAAGCGGTGATGACGCCGGCCGGCACGCCGTAATCCTGCTCGGCCTTGGCGAAGACATCGGCATACTGCTTCATCTTCTGGCGGCCGATATCGAGACGGGCCTGGCTGACGGTACGCTGCGAGAATTCGAGGAAAGTTTGCTTGAAGACGCCCTGGGCGCGGTCGCGGCTCAGAACCTTGGGGTCGATCTCGGCGCCGGCGAGCGCCTGGTCGGCGGCTTCGGCAGTGGCACCGGCGGCAATCGCATCGGCCTTCACACCTGCCAGGAACTGCGAGAGGTCACCGTCGCAGGCGACAGCCGGGGTCTGCGGGGCGGCGGGTGCCGCCGGGGCAGGGGCGGCCTGCTGGGCGAAGACGGTGGTGGCAGACGTGACGGCAAACAGAAGAGCAAGTGCAGAGCGGCTTGCGAGCGAGCGGTGCATGGGTTCGTCCTTATATCCGAAATATGTCCGCCGCTTTCACAGATGAATGTGACGGAAGCAAGAAAGTTCGGTGGACGTTACTAAGAATTTCTATCCTTGGAAACCGCAGCGACCCAATTGTTCCAGTTCTTCTGGTTGCCGGCGAAGACATTGATATCCGTCGGACCCTGAATGCCGGGAATGACGCCCGTCGAGGTATATTGCCAGAAGGCCCAGCGGCGGTCGGTATAGGTCACTTCGGGGTGTTTTGCCGTCGAGCGCACCCAGAAATGGTAATCCTGGAAATAGCCTTGGAGATTGTCGCGGTGGAAATCGACCGAGGTATAGATGATCGGGCGCTTGCCGTAATAGGCTTCCAAGCGGTCCATGAAGCGCTGCATTTCGGCGCGCACGGTGGCCGGATCAGGACGGAGCTTGCAGGTCTTCGATTCCGCGTTCCACTCGACGTCGATGACGGGCGGCAGGCGCATCGATTCCTTCGGCACATTCTGGATGAACCAGTCGGCCTGTTCGTCGGCGGACGAGCAGAAATAGTAGAAATGATAGGGGGCATGCGGAATGCCGACGGCGCGGGCGCGCTGCCAGTATTCGTTGAACTTCGGGTCGACGCGGTCCTTGCCTTCGGTCGCCTTGATGAAGGCGAAGGCGACGCCCGAGGATTTCACCGTCTGCCAGTCGATATCGCCCTGCCATTTGGAGATGTCGATACCGTGAATATCATTCTGATGCGGGGTCTTCGGGCCGAAATCCTGCGGATCGGTGTCCTGGAAGCGGGGCTTCTTGATCGAGGCTGTTTCGAGATAGTCGTAGCCCGTGGAGCTGCAACCGGCGAGCATCAAAGCCAGCGGCAAAACGCAAAACAAAAGTCCGCGCATGAATATCCCGTCATGTAACGAATGATCTACTTGCCCCACAGCATGACCTTCGAAGACGAATGCAGCCGAGGAATAATCCTCTTTTCACCATATCAACGTAAAAAATCGGTTAGTTTCAAGTGAATTATGCGCGCCTGGCGGTGATGACGGCGCGCCAGGCATAGCCGCCATAGAGCGTCTCGAAAGCCAATTCCGCGCCATTTTCATGGGCTTGGGCTTGCAGGACGTCGCGCAGGTTGGCGCGCGGGGTCACATGAAATTTGGCGAGCCAGCCCTTGAGCAGGGCGCGGAACCAGCCGGGCAGGCCCTCCTGCTGGCCGAAATCGACGATGTGCAGCTCGCCGCCCGGATTGAGCGCGGCAATGGATGCATCGACGGCGCGCTCCCAATCGGGGATCATCGACAGCGCGTAGGAGATCAGGATGCGGTCGAATCCGGTGGCGCCGAATTCACGTGGCGTGAAGGCGGTGGCGTCGGCGACGCGGAAATCCGGAACCGCAGCCTTGGTGGCAAAGGTCTTGCGGGCGGAGATCAGCATCTCCTGCGAGATGTCGAGGCCGTAGAGGCGGGCGTCGGGAAAGCGCTTGTGGGCGAGCGCCAGATTGCGGCCCGTGCCGCAGCCGACCTCCAGCAGGGTGCCGCCCTTGGGGACGCCGAGGCTGCGGATCGCCTTGTCGCGGCCGAGCAGGTAATATTTGCGCGTCAGATCGTAGATATGACGCTGATAGCGGTACATGCCGTCCATCAGGCCGGCATGTGCTTCGGATTGGGCATCCGGGAGCGTGCGGATCTCGGTCACGCCTTTTTCCCGTAGATGTGGAAGCCGCCGTAGATCGCCGAGCGGTCGAGAGCCGTCATGTCGCGCGACTTCTCTTCGAAGTAATCCCACTGCTCGCGGATGGCGGGCGAGAGGCGGCCTTCGATGATGCTCTTTTCGGCGGCGGTACGGAAGATGACGCGGGCGCCGGGGCGGGCGGTGCGGCTGATCTCGGCCCAGAGGCTGTTCAGCTGCTCGTCGGTCATCCAGTCCTGCGCGTCGAGCAGGATGTATCGGTCGCGCGAGGCCGCCGGTTCCTTGGCGAGCAGTTCGGTGAAGTTGGCATGATGCACGGTGACGCGATCGACATTGGCGCGGATCACTTCGTAATGCTCCGGCTTCAGGTAAGTCGGCAGCGGGCCTTCGTCGCCATTGGCGTAACGGCGGCCGAAGGCCTGCCAGGCGAAGTAGTTTTCGCGCATCGGGAAGTGGCAGGCGAGCTTTTCGAGGCGGTGCTTCAGCACCGGCGCGATCGAGTTGTCGGCGGCAAGGCTTGCCAGCTCGTCATATTGCTGCGGCGGGATGCCGAGGCCGAAGAGCGAGCTCTTGCGGCCGGTGATCCAGCGCACGACCGGCTTTTCGAACAGCGGAGCGACCTTGTCGTCGAAGAATTGGCGCTGTTCGCGGATCGACTGGGTCTTGGTCATCTGCTTCAGGTCGACACCGTGCAGGCGGGCGAGCAGGTGGGCGGCACCGATGAAGCGGCCGAGCAGGCCGGTTTCATAGATATTGCGGTCGAAGACCGTGACGCGGCGGCGGCCGAACTTGCGGCCGTTCCAGTAGCTGCGCGTCGCCTCGTCGAGAACCGGCGAGAGATGCTGGTCGAAGGCGCGGCTGTTCGATGCTTCGTTCGGCATCGCCAGGAAGCGGACGAGATCGGCATGACCCGGCAGGTTCTTGAAGGCGGCGAGCTTCAGGCGGTTCAGCGCGATGTGATGCGGGTTAAGATCGACGACGTCGATCGAGGCCGGTGCCTTGGAGAGGTAGGCCAGCATATTGCAGCCGCCGGAGCCGATCGTGACGATGCGATGATGCGGCTGCAGCTCCATGGCCTGCATGTCGAGATCGGGGTCTTCCCAGATCTGCGGATAGACGAGGCCGGAGAAGAGCAAGCCAAAAAGGCGCTCTGAAAGGCCCTCCTTGGAGAATGCCTTGTGGCGGAGAAGCGCGTCCTTGAGTTTCCGGTTCTTGCGGAAGCCGGCATCCGGTGCAAATTCGGTCATCTGATTCCATCACCGTTTTTAGCGTTCAGGGCGTTTAACGCGGCGCTGCTACAGTTTGATGACGCGGGCTGTGGGCATCGTTTTCCGCGCCGATAGCGTGGGATGAAATGACGCTTGTGCGTTTCGGCTCTTTTTTGTGATTGCGTTTCCTGCTTCTCTCCACCGGTGGAGGAAGAAACATGCGTGTTGTGTTGCGTATCCTGAAGGCGCTGCTGGCGCTCGTCGTCATCGTGGTGATCGGCGGTGCCATCTGGCTCTATGTCCGGCCTCCGGAGTTGTTGCGGGTCGGCGACGGCTATGCGGCGAAGATCGTCTGCTCGAACGTCTTCATGGCGGGGCGCGATCCCGATGCGGTGCTCTATGAGGACGTGCAGGCGCCGGGCAATCCGCTGCTGAGGCTCGTGCGTGTTTCGGTCAACCGGGAAGAGGGGAAGGTCTCGGCGCGCATCCTCGGCCTGTTTGCGCCCGGCCATGCGCTTTATCGCGGCGCTTTCGGCTGCACCAGCGTGCCCGATGGCGACTATCAGGCTGCCGCCAATGCCGCGCCGGAGGAAGATCTTGCGGTGCCGCCGCCGAGCGAGGAACTGTGGCCGGAGGGCGATCGTGTCGCCGCGTCCAACAATCCCAAGCTCGCCCCGCTGCTCGCAGACGCGGCACTCGCCGGGCCAGCGATGCGGGCGATCGTCGTGGTGCATAACGGCAAGATCGTCGCCGAGCGCTATGGAGACGGTTTCGATGCGCGCACGCCGCTGCTCGGATGGTCGATGACCAAGACCGTCAATGCCGCGCTGGTCGGCCGGGTGATGCTGGCGGGCAAGCTGAATTTCGACGATGCGCATCTCTTTGACGCCTGGCGCGGCGATGGCCGCTCGGCGATCACGCTGGCCGATCTGCTCGGCATGGAGAGCGGCCTTGCCTTCAACGAGGATTACGGCGCCGTCGCCGATGTGACGCGCATGCTCTATCTCGACCCTGACATGGTGACGCTGCCGGTCAATGCGCCGCTGGTGGACAAGCCCGGCCAGACCTTCCGCTATTCGAGCGGTACCGCCGTGCTTCTCTCGCGAATCTGGATGGACCGGCTCGGCGATCCGCAGCGGGCCTTCGACTATCCGCGCGAGGCGCTGTTCGGGCCGCTCGGCATGTCGAGCGCCGTTCTGGAGGTCGACGCTCGTGGTACCTTCGCCGGCAGCTCCTATCTCTATGCCACCGCGCATGACTGGGCGCGCTTCGGGCAGTTCCTGATACAGGATGGCGTGTGGAACGGTCAGCGCATGCTGCCGGAGGGGTTCGTTGCGACGATGCGCACGCCGACGCAGTCGTCAGGCGGAAAATATACGCAGGGGCAGGCGTGGCTTGCGGCACCCGGCGGCGATCTGAGCGCTGCTGCGGGGCTGCCGGCCGATACGTTCTGGCTGGAAGGGCATGACGGGCAGAGCGTGGCGATTGTGCCGTCCGCCGGCCTCGTCGTCGTGCGCATGGGACTGACGCCAAGCCGGCTCGGCTACAAGCCGCAGATGCTCGTCAAACAGATCGTCGGGGCGCTGTCGTCGCCCTGACCATCACGTTTAAAGGGTAGGGATCAGTAGTTACCCTGGGCAACGTCGTCCATGCCCTTGCGCTTGGCATCGTAATAGTAGCCGCGCGCATAGAGGCGGACCGCATCATCTTCCTTGCTGTCGGAGACGAGCCAGGCGCCGCGCAGATATTTCGCGGCGTACTTGATGTTGGTCTCGGCATCGAGCAGGCCGGACGGCTCGCCGTCGTAACCCATCGATTTCGCCGTGTTGTATTTGATCTGCATCAGGCCGAAATAGCCGCGCTTGTTATAGGCGCGCGGATTGTAGCGGCTTTCGCGATGGACGACGCGGTGAAGCAGGGACGCCGGCATTTCATAGAGCTTGGCGTATTTCTCGATCAGCTTGTTGACGAAGCCCTTTTCCGCGGTCGGCGCATCGTCGGTATCGTTGTCGCTGAACATCGGCGGTGCCGTCGGCGGATCCATCGGACCGGATTCGTCGAAGGTGAAATCGGACATCGAGCGCGGCGCGCTTGTCTGGACCGCAAGTGCTGCGAGCGCGCCGTTCTGAGGAGTGGTCGCTGCAAAGGCGAGCTGCGTCGCGGGCGATGCCGGCGTGCCGGGACGCGGGGTCGGGACTACGGACTGGATCGCCGTCATCTCAGGCGTCAGCGGAATCTCGGTCGGCATGGCGGCCGAAGCGGTCTGCTGGAAGGCGGCATCGGCCGGCGAAACGGCGGTCGGCAGCACGGCTGTCTCGGCCGAAAGAGCCGGCGTCGTCTGCGGATTTGCGGCAGCAAATGCCATCGGGGTCTGCGGAGCGGAGCCGTCGGCAGCCGGAACGGCCGCCATCATCATCGCATCTTCACCCGGCTTCGGCGTCGGAACGACGGTCTGGACCGCGCTCAATTCAGCCTGGGAGGTGTACTCGACGGTCGAGCATCCGGTCATGATCCCGCAGAGCATCGTCGAAACGACCAGACTGCGTTTCAGGCCGGAAAATCCGTTCGCTACCATTCTGTCACTTTCGTGAATCGCGCCGCCCTGGCAGCGTTTAAAAAGTTACTGAGAAGCTAAGCACTGATTTTTCCCATTAACCTATTCGTATGGGCGTCGCAACCCGCTGAAAATTGCGATTGCGTTCAGGCCGCAATGCGGCGGTAGCCGGCGGTGACGGCGCCGGCCGCGATCAGCAGCGTGCCGCCCGTGCGGTTGACGGCGCGCTGGACGCTTGCCTTGCGGATGAGGCCGCGGGCGGCATGAGCGAGCAGGGCATAGCTCGAGGCGTTGATCGTGGCGAGCACCAGGAAGGTGAGTTCCATGATCAGCATCTGTTCGAAGAAGGGGGCTGCCGGGTTCAGGAACTGCGGCACAAAGGCGACGAAGAAGACGATGCTCTTCGGGTTCAGCGCGGTCACGACATAGGCGTGGAGAAAGATCTTGAGCGACTTTTCTTCCGGCAGATTGTCGTTATCGGCGACGGGGCCGGGGATGATCGGCGCCCGCCAGAGCTTGATTCCAAGCCAGATCAGGTAGGCGCCGCCGACCCACTTCAAAACTGTGAACAATGTCGCGGAAGCCGCTAGCAGGGCGCCGAGGCCGAAGAGCGATGCGGTCATGGCGGTGAAATCGCCGAGCGCTACGCCCGATACGGTCGCCAGCGCCGTCTTGCGGCCATGACCCAGCGCATAGGAGACGACGAGGAGAATCGTCGGTCCCGGAATGGCCAGCATGATGGCGGACGCAGCGGCAAAAGCGAGCCAGGCTTCGAGCGACATGGAATCTCCTCCTATTCCCTAAGAAACAAGCAAAGACACCATATCAACCCTGCGTCAATCATGCGGCGCGGTATTTTTGGCCAATCTGATCCATCAATTCGGCGAACCACTTGGCCGATGTATCGAAGGCCTTGCCGCCCTTGATGCGGGGGAATTCGATGGTGCGCAGCTTGCCGTTCTGATCCTCATCGTGACCGGTGACACCGGAGACCTTGTTGAGAGCGCTTTCGACGGCGAGGTCGGTCATGCTCTGGATCAGGCGCAAATCTTCGGCGTTGGCGGGAGCCGAACGGGCGAAATAGCCGGACTTCTGCACCAGCGAACGTTCGGCATTCAGGAGGCTTGCAAACTGCTTCTGGAACCAGCCGCCGACATTGATCGTGTCGATCTTCACATGGCCGAAAGCGTCGCGCTTGATTGTTTCGCCGGCAGCTTCGCGCTCGGCGACGATGGCATCGAGGCAGGCGCCTTCGGAGACGAAGACGGTGGCGTGGCCGGTGCGGTCCATGATCTCCTTGAGACGGGCCGCTTCGGCCTGCAGGTCGAAGGCGGTCTCCGGCAGGTAGACTGCATCAATGCTCTTCATGCCTGCGTTCATCAGCATGCCGTCGACATATTCATTGTGGCGCGTGCGCTTCAGGTAGGCCTGGGCGGTCGCTGCCGTCAGCCAGCCGCAGTGGCGGCCCATGACTTCGTGGATGACGAGGGTGCGCGGGGCGGCACTCTGTTCGTTGCTGACATTGTCGAAGAAATGCGCGCCGACTTCGGCTGCCGTCCAGGCGCCGAGCGACTGGCGGATCGGCACGACGTCGTTGTCGACTGTCTTCGGCAGGCCGACGACCGTCAGGTTATAGTTGTTGGCGGCGAGATAGGCGGCAAGGTCGGCGGCGGTCGTATTGGTGTCGTCGCCACCGATCGTGTGCAGGATGGTGACGCCGTCAGCGGCGAGACGCTCGGCTGCGACGCGCAGCGGGTTTTCGCCTTCCTTGACGAGGCCGCGCTTCACGCAATCGGCAGCGTTCGTCAGCTTGACGCGGCTGTTGCCGATCGGCGAGCCGCCATAGCGGTGCAGCAGCGGCGCCTTCTCGCGCATGTCCTTGGTGATCTTGATGCTGTCGCCGAGCAGGACGCCCTGATAGCCGGACTTGTAAGCGATCAGTTCGATATCGGGAGCGACGTCGCTATAGCGCTCGATGAGGCCGCCGACAGCGGAAGACAGACAGGGAGCGAGGCCTCCGGCGGTCAGCATTGCGACTTTCTGTTTGGCCATGTTCCCTCCATATCGACCTGAGATGCGCGATTGCGCACGGCTTAGCTAATGCATGCATGGGGCAGGGAAAGAGGCCTGTAAAGTAAAGAATTGACGAAAAGTCGGCACCGCTGGCGAAGCTCGGCCGGAAGCGCCGATATAATCGATTCAGAAGGCGATCGGATGCCGCCAAGATCTGTGGAAACTGTCTCACCGCAGACGGAAAATGCGGCGTCCCATCGGCAAACAATTACCGAATTGTGAAAAGTGTTTTCAACCTTACGACTAATCGCTGCCTTGCATTGGCAACGATTATTTGGTCATGGTGTTATCAGATATTGCGATGCGGGAAACTTCGATGTCCTTCTGGGAAAAACTGCTCAACGCCATTGGCAATACTGCGGGCAATGTGCTCTCCGCGGTGGTCGAGGCCGTGCGCACGGTTTTCGAAGGCGATCCCGAGACCCGCCGCAAGGTTGCCTTCTCCGTCGCTGTGATCGCGCTCTCCGCCAAGATGGCGAAGGCGGACGGTATCGTCAGCGAGAAGGAGGTTCAGGCCTTCCGCGATATTTTCGAATTTCCGCAGGATCAGGCCAAGAACGTCGCCCGTCTCTATAATCTGGCGCGCCAGGACGTTGCCGGCTACGAGGCCTATGCCGAGAAGCTGTCGTCGCTCTGCGTGACCTGCGCCGCAAACTGCCCGGTTCTGGAAGACGTTCTCGACGGTCTCTTCCATATCGCCAAGGCGGATGGGCTGATCCATGAGAAGGAAATGAACTTCCTTCGTCATATCGCCGAGATCTTCAAGATGAGCGAGCAGCGCTTCGAACAGATCGCCGCGCGCCACGTTTCGATCGGCCGCGATCCCTACAAGGTTCTCGGCGTCTCCTCCGCAGACGATTTCCCGACGATCCGCCGCCGCTATCTGGCGCTGGTGAGCGAAAACCATCCGGACCGGCTGGTGTCGCGCGGCGTCCCGGAAGAGTTTCATGCGATCGCCAACGAGCGTATGGCTGCCCTCAACGACGCCTATGCGGCGATCGAGAAGGAACGCCGCGCAGCATGACCGCTTTTACGGCAGACTACCGCAAGGCCTCCGTGAAGCCGTCGCCGAACCATGGCGAGCGGGCAGGGGGGCGGAAGCCGGATATCATTCTTCTCCACTATACCGGGATGTCGACGCCTGAATCGGCGCTCGACTGGCTCTGTCGCGAGGAAAGCCAGGTCTCGTCGCACTATTTCGTGCATGAAAACGGCGACGTCGTGCAGATGGTGCCGGAGACGCGCCGCGCTTGGCATGCAGGCAAGAGCGGCTGGCACGGCCAGGACGACGTCAATTCCGCGTCGATCGGCATCGAAATCGCCAATGCCGGCCATCCGGGCGGGTTGCCCGAATTCCCGAAAGAGCAGATTGCGGCAGTGATCGAACTGTGTCGGGATTGTGGCGAACGTTGGTCGATCCTGCCCGAAAGAGTGCTCGGACATTCCGATGTGGCGCCGGTTCGCAAGGTCGATCCGGGCGAGAGATTCCCCTGGGGAGAACTGCATAAAGCAGGCGTCGGGCACTGGGTCGAACCGGCGCCGATCACCGGTGGACGGTTCTTCCAGCGGGGTGACCGTGGGCAGCCGATCGAGGCCCTGCAGTCTATGCTGTCGCTCTATGGTTACGGCACGGAAATCACGGGTGAATTCTCCGACAAGATGGCCGGTGAGCTGGAGGCTTTTCAGCGCCATTTCCGCCCGGAGCGCGTGGATGGAATCGCCGACTTCTCGACGATCGATACGCTGCACCGGCTGCTTGGCGCACTGCCGCGCTATTCGTAAGCTGCGATCCGGTACTTTCACCGGCGAATTTGCAGATTCACACTTGAATTGTGCAGTGCCACATCATTTCCCTATTATCTCCTCATTGCGATGGTCTAACCCCTGCCGCTGAACGGCGTCCGCGGCCTTTGTGAAGTGTAGCGGCCAGACGTCAACTGAAACGATAAGAATTGCTGCGGCATGCAGTCATTCCTTGGCTGCGTGTTACCGTGAGACGGCGAGGCGCGCAGTCCGGCAATTCTTTGGGTCGGAGTGTCAAGACTACATGAGAAATGCGATTATTGGTGCTGCGGCATGCGTTGGCGTGCTGCTGGCAGGGTATAACTGTGCCTTCGCGGGCGAAGCAGATAATAAAACTGATAAGACTGAGACGGTTCAATTCAAGACCGTCGATCGCGACAGCGGCTATGCAATGCCTGACTTTGCGACCAACAAGTATTCGGTTCTCATCGCAAAATACGCAAAGCAGTATGACGTACCGGTGGCACTCGCCTCGGCCGTCGTGCGCGTCGAAAGCAACTTCAATCCGAATGCACGCGGCAGCGCCGGCGAAATCGGCCTGATGCAGATCAAGCCGGCAACGGCACGGATGATGGGCTATGCCGGTACCAAGAAGGGCCTCTTCGATCCGGAAACCAACATCAAGTACGGCATGAAATATCTCTCCATGGCCCATGAGCTCGGCGGCGGCGAAACCTGCGGCACGATCCTCAAGTACAATGCCGGCCATGCCGCCAAGCGCATGAACCCGGTCTCCAAGGCCTATTGCGGCAAGGTTCTGGCGCTTCTCTGAGAGCGCCCCTAACCGGCTGATGCGGAATCCTTTTCCGCTCGCGCTTCAGAAAATGATTCAACTTGCCGGCCGCAATGTCTGACGTCGCAGAAGCGAGGTGAGACATGGCCGGGTTGATGACGGGCAGATGCCGGCGGCCATGACGGCTCACCGCCTTGCCGCCCATCCCGCAGGCGGCTATCCCTATCCCCGGATTTCCGGAATCCTATTCCGGCAGGGCAGGGAAGGCAGGCATGGCAGCGGATTTCAAATATATCGTCGTCGGCCGCGGCATGATGGGCGCGGCTGCCGCAAAATATCTCGCCATGCAGGCGGATGGCGTCGCGGTCATCGGTCCGGATGAGCCGGAGAATCGCAGGGCGCATCAGGGCGTCTTCGCCAGCCACTATGACGAAGGCCGCATCACCCGCACCGTCGATCCCGACCGGGACTGGGCGCGGCTCGCCAATCGCTCCATTGCGCGCTACGCAGAGATCGCTGCCGAAAGCGGCATCGATTTCTATACCGAGGCGGGCTGCGTCGTCGTTGCTCCCGCCGGTTCCGACTACACCCGCGATACCAAGAATGCGGCGGATTCGCTCAATGTCGAGACACGCATGCTTGATGGCGCTGCCCTGAAGCAGGCCTTCCCCTATTTCGCGCTGCCGCAGGGTTGCGAGGGCGTCTTCCAGCGCGAGGATGCCGGCTATATCAGCCCGCGGCGGTTGGTGAGGGCGCAGTCCACGATTGCCGAAAAGCGCGGTGCCACCGTCATCCGCGACTATGTGACGGCGATCCGCGACGAGGGCGGGATCGTTGCGGTCGAGACATCGGGCGGCAGGACCGTCACGGCGGAAAAGGTGCTGCTGGCTGCCGGCGGTTTCTCCATCAGCGCGAATCTCTTGGCCGAATCTGTTGACATGTCGGTTTATGGGCGGACGGTGGTGATGTTCGAGGTCAGCGAGGAGCAGGGTGCGGCCTTTGCCAACATGCCGTCGCTCATTCTCGAAACCCGCGATATCGACATCTACCTGCTGCCGCCGATCCGTTATCCTGACGGAAAGCTCTATCTGAAGATCGGTGGCGACCCTGATGATTACCAGCTGAAAACCGATGCTGAGCTCCGGGCCTGGTTCCGCACCGATGGCCGGCCGCGGGCGCGCGATCACCTGATGCTGATCACCCGGCGTCTGGTTCCGGATCTCAAGCCACTCTCGGTTTCGTCGGCATCCTGCGTGGTGTCGAAGACTGCCAGCAAGCATCCGATGATCGGCTTCACCGCGTCGCCCGGTATCGCCGTGCTGACCGGCTGCGCCGGCACGTCGGCGAAGAGTTCAGACGAGATCGGGCGGCTCGGCGCCGAGCTGCTGATGACCGGCGAGATTGCGCCGCAGGGCTATGCGACGGATTTCAAACCGGCTTTCCGGTAACCCGCGCCGATATTTGCTGTGGCAATTGCCGGCGGGCTCCGCTAAGGGAGCGCTGCCAGTTGGCCGGGCAGCCGCGCTTTACAATGCCGAAAGGTGGTAGGGTGAGGAAAGTCCGGGCTCCACGGAAACACGGTGCCGGATAACGTCCGGCGAGGGCGACCTCAGGGAAAGTGCCACAGAAAGCAAACCGCCTGCGTCCGCGCAGGTAAGGGTGAAAGGGTGGGGTAAGAGCCCACCGCGTTTGCGGCAACGTAAACGGCACGGTAAACCCCACCGGGAGCAAGACCGAATAGGGATGACGCGGTTGGCGCAAGCCTTCCGGCTGGTTTCCAGGCCAGTCATCCGGGTGGGTTGCGAGAGGCAGCGTGCAAACGCTGTCCCAGAGGAATGGCTGCCACGTTCCGGGTCAAACCGGAGCCATACAGAACCCGGCTTACAGGCCAACTGGCGATTTAACTTTCTTCTATCATCATGCCTTCGGCGCGGTGGCGGCAGCCGCCGCCGTCGCGGCCGGTTTATGCTGAGAAATCAGGCGCTCAGCCTATATTTGCGGTTTCTTACGGACGTTTTCTCGGGTGCCGGAAAATGCCGATCCTAACCCTTTGTTAAACTTAACAGCTTATAAATTTTCGGTACTGCGCTCATCGCGAGAGGGGCGTTTCCCATTGACGCCCATATGGTCCCATGGTATCCCATAAGAGCACTGCACAAGGGCAATCATCTGCCCATCAATCGCAAAGCCAAGGCGCCTTCCATTCCGGAAGCGCTGGGCGGGCTTCGGTCCGTTCGGCTCGCGAAGCTGTGCTCTGTGTTGAGGGTTCCGGCGGCGGTTCTTCGCTTCGGGCTCTTTCGGAAACGGATGTTTCGTGTCATGAGCCGCTTCCTTTCAAGTGCGACCAACAGGATCGATTCCAAGGGCAGGGTTTCCGTGCCTGCGGCCTTTCGTTCCGTGCTGGCGCAGCGCAATATCCAGGAGCTCTATTGCTTCCAGGATTTTGTGTTTCCGGCGATCAGCGTCGGCGGCCCGGATCTTCTCGAAAGGTTCGAGCGGCAGATTGCTGCGGAGGATCCGTTTTCGCCGGTCGCGAACGAGATGTCGCTTCTCATTCATGGGGGCGGGGTCTTCATGAAGCTCGACGCCGAGGGGCGTTTGATGGTCACGGATTTCATTCGGGATTTCACGAGGATCTCGGACGAAGTGACTTTCGTCGGGCGGGCAGATCATTTTCAGCTGTGGCAGCCGCAGGCATTTCAGGCGGCCCAGATGCAGGCACGAGAGGGGCGCACGCTGGCGGGCAAGCGCTCCTGAACAAGCGAGGGCGCGGAATGGTGACGAATCCTGGCGGCGGTTCATCCGAAGCTGGTGGCGGACCGGTTCGTCACATTCCGGTTCTTCTCAACGAAGTGCTCGACGCGCTGCAGCCATCTTCCGGCAAGGTCGTTCTCGACGGCACATTTGGTGCAGGCGGCTATACGTCGGCGATTCTCGCCGCTGGTGCCGATGTCGTCGCGCTCGACCGCGATCCGACGGCCATCGCTGTCGGTCAGGCGCTGGTGGCTGAGCATTCCGGTCATCTCCAGCTCGTCCACTCGCAGTTTTCCAATCTTGCAGATCATGCGCCGGCCGGCGGGCTCGATGGCGTCGTGCTCGATATCGGCGTGTCCTCGATGCAGATCGATGAGGCGGATCGCGGCTTCTCGTTCTCGAAGAACGGTCCGCTCGACATGCGCATGTCGGCTGCCGGTGTCTCGGCTGCCGATGTGGTCAATCGCGCCAAGGTCGCCGAGCTGATCCGCATTTTCCATTTTCTCGGCGAAGAGGATCAGGCGCCGCGCATCGCGCATGCGATCGAGAAGCGCCGCGCCGAAAAGTTGTTCGAGACCACCCGTGATCTCGCTGGGCTGATCGAGCTGGTGACGCCACGCAAGATGAAGGACAAGATCCATCCTGCGACCCAGGTGTTTCAGGCGCTGCGCATCTTCGTCAATGACGAGCTCGGCGAGCTGGCTCAGGCGCTGTTTGCCGCCGAGCGTGCGCTGAAGCCGGGCGGCCGTCTCGTTGTCGTCACCTTCCACTCGCTGGAAGACCGGATCGTCAAGAAATTCTTCTCCGATCGCGCCGGCAAGGCCTCGGGCTCGCGTCACCTTCCGGTGGCGCACGAGCGCGCCGCCACGTTCAATGCTGTCGGGAAGTCTATGGTTGCTGCCAGCAAGGCGGAAGCCGAAGCAAATCCACGGGCACGTTCCGCCAAGCTGCGCGCTGGGGAGCGCACATCGGCTCAGGCCGAAGCAGCGGACATGTCCATCTTCGGCCTGCCTAGCCTGGCCAGTCTCGGAAAACTTGGGGGTTGATGTGCTGAGAACGTTCGACTTCGTTTTGATCGGTGTCATGACGGCCGCGGCCGCCGTGACCTATACGATCAAGCATCGCGCCGAGCTGAAGCTCGAGGAGGTTCATCGCCTCGAGGCCGAGATCAAGCTCGAGAAGGACACGATCGAACTGCTGAAGGCCGACTGGGCCCTGCAGTCTCAGCCGAACCGGCTGGAGCGCCTCGTCAATACTTATAATGACGAGCTGAAGCTGCAGCCGACGGATTCGACCTCGCTCATCCACGCACGCGAACTGCCGATGCTGAAGTCGCAGGTTCCGGTTCCCGATGTCACTGAAGCCAAGGCCGACCAGAAGCCGGGCGCTCCTGCTGTGGCTGCGAAGAAGCCGGCGGCTGGAACGGCTGTTGCCGCCAAGGCAGCGCCGAAGCCTGTGCCGCGGGCAGCTGTGCCCGAGGTCGAAGACCAGGACGAAATGGCAACCGGATCGGTGGAGTAAGCATGTCGTTTCTCTCTCGCATCATGGTTCTGAAGAGCCAGGCTCATTTCTCCTCCGGCGTCTATAACCGCTTCGGCGGCCCGACCGGCAGCCTTCCGCTGGAAGGTTCGCGCAAGAAGAAGTCCGGCCAGGCGAAAAGCCGCGTCGGCCTGCTGATCATCGGCTTCACGGCGCTTTACGGCGTCATCGGCGGCCGTCTCGTCGAATATGCAATGAAGGATCCTGAGGTCGTTTCCTCGATCCTGCCGCCCGACCGGCTGATGGCCTCGCGCCCTGATATTCTCGACCGCAACGGCGAAGTGCTGGCGACCGACATCCGCACGGTGTCGCTGTTTGCCGAGCCGAACAAGATCGTCGATGCCGACGAGGCCATCGAGAAGCTGGCGACCGTGCTGCCGGATCTCGACGTCAAGGGCACCTATCGCAAGCTTTCGGTGAAGAGCTCGCATTTCGCCTGGCTGCGCCGCCAGCTGACGCCGAAGCAGCAGAGCCAGATCCTGGCGCTCGGCATTCCCGGCATCGGCTTCCGTCCGGAAAAGCGCCGCTTCTATCCGGGTGGCCCGACCGCCTCGCATATTCTCGGCTACGTCAATATCGACAACCGCGGCGTCTCCGGCATGGAGAAATATATCGACGATCAGGGTCTGGCCGATCTCGCTTCCGTCGGCATGACCAGCGGTCAGCCGCTCGAGCCGGTGAAGCTCTCCATCGATATCCGCGTCCAGAACATTGTCCGCGACGTCGTCACCAGCGCCGTGACCAATTACGAAGCCAAGGGTGCCGGTGCCGTCGTGCTCGATATCCATACCGGCGAAGTGCTCGGCATGGCTTCGGCGCCTGACTTCGACCCGAACAATCCGGAAGAGGGCGCCAAGGAAGGCTGGCTGAACCGCATGTCGAACGGTACGTTCGAAATGGGTTCGACCTTCAAGACCTTCTCGACCGCCATGGCGCTCGACAGCGGCAAGGTCAGCATCAACGACAGCTTCGATGCCAGCCGCCCGATCCGCATCGGCGGCTTCACCATCAACGACTTCCACGGTCAGCGCCGCTGGCTGACGGTTCCCGAAATCTTCGAATATTCGTCGAACATCGGTACCGCGAAGATGATCGATATCGTCGGTATGGAGATGCAGAAGGATTACCTGACGCGCTTCGGCCTGCTGACGAAGATGAAGACCGAGCTTCCTGAAGTGAAGATGCCGAGCCAGCCGAGGGTCTGGAAGAAGATCAACTCGATCACGATCTCCTTCGGCCACGGTGTTTCGACGACGCCGATGCAGACGGCGGTTGCCGGTGCTGCTCTCGTCAACGGCGGCAAGCTGATCGAGCCGACCTTCCTGCCGCGCACCCGCGAAAAGGCGGACGAGACGGCCGAAGTCGTCGTCAAGAAAAGCACCAGCGACAGCATCCGCTATCTCTTCAAGCTGAACGGTCTCAAGGGTTCGGGCCGCAATGCCGACGTGCCGGGCTTCAATGTCGGCGGCAAGACGGGTACGGCTGACAAGGTCGTCAACGGCCGCTACGCCCATAACCTCAACTTCAACGCCTTCTTGGCTGCCTTCCCGATCGACAATCCGCGCTATGTGGTGCTGACTTTCTGCGACGAGCCGCATAACGGCGAGAAGGGCCAGAACATTGCCGCTTACACGGCTGCGCCGATGGTGAAGAACATTATCCGCCGCGCAGCCCCCATTCTTGGCGTCGAACCGCAATTCGGCGAAGACGGATCGGCCTTGTTGGTGTCTTATTGAGTCTGAATGAATACGGCGCCGATTCGCGTGGGGTGAGCGGCGCCAGAGAGAAAAGACATTGATGAAACTGCGGGACATTGCCGGAAGCGCATTTCCGGAAATCAAGGATCAACTCGACGGACCGGCAGGCGGGCTGGAAATCTCAGGCCTGACAGCCGACAGCCGCAAGGTCGAACGCGGCATGGCCTTCGTCGCCGTTGCCGGGACCAAGGCCGATGGCGCGGGCTTCATCGCTGACGCCGCCAGGAACGGTGCCGCAGTCGCGATCACCTCTCAGCCGGTCGAAGCCTCCATCCCCGTTCTCGTCGTCAAGGATCCGCGCCGCTTCCTGTCGCTTGCGGCCGCCAATTTCTACGGCAGGCAGCCGGCAACGATGGTTGCGGTAACGGGCACGGCAGGCAAGACGTCGGTCGCCTCCTTCACCCGCCAGATCTACGCGCATGCCGGGCATCCCGCCGCGATGATCGGTACGACCGGCGTCGTTTCGCCGACCCGCAACGATTACGGCTCGCTGACCACGCCCGACCCGGTTTCGCTGCACAAGCTGCTTGCCGAACTCGCCGATGAGGGCGTGACGCATGCGGCGATGGAAGCCTCAAGCCACGGTCTCGACCAGAGCCGTCTCGATGGCGTCAAGCTGGCCGCTGCCGCATTCACCAATCTCGGCCGCGATCACATGGATTACCATCCGACGGTCGAGGACTATATGGCCGCCAAGATGCGGCTCTTCGATACGCTGCTGCCGAAGGGCTCGCCGGCGATCATCTTTGCCGACGACCCATGGTCGCCGCAGGCCATCGAAGCGGCCACCAAGGCCGGTCACGATGTCCGCACAGTCGGCCGCAAGGGCGATTACCTGACATTGAAGCGCGTCGAGCATTTCCGCCACAAGCAGGTGGCCGAAGTGCATGTCGGCGACGAGATTTTCGAGGTCGATATTCCGCTCGCCGGCGATTTCCAGATCGCCAATGCGCTGGTTGCCGCAGGGCTTGCGATGTCGACAGGCGTTCCGGCCAAGGTGGCGATGGCCGCGCTCGAAAAGCTGCAGGGTGCTTCCGGCCGCCTCGAGCTGGTCGGCCACACCCAGGATGGCGCGCTCGCTTACGTCGATTATGCCCACAAGCCGGATGCGCTTGAGAACGTCCTGAATTCCGTCCGCCCGTTCACCACCGGCCGTGTCGTCGTGGTCTTCGGCTGCGGCGGCGACCGCGACAAGGGCAAACGCCCGATCATGGGCGAGATCGCCTGCCGTCTGGCCGACGTGGTCATCGTCACCGACGACAATCCGCGCTCGGAAGATCCGGCGACGATCCGTGCCGAGATCATGGCGGCTGCGACCTGCGCCACCGAAATCGCGGACCGGTCGCTGGCGATCAGCAAGGCCGTCGCAATGCTGAAGTCGGGCGACACGCTGATTGTCGCCGGCAAGGGACATGAAGAAGGGCAGACCATCGGGAGTGTGACGCTGCCTTTCTCGGATCACGCCGAAGTGCGTGAGGCCTTGGAGGAGCTGAAACCTTGAACTGGCTTTGGACCACGGAAGACATGATCACCGCGATGGCGGGACGCCCCTTCGGCACGCTGCCGCAGGGGATCACCGGCATTTCCATCGACAGCCGCTCGATCGGGCCGGGCGAAGCCTTCTTCGCCATCAAGGGTGATCGCGTCGATGGTCACGACTATGCCTCGATGGCGATGGCCAACGGGGCGTCGCTGCTCGTCGTCAGTGAAGCGCGGCTTGCGGGTCTCGGCCGGCTGACCGTGCCGATGATCGTCGTCGACGATGTGCTGGATGCGCTTGGACGCCTGGCGATCGCCTCGCGCCAGCGCTCGCGGGCGCAGATCATCGCGGTGACCGGTTCTGTCGGCAAGACGACCACCAAGGAGATGCTGCGCCATGTGCTTTCGCCATCCGGCAAGGTGCATGCGTCGGTCGCATCCTTCAACAATCACTGGGGCGTGCCGCTGACTTTGGCGCGCATGCCGCTCGATACGCATTACGGCGTCTTCGAAGTCGGCATGAATCACCCGGGCGAAATCCGTCCGCTGGTGCAGATGATCCGCCCGCATGTCGCCGTCATCACCACGATCGCACCGGCCCATCTCGGCAACTTCAAGAGCATCAAGGAAATCGCTGCCGCCAAGGCCGAGATCTTCGAAGGCTTGACGCCCGGCGGCCGTGTCGTGCTGAACCGCGACAACGACCAGTATAATTTCCTCGACCGCACCGCCCAGGCGCTCGGTATCACCAACATCCATTCCTTCGGCCAGCATGCCAAGGCGGAATTCCGTCTTGCCGAATTCAACGGTTCCGACGAGAGCTCGGCGCTGTGGCTGACGATCGATGGGGATACGTTTGAAGTGGCGATCGGCGCGCCCGGCCGCCATATCGCCGAGAACGCGCTTGCCGCACTCGGCGTCGTGACGCTCGTCGGTGCCGATCTCGACAAGGCGATCGATGCGCTGGCGACGCTGCAGCCCGAAAAGGGCAGGGGCAAGCGCCACAAACTGAGGCTCGGCGCCGGCACCTTGACCGTCATCGACGAGAGCTACAATGCCAATCCGGCCTCGATGCGCGCGGCGATCGCGCTGCTCGCCGCCGCCGTCCCGCAGGGCTACGGCCGCCGCATCGCCATTCTCGGCGACATGCTGGAGATGGGCGAATTTGCCGAGCGCGTGCATTCCGATCTCGCCGGTCCGCTGCTTGCGGCTGGTATCGAACACGTCTGGCTCGCAGGCAAGGACATGCAGGCGCTGAGGGATTCGCTCCCCGACAGCGTTGCCGTCGAGTACCGCGAGACGACGGAAGAACTCAAAGATTTTGTACTGAACTCGGTCGAGCCGGGCGATGTCTTGATGGTCAAATCGTCATTGGGGATTGGTTTCGGCAAGATCGTTGCCGCGCTCCTTGACAAGTTTGCGCCATTTGCGGACACGCAGCGCGAGATTTGACCGGGTAAACAAGGGGCCTTGAATGCTGATTTGGCTAGTCGAACTGTCGGAACATTTCAAATTTCTGAACCTGTTCAGATACATTACCTTCCGCACAGGCGCCTCTCTCTTCACTTCCGCACTGATCGTCTTCCTGTTCGGACCGATGATCATCCGCTCGCTGCGCATCCGCCAGGGCAAGGGTCAGCCGATCCGCGCCGATGGTCCGCAGACGCATTTCAAAAAGGCCGGCACGCCAACCATGGGCGGCCTGATGATCCTCGCCGGTATCGTCGGAGCATCGCTGCTCTGGGCTGACCTCTCGAACGTCTATGTCGTCGCAACCCTGCTGGTGACGCTCGGTTTCGGCGCGATCGGCTTCTATGACGACTATCTCAAGGTGACGAAGCAGAGCGACAAGGGCTTTTCCGGCAAGGCGCGCCTCGGCATCGAGTTCATCATCGCCGGCATCGCGGTCT
This sequence comes from Rhizobium sp. BG4, assembly GCF_016864575.1. Taxonomy (NCBI): domain Bacteria; kingdom Pseudomonadati; phylum Pseudomonadota; class Alphaproteobacteria; order Hyphomicrobiales; family Rhizobiaceae; genus Rhizobium; species Rhizobium sp. BG4. Next base: position 3,411,103 of record NZ_CP044125.1, read on the forward strand.
ATTTCATGATGCGCACGTCGCTGGCCTCAGGTCCTGCCGGCTCGACCTTCGGCTCGTCGGTTGCCTTCCCCTTCTTCAAGGACTTCCTGATCAATCTCGGTATCATGTTCGTGGTCTTCGGCGGCTTCGTCATCGTCGCGGCCGGCAATGCCGTGAACCTGACAGACGGTCTCGACGGTCTGGCGATCGTGCCGGTGATGATCGCCGCGGCCTCCTTCGGCATTATCTCTTACCTCGCCGGTAACGCGGTGTTCGCGGGCTATCTGCAGATCAATTTCGTGCCCGGCACCGGCGAGCTTGCCGTCGTTCTCGGCGCCGTCATCGGCGCCGGTCTCGGCTTCCTCTGGTTCAATGCGCCGCCCGCGGCAATCTTCATGGGCGATACCGGTTCGCTGGCGCTCGGCGGTACGATCGGCACCGTTGCCGTCGCCACCAAGCATGAGATCGTCATGGCGATCATCGGCGGCCTGTTCGTGATGGAAACGCTCTCGGTCATCATTCAGGTCGGTTTCTTCAAGATGACCGGCCGCCGCGTCTTCCTGATGGCGCCGATCCACCATCATTTCGAAAAGAAGGGCTGGACGGAAAGTCAGGTGGTCATCCGCTTCTGGATCGTCGCCGTCGGCCTCGCGATGCTCGGCCTTTCCACCCTGAAGCTGCGGTGAGCGGGCGATGATTCCGGTCACGACACTTGCTGGTAAGAAGGTCGCGCTTTTCGGGCTCGGCGGTTCCGGCCTTGCAACGGCCCGGGCGCTGGTGGCCGGGGGCGCAGAGGTTACAGCCTGGGACGACAACCCTGATAGTGTCGCCAAGGCCGGTGCCGAAGGCATTGCGACGGCCGATCTTCACGGCATCGATTGGGCGGCGCAGTCGCTCTTCGTGCTGTCTCCGGGTGTGCCGCTTACCCATCCGAAGCCGCATTGGACCGTCGATCTGGCGCGTGCCGCCGGTGTCGATATCGTCGGCGATGTCGAACTCTTCGTGCGCGAGCGTCGCGCCCATGCGCCTGACAGCCCGTTCATCGCCATCACCGGCACCAACGGCAAGTCGACCACGACGGCGCTGATCGCCCATATCCTGAAATCGTCAGGCAGGGATACGCAGCTCGGCGGCAATATCGGCACCGCCGTCCTGACGCTCGATCCGCCGAAGGCGCAGCGCTTCTATGTGGTCGAATGCTCGTCCTACCAGATCGATCTCGCGCCGACGCTCAATCCGTCGGCGGGCATCCTTCTCAACCTGACGCCCGATCACCTCGATCGTCACGGCACGATGCAGCATTACGCTGACGTCAAGGAACGGCTGGTCGCCGGAAGCGATACGGCGATCGTCGGCGTCGATGACAGCTATTGCGAAATGATCGCCGACCGCGTCGAGCGTGCCGGGACCAAGGTTGTCCGCATCTCGCGCCGACAGCCGCTGGCCGACGGTATCTACGCTGAAGGCACGCGCCTCATTCAAGCCTCCGGTGGCGCGGCGCTGCCGCTTGCCGATCTCGATGGCATCCAGACGCTGCGCGGCAGCCATAATGCGCAGAATGCGGCGGCGGCCGTTGCGGCCTGCCTTGCAGTCGGCGTCAGCGCCGATGAGATCAGGGCGGGGCTCGCGTCCTTCCCGGGCCTGAAGCATCGCATGCAGCCGGTCGGCAGGCGCGGCCACGCCGTCTTCGTCAACGATTCGAAGGCGACCAACGCCGATGCGGCAGCACCGGCGCTGTCGAGCTACGACCGCATCTACTGGATCGCCGGCGGCCTGCCGAAGGCCGGTGGCATCACGACGCTCGCGCCGTTCTTCCCGCGGATCGCCAAGGCCTATCTGATCGGCGAGGCGGCGGCGGAATTTGCCGCGACGCTCGGCGAGGCGGTGCCCTACGAGATCTCCGGCACGCTGGAGCGCGCCGTCGCGCATGCGGCTGCCGATGCGGAAAAAGATGAAACTGGCCCTGTCGCGGTGATGCTATCCCCGGCTTGCGCAAGCTTCGACCAATATAAGAACTTCGAAGTCAGGGGCGATGCATTTGTCAGCCATGTGGCAGCGCTCGACGGAATCACCATGCTGATCGGTTCGGCAACAGGAGATAAATGACATGGTAAGCCGCGCGGAACGTGGGCCTCTGGCCGATTGGTTTTGGACCATCGACCGCTTTTTCCTGGCGATGTTCGTCTTCCTGATGGGCATCGGCTTCATGTTGTCCTTCGCCGCGTCGCCCGCGGTTGCCGAGCGCATCGGGCTCGAGCCCTTTCACTTCGTCAAGCGCCACGCGGCCTTCATGATCCCGTCGCTGATGGTGATGATCGGGCTGTCGTTCCTGACGCCGCGGCAGGTGCGCCGCACCGCCATCCTGCTGTTGATCGTCGCGCTGGCGATGATGCTTCTGGCGCTGTTCTTCGGCGTCGAGGTCAAGGGCTCGAGGCGCTGGGTAACGCTCGCCGGCATCTCCATCCAGCCGTCGGAATTCATGAAGCCGGCTTTCGTCGTCGTCTGCGCCTGGCTGTTTGCCGAGCATGCGCGCCAGCCGGAAATTCCGGGCAACCTCTTCGCCATCATTCTGTTCGGCATGGTCGCGGCACTTCTCGTCGCCCAGCCTGACCTTGGCCAGACGATCCTGACGACCGCGGTCTGGGGGGGCATGTTCTTCATGGCCGGGATGCCCTGGCTCTGGATCATCGTGCTCGGCGTCGGCGGTGCCGGTGGTCTCGTCTCGGCCTATTACGTCTTCCCGCACGTTGCCGGACGAATAGACAAGTTCATGACCGGTGAGGGCGACACGTTCCAGATCGATACCGCCCGCGAAGCGATCATCCGCGGCGACTGGTTCGGCCAGGGTCCGGGCGAGGGCATCGTCAAGCGCATCATCCCGGATGCTCACACCGACTTCATCTTCTCGGTCGCCGCCGAGGAGTTCGGCATCATCTTCTGCATCGCCCTCGTTGCGCTGTTCACGGTCCTTGTTTTGAGGGGGCTGTCGCACGCATATAAGGAGAAGAACGATTTCAACCGGTTTGCCGTCGCCGGCCTCGTGCTGCAGATGGGCATCCAGTCGATCATCAATATCGGCGTCAATCTCGAATTGCTTCCGGCAAAGGGCATGACGCTGCCGCTGATTTCCTACGGCGGCTCGTCCATGGTCGCGATCTGCGTGACCGCCGGTTTCATTCTCGCGCTGACGCGCCATCGCCCGGAAAAACGTGCGCAGGACCGGAGCCTCTTCCGCGTGCCGCACGGAATGCCGGCGGAGTAAGAATATGAGTAAAGGCATCGTCCTTCTTGCCGCCGGGGGAACCGGCGGCCACGTCTTTCCCGCGGAAGCCCTGGCTTACGAGCTGAAGGCCCGCGGTTATTCCGTTCATCTGGTCACCGACAGCCGCGCCGAGCGCTATGCCGGGAAATTCCCGGCCGAGCAGATCCATGTCGTGCCGTCGGCGACGATCGGTTCGAAGAACCCGATCGCGGTCGCCCGTTCGCTGTGGACGCTATGGAGCGGCATGCGCGCGGCCAAGAAGCTGATCCAGCGCGTGAAGCCCGCCGTCGTCGTCGGCTTCGGCGGCTATCCGACGGTGCCGCCGCTGCTGGCCGCAACGCGTCTCGGCGTGCCCGCGATGATCCACGAGCAGAACGCCGTGATGGGCCGCGCCAACAAGGCGCTGGCCGCTCGCGTCCAGGCGATCGCCGGCGGCTTCCTGCCCGAGAATGGCGGTGCCTATCCCGAGAAGACGGTGACGACGGGCAATCCGGTCCGCCCCGCGATCATCGAGGCGGCGAAGGTTCCATACACCCCGTCGCATCCGGGCGAGCCCTTCAATCTCGTCGTCTTCGGCGGCAGCCAGGGCGCTCAGTATTTCTCCAAGGCGATGCCGACGGCGATCAGCCTGCTCGACGATGACCTGCGTGCGCGGCTGCGGATCACCCAGCAGGTGCGGCCCGAGGACATGGAGATGGTTGGCGGCTGCGTCGCGCAGCTGAAGATGGGCGCCGATATCGCGCCGTTCTTCACCGACATGGCCGAACGCCTCGCGAAAGCGCATCTGGTGATCTGCCGCTCGGGTGCGTCGACCGTGTCGGAAATCTCCGTCATCGGCCGCCCGGCCGTACTCGTGCCTTATCCGCATGCTCTGGATCATGACCAGGCGGCGAATGCCGCAGCGCTTGCCGCGACCGGCGGCGCCAAGGTCATCGTCCAGGCCGAACTGTCGTCCGAGAAGATCGCCTCGATCCTGACGCATGCGATGAACGACCCGGAAAAGCTGGCGCGGATGGCGGCGGCGGCAAAGCAGGCCGGGAAACCGGACGCTGCGAACTTGCTTGCGGGCATGGTTGAGGCTATTGCCGCCGGACGTACAATTGCAGAGTTCAAGGGGGCACAGTCATGAAACTGCCGAAGGCCATAGGCCTCGTCCATTTCATCGGCATCGGCGGCATCGGCATGAGCGGCATTGCCGAAGTGCTGCATAATCTCGGCCACAAGGTTCAGGGATCCGATCAGTCCGACAGTGCGAACGTTCAGCGCCTGCGCGAAAAGGGCATCGAAGTCTTCGTCGGCCACAAGGCTGAGAACCTCGGCGATGCCGAAGTTGTGGTCGTTTCGACGGCGATCAAGAAGACCAATCCGGAACTGATCGCGGCGCGCGAAAAGCTGCTGCCGGTCGTTCGCCGTGCGGAAATGCTGGCCGAGCTGATGCGCTTCCGCAATGCGATCGCCATCGGCGGTACGCATGGCAAGACGACGACCACCTCGCTGGTGGCGACGCTGCTCGAAGCCGGTGGTCTCGATCCGACGGTCATCAACGGCGGCATCATCAATGCCTACGGCACCAACGCCCGCATGGGCGAAGGCGAGTGGATGGTGGTCGAAGCCGACGAATCCGACGGCACCTTCCTGAAGCTGCCGGCCGACGTTGCCGTCGTTACCAATATCGACCCCGAACATCTCGACCATTACGGCAATTTCGATGCCGTGCGCGCGGCCTTCCGCCAGTTCGTCGAGAACGTGCCGTTCTACGGCTTCGGCGTCATGTGCCTCGATCACCCTGAAGTGCAGGCGCTGGTCAGCCGCATCGAGGACCGCAAGGTCGTCACCTACGGCGAAAACCCGCAGGCCGACGTGCGCTTCATGAATGTCCGCATCGACGGCGCGCGCTCGATCTTCGACGTCGAGATCCGCCGCCGCCGTACCGGCAAGGTGTTCAAGCTCGACAATCTCGTGATGCCGATGCCCGGCCGTCACAATATCGCCAACGCCACGGCGGCGATCGCCGTCGCCAACCGCCTTGGCATTTCCAACGAGGACATCGCCAAGGGCCTCGCGTCCTTCGGTGGCGTCAAGCGGCGCTTCACGCTGACCGGCGAATGGAACGGCGTACAGGTGTTCGACGATTACGGTCACCATCCGGTCGAGATCAAGGCCGTGCTGCGCGCCGCGCGCGAGGCCTGCAAGGGCCGCGTCATCGCCGTCCACCAGCCGCATCGCTATACGCGCCTGTCGAGCCTGTTCGAGGAGTTCTCGAACTGCTTCAACGATGCCGACAGCATCTTCCTTGCTCCCGTCTATGCCGCGGGTGAAGAGCCGATCGAGGGTGTCGATTCCGAAGCGCTGGTCTCGCGCATCAAGGCGGGCGGCCATCGCGACGCGCGGTTCCTTCCGTCACAAGACGTACTACCTGAGCTGGTTGCAGAGATTGCAAAGCCGGGTGATTTCGTGGTTCTCTTGGGGGCTGGGAGTATCACTTATTGGGCAGCTGCACTGCCGAAGCAATTGGAAGGCCTTTCGGGAAAGTCTGCATGAAACAGGTCAATGGGGAAAAGCTTCTCGAGTCTCTGGGAGAAGGCGTCAAGGATATCCGCGGTCGTATCACGCCGGATGCCCCCATGGATCGCGTCACCTGGTTCCGTGCCGGCGGTCTCGCCGAGCTGATGTTCCAGCCGCATGACGAGGACGATCTGGTCGCCTTCATGAAGCTGCTGCCGGAAGAGGTGCCGCTGACCGTGGTCGGCGTCGGCTCGAACCTTCTAGTGCGCGACGGCGGCATTCCGGGCGTCGTTCTGCGCCTGTCCGCCAAGGGTTTTGGCGGGCTGGAGCTTGCCGGTGAGAACCGCATCCGTGCCGGCGCGATCTGCCCCGACAAGCATGTCGCGGCGATGGCGATGGATAACGGCATCGGCGGTTTCCATTTCTACTACGGCATCCCGGGCAGCATCGGCGGCGCGGCGCGCATGAATGCCGGCGCCAATGGCGGCGAGACGCGCGAGCGCTTGATCGAGCTGACGGCGATCGACCGCAAGGGCAACAAGCACGTACTCTCGAATGCGGACATGGGCTATTCCTACCGCCATTCCTCGGCTGCCAAGGACCTGATCTTCACGTCGGTACTGTTCGAAGGCTATGCCGAGGACCGCGCCAAGATCCGCGCCGACATGGATGCCGTGCGCAACCATCGCGAGACCGTTCAGCCGATCCGCGAGAAGACCGGTGGCTCGACCTTCAAGAACCCCGAGGGTCATTCGGCCTGGAAGCTGATCGACGAAGCGGGCTGCCGCGGTCTCGTCATCGGCGGCGCGCAGATGTCGTCGCTTCACTGCAACTTCATGATCAACATGGGGCAGGCGACCGGTTACGATCTCGAATATCTCGGTGAACAGGTTCGCCGCGAAGTCTTCGAGAATTCCGGCATCAAGCTCGAATGGGAAATCAAGCGTTTCGGCGTGTTCATGCCAGGGCGCGAAGTGCGTCCGTTCCAGGGCGTGACCAGCGAATAAGGCTGGCTTTTACAATCTGAGGGCTTTGCTGAAGGCGGTGTCGAAACGGACGCCGCCTTTGTCGTCTGCGGCTTCGCCGATCGCCACGTCCATCCGGTCGTTGCTGACGCGCACCAGCGTGAAGCCGCCCATGAAGGCGGCCTTGGCCTTGAAGATGTCGATGCCGTTGACCTTGTAGGCCATCGGCGTGTCGTGTTCGTGGCCGTGGAAAATGCCGATTACGTTGTACCCGCTGAGGCTTGCGAGCAGATCCTGACGTTCTGATTCATCCCACCAATGCGGCGTTCCGGTGCCGTTGTCGTCGAAGGTGCTCTTGGCCGGGTCCCAGCGCTCGGTGGAGAAATGATCCCAGCCGTAGTGCTGGAAGATGACGACGGGCCTGCCGTCGGATGCGTAGGTCTTCAGATCCTGCTTGATCCAGTCGAGGCTGCTTGCCGTGCCCTTGCTGTTATCGCCGCCATAGCGCTGCGCCTGGATCAGATGCAGGCCGCCCCAGTTCCAGGAGTAATTGTCCGACGCCTCGTCGTAGTTGTCGACGGGGACGGCCGGTTTGAAGAAGACGCTCGGCTTGTGGTTCATCTGCACGTAGTCGCGCAGCTCGTCGCGATACCAGTCGACCTGCGGCGGGCGGCCATCCTGATCGAGGTCGTGATTGCCGAGGCCGACATAGACGGGGAAATGGACGTGGTCGGAGCCGCGGCCCTGCTGGTAGCGGTGCGAGAACTGCAGAAGCTGCGAACCCTCGGCGAATTCCGCCGTCTGGCCGCCGCCATCGTCGGTGACGTCGCCGCAGACGATGATCCCCTGCGGGCGGGCGATCTCCTTGCCGGCGACGCTGAGGCCGCTCGGCTTGCCGGCGATCTCTTCGGGCCATGTCTGATGGTGGATGTTGTTGAGCGCCAGGATGTGGCGCAGCAGGTTGGCGTCGGTCTTGCCTTCCTGCTGGCAATTGGGGCTGAGGCCATCGCCGATGCGGCAGGCATGGACGTCGTTGATGACGAGGAAGGTGACGTTGACATCGGGGACGGCGGCGCGCGACAGGCGCGGCATCGATAGCGCAAAGCCTGCGCCCATACCCTGTGTCAGCAGTGACCGTCTCGTCAGCATGATCGTCCTCTCTCCTGCTTTTGAAGAGAGAGTAGGGGGCAGATGTTAACAGACAAGAATCGAAAAGGCCGCGGTGTTGCCACCGCGGCCTCTCATCGATTGGGCTTTTGAAGCGTTTAGACTTCTTCGCGGCCGGACAGCAGGATGCAGACCAGCGAGATCACTGCTGCGCCGGAAAGATAGTAGCCGACATAGGAGAGATCGTAATGCGTCGCCAGCCAGCTGGCGATGTTGGGTGCCAGCGAGGCGCCGAAGATGCCGCCGAGGTTGAAGGTCATCGAGGCGCCGGTATAGCGCACCGTGGTCGGGAAGGGGGCCGCAAGTGCAGCGCCGATCGGACCATAGGTGAAGCCCATCAGCGCGAGGCCGATGATCGAGCACAGGAAGGCGCCGGTCAGGCCTGCGGTCAGCAGCGAGGCGTAGAAGAAGCCGAAGATCGCGATGCCGATCGTAACCAGGATCAGGATCAGGCGGCGCGAGTAGCGGTCGGAAAGCAGGCCGGAGAGCGGGATCGTCAGGCCGAAGAACACAACGCCGACGAGCTGGACGACCAGGAACTGCTCACGCGAGTAGCCGAGCTTCGACGTGCCCCAGGACAGTGTGAAGACCGTCATCAGGTAGAACAGAACGAAGGTGGCGACGGCGATGAAGGTGCCGAGAACCAGGCTGCGGAAGTGCTTGGTGAAGACGACGGCGACCGGAACGGCAACGCGCTCGTGCTTCTCGACGGCCTTCTGGAACTCCGGCGTTTCGGCGATCTTCAGGCGGACATAAAGACCGACGGCGACGAGCGCGAGGCTGGCGACGAAGGGAATGCGCCAGCCGAAGGCCAGGAAGTCCTCGTTGGTCATCGTTTCCGTCAGGATCAGGAAGAATCCGGACGAGAGGATGAAGCCGATCGGCGCGCCGAGCTGCGGGAACATGGCGTACCAGCTGCGCTTGCCGGGAGGGGCGTTTTCAGTGGCGAGCAGGACGGCACCGCCCCATTCACCGCCGAGGCCGAGGCCCTGGCCAAAGCGGCACAATGCCAGGAGCAGGGGCGCCACGATGCCGATCGAGTCGTAGCCCGGCAGCATGCCGATCGCCACTGTCGACAGGCCCATGGTCATCAGCGCGGCGACGAGCGTCGCCTTGCGGCCGATACGGTCGCCGAAATGGCCGAAAAGGATGCCGCCGAGCGGGCGCGCGAAGAAGGCGATCGAGAAGGTGGCGAAGGACTGAAGCTGTGCGGACGCCGGATCACTCGTCGGGAAGAAGAGATGCGGGAAGACCAGCACGGCGGCCGTCGCATAGACGTAGAAGTCGAAGAATTCGATGGTGGTGCCGACGAGGCTCGCGATCAGAACACGCGCCGGCGAATTGACTTGCGCACTGTTCGAAGAGGAGGGGGTCGGCGATACGGGTGACATCGCGTCAGACATTGTCATTCCAATCAGGATTGCTGTTTGCCTTGGGAGGCAAGCGGGTCTTAACGCAATTTTAAGTCGGCGCAAACGCCAAAGACGCAAGAAAGCCACAAAATCGCCGGGCTTTTCTTTGGCTTTCCGATTCTCCTCGATTCCATCGCTACGCGCGTTCTGTCCGGCGATTGTGACAGCGGTGGCGGACGGTGCCGGCGGCTGCGGAGTTGATTCAAGGCTGAATCTTAAGCCTATGATAAAGCGAGGCTATTTCGGCTGTTTCAGCTTCATGATCCGATTCAAGAATGTCTCATAAATGACGTCCGTTAACAAAAGTAAACGGTTCATTAACCATATTAGTGTTTGATTGCCTTCAAGTCTGAAGGGCTGAGATTCGACTGCGAAAGCCTCGCGCAAGCGTCGAAATTCATGCCGGAAGTTATTTTGGGGGTAAGTATGAGTCGCAAGCATGTCGCTGTCCTGATGGGCGGATTTTCTTCGGAGAGGCCTGTGAGCCTGTCTTCGGGGAAGGCATGCGCTGAGGCTCTCGAGGCTGAAGGCTTCCAGGTCACGACAATCGATGTCGACCGCGACGTTTCCGCCAAGCTTTCGGCCCTTCGTCCCGATGTTGCCTTCAACGCCCTGCATGGGCCGTTCGGCGAAGACGGGACGATCCAGGGTATTCTCGAATATCTCGAAATTCCCTACACGCATTCCGGCGTGCTCGCCTCGGCGCTCGCCATGGACAAGGGGAAGGCCAAGGGCGTTGCTGCGGCTGCCGGCATTCCGGTCGCGCAGTCCGAAGTCATCAATCGCTTCGCCTTTCCGGCCGAGCATCCGATGATGCCGCCTTATGTCGTGAAGCCGGTTCGTGAAGGTTCGAGCTTCGGCGTGCTGATCGTTCAGGAAGATCAGTCGCATCCGCCGCAGGTCATTAGCTCTCCCGAGTGGCGCTATGGCGAAGAGGTTCTGGTCGAGCGCTACGTTCACGGCCGCGAGCTGACGTGTGGCGTGATGGGTGATGTGGCGCTTGGGGTTACCGAGGTGGTGCCGCTTGGCCACAACTTTTATGACTATGATGCGAAGTACGCCGCGGGCGGTTCGAAACATGTCATTCCGGCAAAAATTTCACCGAAAATTTACCAAAAAATACAATCATTGGCACTAAGGGCGCATCAAGCAATTGGTTGCCGTGGCGTTAGCAGGTCCGACTTTCGCTACGACGATCGCTTCTCCGAAGATGGCGAAATCATCTGGCTCGAGGTCAATACTCAGCCGGGAATGACTCCAACCTCTCTGGTGCCCGAAATGGCCGGTCATGCCGGTTATTCCTTTGGTGAGTTTCTGCGCTGGATGGTGGAGGACGCTTCTTGTTCTCGGTGACAGTTAAAAGGATAGGGCGCCCGAGTCGCCAGGACGACATCGCCTTCCCGGAAGGTGATAGCCGCATGGTGCTGCCGCGTCCGCTGCGCCGCGTTGTGCGCTTCCTTGTCAGTCTCGGAACCGGGCGCATCTACATTCCCGCGCATGCCGGTACCGTTTCGGCTCTGGCCTTTCTTGCTGCGACCGGCCTCTACGGTATGTCGCTCGGCGGTCACACGGAAGCGGTTGCTCAGGCGACGACGACGGCTGCCGGCTTTGCTATCGAAGACGTGAAGGTCTCCGGCAATACGGCGACTTCCGAAATCGAAATCCTCGAGCTTCTCGGCCTCGACGGCACGACGTCGCTCGTTGCTCTCGACGTCGATGCAGCCCGCCAGAAGATCGCCAAGCTTCCCTGGGTGGAAAGCGCCGAGGTTCGCAAGGTCTATCCGAAGACGATCGAAGTGAAGCTCAAGGAGCGTCAGGCCTATGCGATCTGGCAGCACGGCCAGGAGCTTTCGCTGATCGAGCGCAACGGTTCGGTCATCGCGCCGCTTCGCGACAACAAGTTTTCCAACCTCCCGCTCGTCGTCGGCCGCGATGCCGAGACGGCGGCAGCCGCGCTTGAGGGCGAATTCGCCAACTGGCCGGATATCAAGGCCCGCGTGAAGGCTTACGTCTGGGTCTCCAGCCGCCGCTGGGATCTGCATCTCGACAATGGTGTCGTGGTGAAGCTGCCGGCCGACGATGTCGACCAGGCGCTGGCGACACTTTCGAAGCTCGACAAGGAACAGGATCTTCTGGCGCGCGACATCGCAGCCGTCGATCTCCGATTGGCAGACCGGACCGCAATCCAGCTCACCCCCGAGGCGATGGCCCGGCGTCAGGTGGTGCTCGATCAACGGACCAAGGATTTGAAGAAGGCGGGGCAGAATATATGAGCTTGTTCGGTTCATCCCACTTTGGATTGCCGCGCCTGAAGCCGCTTTCGTCTAAGCGGTCGCACATCGTTTCGGTGCTCGACATCGGATCGACGAAAGTCGTCTGCATGATCGGCCGGCTGACGCCGCGCGAGGAGAGCGAAATCCTCCCGGGCCGTACGCACGACATCGAGATCATCGGTATCGGCCATCAGCGCTCCCGCGGTATCAAGACCGGCGTGATCGCCGATCTCGACGCGCTCGAGAGCGTCATCCGTCTCGCCGTCGATGCCGCAGAGCGCATGGCCGGTCTCACGGTCGAAAGCCTGATCGTCAACCTGACGGCCGGCCGTCTCGGCAGCGACGTCTATACGGCGACGATCGATCTCGGCGGCCAGGAAGTCGAACTCAACGACCTCAAGAAGGTTCTCGCCGCAGCCTGCCAGCAGTCGCTGCGCCAGGACCGCGCCGTGCTTCACTCGCTCGCAACCGGCTTCTCGCTGGACGGCGAGCGCGGCATTCGCGACCCCTTGTCCATGTACGGTGACATGCTCGGTGTCGACATGCATGTCGTCACCGCGGAGCGCGCCGCCCTCAAGAATCTCGAGCTCAGCGTCAACCGCGCGCATCTCTCGGTCGAAGGCATCGTTGCGACGCCTTACGCTTCCGGTCTGGCGGCCCTCGTCGACGACGAAGTCGAGCTCGGCTGCGCGGCCATCGACATGGGCGGCGGCACGACGACGATCTCGGTCTTTGCCGAAGGCAAGCTGGTTCACACCGACGCTGTCGGTCTGGGCGGCCATCACGTCACCACCGACCTCGCACGCGGTCTCTCGACCCGTATCGAAGATGCCGAGCGCCTGAAGGTCGTTCACGCTTCGGCGATGTCGAATTCTTCCGACGAGCGCGAACTGATCTCGATCCCGCCGATCGGCGAAGACGAGCGCGATCTGCCGACGCAGGTTCCGCGTGCGCTCGTTTCGCGCATCGTCGGTGCGCGCATCGAAGAGACAATGGAATTGATCCGCGACCGGATTCAGCGTTCGGGCTTCAGCCCGATCGTCGGCAAGCGCGTCGTGCTGACGGGCGGCGCAAGCCAGCTCACCGGCCTTGCAGACGTGGCCCGCAAGATCCTGGCCCGCAACGTTCGTATCGGCCGCCCGATGGGCGTCTCCGGCCTGCCGACGGCAGCCAAGGGACCGGCCTTTTCGACGGCGGTCGGCCTGATGATCTATCCGCAGGTCGCGGACATGGAAACACATGCGTCACAGAGCGGCCTGCTCTTGTCGCTTGGGGGAAATAACAGCCGCATAGCCCGGATGGGCCAGTGGCTGAAGGAAAGCTTCTGAACATCGAGTGAATTGGCCGGCGTGGCGATGCGGCCATAAAGAGAAGGAACGGGTACCATGACTATCAAGCTGCAAAAGCCTGACATCACAGAGCTGAAGCCGCGTATCACCGTGTTCGGTGTCGGCGGTGGCGGCGGCAATGCTGTCAACAACATGATCTCCGCCGGCCTCCAGGGTGTCGACTTCGTCGTTGCCAACACGGATGCGCAGGCTCTGACGATGACGAAGGCGGAGCGGATCATCCAGCTCGGCGCCAACGTCACCGAAGGCCTCGGTGCAGGTTCGCAGCCGGAAGTCGGCCGTGCAGCCGCCGAAGAGTGCATCGATGAAATCATCGACCACCTGAACGGCACGCATATGTGCTTCGTCACCGCCGGCATGGGCGGCGGTACCGGCACCGGTGCAGCTCCCGTCGTCGCACAGGCAGCCCGCAACAAGGGCATCCTGACCGTCGGCGTCGTCACCAAGCCGTTCCAGTTCGAAGGCGGGCGCCGCATGCGTCTGGCCGAAGCCGGTATCGAAGAGCTGCAGAAGTCGGTCGACACGCTGATCGTCATTCCGAACCAGAACCTCTTCCGTATCGCCAACGACAAGACGACCTTTGCCGACGCTTTCGCGATGGCCGACCAGGTTCTCTACTCGGGCGTTGCCTGCATCACCGACCTGATGGTGAAGGAAGGTCTCATCAACCTCGACTTCGCCGACGTCCGTTCGGTCATGCGCGAAATGGGCCGTGCGATGATGGGCACCGGCGAAGCATCCGGCCAGGGCCGTGCGATGCAGGCTGCTGAAGCTGCGATCGCCAACCCGCTGCTCGACGAAACCTCGATGCGTGGCGCACAGGGCCTGCTGATCTCGATCACCGGTGGCCGCGACCTGACGCTCTTCGAAGTCGACGAAGCTGCAACCCGCATCCGCGAAGAAGTCGATCCGGACGCCAACATCATCCTCGGCGCGACGTTCGACGAATCGCTCGAAGGCATCATCCGCGTATCGGTCGTTGCGACCGGTATCGATCGCGCTGCCGCCGAAGCGTCTACCAAGACCTTCCAGCCGGCCGCAAAGCCGATCATCCGTCCTTCGGCGGCCGTTGCTCCGGCTCCGGCCGCAGTACAGCCTGCTCCGGTCATGCAGGCACCGAAGCCGGTTGATACCGTTGCCCAGACGATCCGCATGGCGGAAGCCCAGATGGAACGCGAACTCGACATCGTCGCTCCGCGCGCTCCGGCCCCTGCTCCTGTCCAGCAGCCGGTCGCCCAGGAAACCTTCCGTCCGCAGAGCCGCATCTTCGCAGCTGCCCCGGAAGCGCCGGTTGCCCGTCCTGCACCGATGCAGATGCAGCCTGCTCCGGCCCCGGTCATGAGCCAGCCGGCTCCGCAGCCTGTCATGATGCAGCAGCCTGCACCGGTTGCGCCACAGCCGGTCCGCCAGGAACCTGCCATGCAGCAGCCGACGCGCATGCCGAAGGTCGAAGACTTCCCGCCGGTCGTCCAGGCCGAGATCGATCACCGCTCGCAGCCCGTCGCAGCACAGGCTCACGAAGAGCGCGGCCCGATGGGCCTGCTCAAGCGGATCACGAACTCGCTGAACCGCCGCGAAGAGGAAGTTGCTCCTGAGATGACGTCTGCTCCGGCAGCCGCTTCCCAGCAGCGCCGTCCGCTTTCGCCGGAAGCCAGCCTCTACGCTCCGCGTCGCGGCAACCTCGACGACCAGGGCCGCGCCGTTCCGCAGGCCCGCATGATGCAGGAAGACGACCAGCTCGAAATTCCTGCCTTCCTGCGCCGTCAGTCGAACTAAGCAGACACTGAATCGCCACGCCGAGCGCCCGGGATCACAGTCCCGGGCGCTTCTGTTTCAAGCCCTCGCGCGAGGGTGAAATTAACAAATCATTTCAAGTGCATGGTTTCGTAACAATTCGAAACGAACAGTGATTTGGAATGGAGCCCGGGCGCACGTATGTATGAGGTCAGGGGACCGCGCCTTGACGCCATATGGCGACAATCCGGCGGTGTGGACAAAGAAACTTGGCGGTTTGTTTTGGGTGCTTTGAGCGCTAGGAACCATCAAGGGTAATGAAGGCAGAATTTTATGGTTATTGGCATGCTTGGCTTCCAGACGACGGTTTCTCGCCCGGTGACGCTTTCGGGCACCGGCGTCCATTCCGGCGCGGAAGTCTCCATCACCTTCAATCCGGCTGAAGTTGATACGGGCGTTGTTTTTCAGCGCATGCACGAAAACGGCTCAGTGACCGAACTGCGCGCGGTTTCCTCGCAGGTCGGCAATACGGACCTCTGCACGGTTCTCGGTTTCTCTCCGGCGCATTCGGTCGCGACCATCGAACACGTCATGGCCGCCGTCTATGCGCTTGGCCTCGATAACGTGATGATCGAAGTTCACGGCGCTGAAATGCCGATCATGGACGGCAGCTCTGCTCCCTTCATCGAAGCGATCGAGCAGGTCGGCCTCGTCTCTCTCGGCGTCAAGCGCCGCTATATCCGCATCACCAAGCCGGTTCGCATCGAGCATGGCGGTTCGTGGAGCGAGTTCCGCCCCTATGACGGCACGCGCTTCGAAGTCGAGATCGATTTCGAATGCCCGTTGATCGGCCGCCAGAAGTGGGAAGGGGACCTGACCGCGCAAACGTTCAAGACCGAACTGTCGCGGGCCCGCACCTTCGGCTTCATGCGCGACGTCGAGCGTCTGTGGGCTTCGGGCCACGCTCTCGGTTCCTCGCTTGAGAATTCCGTCGTCATCTCCGACGACAACACCGTGATCAATGTCGAAGGCCTGCGCTACGCCAAGGACGAGTTCGTACGTCACAAGACGCTCGACGCCGTCGGCGATCTGGCGCTTGCCGGCGCTCCCTTCATCGGCTGCTACCGCTCTTACCGCGGCGGTCACAAGATGAACGCCAATGCGCTCAAGGCGCTGCTCAGCGATCCCAGCGCTTACGAAGTCGTCGAGACCTCGGCTGCTCGCCCGCGCGTTGCCGCTCGTGACTTCATTGCAGTGAATGCTCCCGGCTTCGCCCCCTGGTCGGCGTGACCTCCAGAACGAATTCCTAGACCAGGACCGCCTCCCTCGGGAGGCGGTTTTTTTATGCCGGGTTTCCACCGGATAGTGTTTTTGCGGCAGATGCTTAGCGGCAACACACGGAATCAAAGATAAAAAGCCGGATATTCTCTGGGCCGATGCCACAAAAATGCGTTAATGCGTCATCATTGCGTTGCTCTCGCCGCACATTTATGGCTAGAAACGCCAGCGAGGTGTGGCTGCCGCTAAGAGTGGGTAGCGGGAGTCGGGATTTATCTATGAGTTATGCAAGGTCTGAAGGTATGATGAAGACAGCGCGCGCTTTGCTCGCATCGCTCGTGGTGCTGAGCGCAGGCGCCTTGATTTCCGGTTGCCAGTCGGATCCAGATATCGACATCACCAAGCTCGGCCTCGACAACGACCCGCCGGATGTTCTCTACAATCAGGCGCTTGCCAACATGAAGGCAGGCAACATGGCCGAAGCGGCGCGCAAGTTCGACGCCATCGACCGTGAAAACCCGTTCTCCGAATGGGCCCGCAAGGCCCTGGTGATGAGCACCTTCGTCAAGTACCGCCAGGGCAAGATCGACGACGCTCTGGCTTCCGGCAACCGCTACATGGCGCAGTATCCGGCTTCCAAGGACGCCGCTTACGTGCAGTACCTGATCGGTCTGTCCTATTCGAAGCAGATTTCCGACGTCACCCAGGACCAGCGCGCCTCGTCCAAGACGATCGACGCGATGCAGGCCGTCATCGACAAGTATCCGGACTCCGAATATGTCGACGACGCCCAGGCCAAGATCCGCTTTGCCCGCGACCAGCTCGCCGGCAAGGAAATGCAGATCGGCCGCTACTATCTTGAGCGCAAGGAGTATCTTGCCGCTATCTCCCGTTTCCGTATCGTGGTTGAAAAGTACCCGAATACGAATCAGGTCGAGGAAGCGCTCGCCCGTCTGGTCGAAGCCTATTACGCGATGGGTATCGTGGAAGAAGCTCAGACTGCGGCAGCCGTTCTCGGCCACAACTATCCGGATAGCCAGTGGTACGCCGATTCCTTCAAGCTGCTGAAGAATGGCGGCGCGGAGCCGCGGGAGAACAAGAGCTCCTGGATTTCCGAAGCCGGCCGGAAGCTGCTGCTCGGCTCGTGAGGCCTGTAACGCAATGCTGATCCAGCTTTCGATCCGCGATATCGTTCTGATCGAGCGGCTGGATCTCTCGTTCGAATCCGGTCTCTCCGTTCTGACGGGGGAGACGGGTGCAGGCAAATCCATCCTTCTCGACAGTCTGTCGCTCGCCCTTGGCGGGCGCGGTGACGGCGGCCTCGTGCGCCATGGCGAAGACAAGGGCAGGTGACGGCCGCCTTCGACGTGCCGATGAGCCACGGCGCCCGCAAGCTCCTGCGCGAAAACGGCATCGACGACGACGGCGACCTGATCTTCCGCCGCCAGCAATCCGCCGACGGCCGCACCAAGGCCTATGTCAACGACCAGCCGGTCAGCGTGCAGCTGATGCGCCAGGCCGGGCAGATGCTGGTCGAAATCCACGGCCAGCACGACGACCGCGCGCTCGTCGATACCAATGCCCACCGCATCCTGCTCGATGCCTTTGCCGGCATCACCGAGGATGTCGCGCACGTTTCCGATCTCTACAGAACCTGGCGCGACGCCGAGCGGACGTTGAAGAAGCACCGCGAGAAAGTGGAGAATGCCGCTCGCGAGGCCGACTATCTGCGCTCGTCGGTCGAGGAGCTCGAGAAGCTTTCGCCGCGTGACGGCGAAGAGGACGAGCTGGCCGACCGCCGCCAGAAGATGATGAAGGCCGAACGGATCGCCGGCGACATCGCCGAGGCTTCCGAATTCCTGAACGGCAATGCCTCTCCGGTGCCGCATATCGCCTCGCTGGTGCGCCGCCTGGAGCGCAAGAGCCATGAGGCGCCCGGATTGCTCGAAGACACCGTGGCGCTGCTCGACGCGGCGCTGGACCAGCTTTCCAACGCGCAGATGGAAGTCGAGGCGGCGCTGCGGAAGACGGAATATGATCCGAAGGAGCTGGAGCGGGTCGAGGAACGGCTGTTTGCGCTGCGCGCGGCGTCGCGCAAATATTCGGTGCCGGTCACCGAGCTTCCGGCGCTTGCCGTCAGGATGATCGCCGATCTCGCCGATCTCGATGCCAGCGAGGAGAAGCTCGTCAAGCTCGATGCCGAAGTGGGCGTTGCGAAGGCTGCCTATGACGCGGCGGCGCGCTCGCTCTCCGAGAAGCGTCATCATGCCGGTACGGCGCTGTCCGAGGCCGTCATGGCCGAGCTTCCGGCGCTCAAGCTCGAACGCGCCCGTTTCATGGTGGAGATCACCACAGATGCCGCAGAAGCGGTTGCCGAAGGTATCGACATCGTCGAATTCCATGTGCAGACCAATCCGGGCACGCGCCCGGGCTCGATCATGAAGGTCGCCTCGGGCGGCGAACTCTCGCGCTTCCTGCTGGCGCTGAAAGTGGCGCTGGCCGATCGTGGCTCGGCGCCGACGCTCGTCTTCGACGAAATCGACACCGGTGTCGGCGGCGCCGTTGCCGATGCGATCGGCCAGAGACTGAAGCGGCTTTCCGACAAGGTCCAGGTTCTCTCCGTCACCCATGCGCCGCAGGTTGCCGCGCGGGCGGCGACGCATCTTTTGATCTCCAAGGGTCCGGTCGAAGGCTCCGAGAAGATCGCGACGCGGGTGGCGACCATGGCGCCGCGGGACAGGACCGAAGAGATCGCCCGCATGCTGGCCGGTGCTTCGGTCACCGACGAGGCGCGGGCGGCGGCTGCCAAGCTGTTGTCGGGTAACGGGTAGGGGCTCTGCTGAGAGTGCCGCCCTCGTCCTTCGAGGCTACGCCCTTGCGGGCTTCGCACCTCAGGATGAGGGCTCCCATATTCGCTGAGGCTTGCCGGTCCCCAGAGTTTCAAAACTTAATCCGCAAGGCATGATGTTGGCGATATTTGCGCTGCGATCTCTCCACCCTCATCCTGAGGTGCGAAGCCGCAGGCGCAGCCTCGAAGGACGAGGGTGGCCACAGCCCACCACTTCCCATCCAGCCAATTTGCGCTAAAAAACAACTCCAGATTCTCCGGAGTGAGCACGCATGTCCATCGAAGCCGATAGCCTGACGATCGAAGAGGCCGCAGCCGAGCTCGAGCGCCTGGCGAAGGAAATCGCCCATCACGATGCGCTCTATCACGGCAAGGACCAGCCGGAGATTTCGGATGCCGATTATGACGCGCTGAAGCGGCGCAATGATGCGATCGAGGCGCGGTTTCCGGAGCTGATCCGCGAAGACAGCCCGACGCGCCGGGTGGGCGCTGCGCCATCCGCAACCTTCTCCGCCGTCGTCCATGCCCGCCCGATGCTGTCGCTCGACAACACCTTCTCGCAGGAAGACGTCGAGGATTTCGTCGCCAGCGTCTACCGCTTCCTGGGGCGCCTGCCGGACCAGTCGATCGCCTTTACCGCCGAGCCGAAGATCGACGGGCTCTCGATGTCGATCCGCTATGAGAACGGCAAGCTCGTCAGCGCCGCGACGCGTGGCGACGGCACCACGGGCGAAAATGTCACCGCCAATATCCGCACCATCAAGGAAATCCCGCAGGTGCTGCCGAAGGGCGTGCCTGATGTCGTCGAGGTGCGCGGTGAGGTCTATATGGCCAAGAGCGACTTCCTGGCGCTGAACAGGCAGATGGAGGCGGAGGGCAAGCAGACTTACGTCAATCCGCGCAATACCGCCGCCGGGTCGCTGCGCCAGCTCGACGCCAAGGTGACGGCAAGCCGCAAGCTGAAATTCTTCGCCTATGCCTGGGGCGAAATCTCCGAGCCGAACGATCTGCCGAAGACGCAGTTCGACATGGTGCAGACGTTCAGGGAATGGGGTTTCCCGGTCAATCCGCTGATGAAGCGGCTGAACTCGGTGGCCGATATTCTTGCCCATTACGACGACATCGGCCTGAAGCGTCCGGATCTCGACTACGATATCGATGGCGTCGTCTACAAGGTCGACGGCCTGGAACTGCAGCAGCGCCTCGGCTTCCGCTCGCGCAGCCCGCGCTGGGCGACTGCCCACAAGTTTCCGGCCGAGCAAGCTTTCACCGTCGTCGAGAATATCGACATCCAGGTCGGCCGTACCGGTGCCCTGACGCCGGTGGCGCGCCTGACGCCCGTCACCGTCGGTGGCGTCGTCGTCACCAATGCGACGCTGCATAACGAGGATTACATCAAGGGCATCGGCAATTCTGGCGAGCGCATCCGCGAGGAAGAGCACGATATCCGCATCGGCGACACCGTCATCGTGCAGCGGGCGGGGGATGTGATCCCGCAGGTGCTCGATGTGGTGATGGAGAAGCGGCCGGCGGATGCGACCGCCTATAAGTTCCCGAAGACCTGCCCGGTCTGCGGTTCGCATGCGGTGCGCGAAGTCAACGAGAAGACCGGCAAGGTCGATGCGGTCACCCGCTGCACCGGCGGCTTCATCTGCCGGGCGCAGGCGACAGAGCATCTGAAGCATTTCGTCTCGCGCAATGCCTTCGACATCGAAGGATTCGGAACGAAGCAGGTGGATTTCTTCTTCGAGAGCGAGGATGCGTCGCTGCAGATCCGCACGGCGCCCGATATCTTCACGCTGGAGAAGCGCCAGCAAGCATCGACGCTGACGAAGCTCGAGAATATCGACGGTTTCGGCAAGGTCAGCGTCGGCAAGCTCTATGCAGCGATCAACGAGCGCCGTTCCATCGCGCTGCACCGCTTCATCTATGCGCTCGGCATCCGCCATGTCGGCGAGACCACGGCAAAGCTGCTGGCGCGCTCCTACGGCACCTACGCAGCCTTCACCGCCGCCATGCAGGAGGCGGCGCCGCTCTCCGGCGAGGCCTGGAACGAGCTGAACGCCATCGAGGGCATCGGCGAGATCGTCGCCCGCGCCATCGTCGAGTTTTACAAGGAGCCGCGCAATGTCGAGGTCATCAACGCGCTGATCGCCGAGGTGACGCCGCAGGAGGCCGAGCAGCCGGTAACCTCGGGGAGCCCCGTCGCCGGCAAGACCGTCGTCTTCACGGGATCGCTGGAGAAATTCACCCGCGACGAGGCGAAGGCGCGCGCCGAAAGCCTGGGCGCCAAGGTCGCCGGTTCGGTCTCGAAGAAGACCGACATCCTGGTTGCAGGCCCGGGTGCCGGCTCCAAGCTCGACAAGGCTAGGGAGCTCGGCGTTCAGACGATGGACGAGGACGAGTGGCTGGCGCTGATCGGTGGCTAACTGCTGAAGTCAGCCTATATCACGGCGTCATCCTCGGGCTTGTCCCGAGGATCCGCTACGTTGCAGATGCTCAGGACAGGCCCGAGCATGACGGAAGGATGTTGTGGCCTCGCCGGGCCACATAGTTCCTTTCAAAACCTCACCCGCGCCATCGTATAGGCGTCGACATATTCGCCGGCGCGGAAGCCGAAGGCTTTCAGGAGGCCTTCCTGTTCGAAGCCGAACTTTCGGTAGAGAGCAAGCGCGGCGGGATTGTCGGTGTAGACGGTCAGTTCCAGCCGCTTGATATCGAGCCAGTTGTCGGCGGTGTCGACGAGGGCCTCCATCAGGGCGCTGCCGATGCCCTTGCCGGTGAAATCGTCGTGGACGCCCATGCCGATGCTGGCGGCGTGGCTGCGGCGGCCCTGGTTGCGCATCAGGTGGGCGTCGCCGACCGGCACGCCGTCATATTCGGCGACGAGGCTGATATTGCCCTGGGGCATCGTTTCGAAGCGCCTGCGGGTTTCCTCGATGCTCTGGAAGGGCAGGCGCAGCGTGCCGTGGCGGAAGCCGGCCAGGTTGAGGAAGGCGGTGACGGCCTCGAGGTCGTCGGCGCGCATGGCGCGGATGGTCACGCCCTTGGCGGACGGCTGCCTGCTGAATGAAATCTCTTGTGGCTTTTCCAAAATGCTCTCCTTGAAAATGACGGAGGAGAGCAGGACTTCGAAAACCCTGCTCGCCTCGGCAGGGTCTTCGGGTGTGATCGCACGATTAACGCGCCAATGCCTCCCCGAGCCCTGTAGCGGCCGTGGTGAGATGCATGATGGCGATGTGAGCGTTCGATACGATCATGGCGGGAAAAGTCGTTGATGCCGGGCGCTATGTCAACAGGTCTGTTTGCGCGCAGGTGCCCGCGCGGCTAAGCCTGTTTGAACACCAGCGAATCACGGACCTCTCCTTGAAGACCATTGCCATCGACTTCGAAACGGCCAACGAACAGCGCGGCAGCGCCTGCTCGGTCGGGCTTGCCTGGATCGAGGACGGCAGGGTGACGCGCGTCGAGGAGCGGCTGATCCGCCCCAGGGACATGCGTTTTTCGGGCATGAACATCGCCATCCACGGCATTCGCCCTGAACATGTCGAGGATGCGCCTGAGTTCCCCGAGGTCATGGACGAGTTTCATGACGACTTCAGGGGCGCGACGATGATCGCCCATAATGCCGCCTTCGACTTCAGCGTCTGGCGCGCCTCGCTCGATCTCTACCGGCAGTCCTATCCGGAGCTGACCTATCTCTGCAGCATGAAGATGGCGCAGCGCATCTGGCCGCAATTCCTGTCGCACAAGCTGAACATCATCGCCGAGCATCTCGGCCTGCGTTTCGTGCACCATAATGCCGCGGAGGATGCCGTTGTCTGCGCCCAGGCGGCGATCGAGATGGCGAAGGCGGTCAAGGCTGCGGCGGTGCATGCGATCCCGGCCATGATCGGGATGAAGCCGGGGCGGCTGCTTGCCGCTGGTTACGAGCCCTGCACCTGCAAGCGCGCCTGATCGTTAGGCTTTTCTTGTATTGCGCCTGATGCTGTCTATCTAGAAAGCGGTTCAATCAGGAGCTTCCATCCATGTTTCGTAAGATCGTTCTTGCCGCTGCGTCCGTTGCTGCGCTCTCTGCCGGCGGCGCTTCCGCCGAGGTCGTCGGCAAGGTCGGCGTCGACTGGATCGGCAACGACATCATCGTCGATGCCATCCCTGATCCGGCGGTGAAGGGCGTGACCTGCCACGTCACCTATTTCGACCGCAGCCTGATCGACAGGGTGAAGAACGGCAACTGGTTCGAGGATCCTTCCAACAATTCCATCGCCTGCCGCCAGACCGGGCCGATCGAGATCGGCGACATCAACCTGTCGAAGGATGGCGACGAAGTGTTCAAGGCGGGCATGTCGCTGATCTGGAAGAAGCTGGTGGTCACCCGCATCTACGACAAGACCAACGACACGCTGATCTATCTCGCCCACTCGCGCGAGCTGACGGATGGCTCGGCGAAGATGTCGATCTCGACGATCCCGCTTTATGGGCAGAACCCGGTCTGGAAGAACGGGAAGCCTCAGTAACTGGGCTACCCGCGTCCAACGAAAAAGGCCCGGCTTGCGACCGGGCCTTTCCATATCTGCAATGCAGATGCCGATCAGGCGGCTTCGCGCGCCAGTTCGTCGGCGATGACGGTGTCGAGGTTGAGGAAGCAGACCATGGTCTTTTCCAGGGCGACGATGCCACGGCAGAAGGCACGCTGCTGTTCCGGGATGATTTCCGGAGCCGGCTGCAGGTCTTCGCTCTTGATGGTCATCATGTCGGAAACCTGCTCAACCAGGAGGCCAACCAGCTTGCCGGCGATGTCGGTAACGATGATGGCGGAGCGCTCGGAGGGCTCCGTCATCTTCATGCCGAGGCGGCAGGCCATGTCGATAACCGGGATAACGGCGCCGCGCAGGTTGATCAGACCGAGCACGTAGGGCGGTGTATGCGGCATCGGAGTTACCGGTGCCCAGCCGCGGATTTCGCGGATGGCCATGATGTCGATGCAGAATTCCTGCTCGCCGAGATGGAACGATACGATTTCGAGATGCGATCCGGCCTGTGTGATAATGGCGTTAGTCATCAAAATTCTTCCCAATTGTCTCCGGCCGGAGCGGCCATGGCTCTGGCGGCGGCGCCGCCACTGAATGCGCCCGCGACCTTGCCGATCAAGCTCCGTGCGGGTGAGGGTTTAGGATGCGAGGCGGCGGATGCTTCTCGCGGCGTGGAACGGGCATTCATGCCCTCGCCGATCTGGAACTGACCGACCAGCCTGATCAGATTGTCGGCGTCCGTTGCAAGCGTATGGCTTGCTGCGTTCGTCTCCTCGACCATGGCGGCGTTCTTTTGCGTCACCTGGTCCATCTGGCTGATGGCTGTATTGATCTCGTGCAGTCCGGTGGATTGTTCGCGCGCAGAGGTTACGATTGATTTAACATGTTCGTCGATCCGCAAAACATCTTCGCCGATCTGGCGAAGTGCTTCGCCGGCAGCCGTGACCAGCTCGCCGCCGGTCTTCACTTCGGCGCCTGATTTGGTGATCAACGCCTTGATATCCTTGGCAGCGCCGGCGGCGCGGCCTGCAAGTTCGCGAACTTCCTGAGCGACGACTGCAAAGCCCTTGCCGGCTTCACCGGCGCGTGCGGCCTCGACGCCGGCGTTGAGCGCCAGGAGGTTCGTCTGGAAGGCGATCTCGTCGATGACGTTGATGATCGTGCCGATTTCCTGAGAAGCGCCTTCGATTCGCTCCATCGCCGCCATTGCCTGGGTGACGACCAGATCCGACTTCTCGGTGTTCTGGCGGGTATGGGCGACCATGTGGCCGACTTCCTCGGCGCGGCTGGTGGCGCTGCGCACGGTTGCGGTGATCTCGTCGAGCGAAGCGGATGTCTGCTCGAGCGAGGCGGCCTGCTGCTCGGTGCGCTTGGCGAGATCGTCGGCGGCGGAGCTCATCTGGCGGCTGTTGGCCTGGATCGAGGTGCTGTTTGCCGTGATGTCGCGCATCGCCTTGCGCAGATGCTCGGTGGTCTGGTTGAAGTCGTTGCGAAGGCGTTCGAGTTCGGCCTTGAACGGACGGTCGAGCGTGACGGTGACATCGCCACGGGCAAGGCGGTTGAGGCCCTGGCCGAGATCTTCGACGGCAGCGTTCAGCGCTTCGGCATCGGCGAGCTTGAGGGCTTCGCGCTCGCGGCGCTCGGTCTCGCTCTGGCGGCGTTCGCTTTCGGTCTGGCTCTCAAGCTTCTGCTTGTCGATGGCGGCCTGGCGGAAGCTTTCCGCGGCACGGGCCATCTCGCCGATCTCGTCGCCGCGCTCGGTCGCCGGGACCTTGCTCTGCAGGTCGCCCTGCATGATCCGCACCATGCTGGAACGGACGGCTTCGATACCGTTGCGGATCGAGCCGCCGTGGATGTACTGGAGAAGAGCCATGCTGACGATGGCGAAGAAGCCGAGGCCGATCTGGATCCAGAGGGCGTTGGCGGAAATCTCGTTGGCCTGGTTGACGCGAAGCTCTGCGACATCGCCGCCGTCCTTCGCCAGCTTGTCGAGCGTTGCCGACAGCTTGTCTCCGCCGCCGTCGATTGCGTCGTCGAGCTTGTCGAAAGCCTCGTCCGGGGCGCCGGCTTCGACGGCAGCCTTGAGATCGACGGTGATCGCCTTTTGCAAGGCGGCGACATCGGCGTCGTAGCTGCTCAACAGGGCGCTGGCATTCAGCTCGCCTGCGACGATCTCCATGTCCTTCGAGCCGCTCTTGAGCGTCTCGATCGTCTTGGTCATCAGTGCCAGACGTTCGGGGGCGATGGTCTTGTCGCCGCGATCGACGATCGTGTCCATCGCCGCGAGAATGAGTGTCAGGTTGGAGATGCGCATGTCGCTGACGCGATCGACGCTGTCCTGGATGTCATTGGCGCGCTGGAGAGCGCGGTCCACACGCGCGTTCTCATACCAGCCGACACCGACCATCGAGCCGAAGCCGATCAAGGCCGCTCCGCCGAGTGTCCAAAGCCTCTGGCTGACGGATAAGGTCTTGCGAATTGTATTAGTGGTCATGAAATGATGTCCCCCGGCTGAAATGAAGCGGATGAAATGCCCTTCTCCCAAGCGTTCATCAGGCGATCTGGCCCAATGCAGACATCATGTCCGTACGGCAGCAAGAGCGCCGGACGCAGTGCGAAATATAAAGTCTTCGGATTAAGTATTCGCTAACGATGTATTTCTTCGAGCGTTCTGGAATGCGCTGCGTAAAGCTTTGTAACATAAGAAAAATGGTGCCATTACCTTGCGTGAGTGGAGGGAATTGATCGTTGCTGGGTGAGGCAATTAATCACGGGTAAGAAAACGGGTTGTTGAATTGCGCGGGGAGGGTTTCGGCTATATTCCGCCAGCGATGGCCGCTTTGCGCCGCTAGGGGTTAGATTGATGAAGAATTTCCGTATCGCCGTCTGGATCGCCGTTCTGCTCGTAGCAGGCGTGCTCGGCTGGCTGACGCTCAATATCACCAAGACCAAGGACCTGCCGCTGGCGGCCGAAGGGCCGTATGGCGTGCCGTTCACGCTGGTGGCGCAGGACGGCAAACCGATCACCGAGCAGGCGCTGCGCGGCAAGCCGAGCGCGCTGTTCTTCGGCTTTACCCATTGCCCCGAAGTCTGCCCGACGACGCTGTTCGAGCTCAATGGCTGGATGGAGAAGGTTGATCCGGCGGGCAACAAGCTGAACGCCTATTTCGTCACCGTCGATCCCGAGCGCGATACGCCGGAGATCATGAACCAGTATGTCTCGAATGTCTCCAAGCGCATCACCGGCATCTCCGGCGCGCCGGACAAGATCGCCGATGTCGTCAAGGGCTTCCGCGTCTATGCCAAGAAGGTGCCGGTCGACGAGAACAATCCGAACGGTGACTACACGATGGACCATACGGCATCGGTTTTCCTGCTCGATGGGCAGGGCCGTTTCGCCGGCACCATCGCCTATGGCGAAAATCCCGATACGGCTGTAAAGAAGCTCGAGAACCTGATCACCAAGGGGTGACACATGCCGGGCGGACATCGTGATATCCTGATCGTCGGGGCCGGGGCGACCGGCCTGGCTGCAGCGCTCGAACTCGTGCGGCGCGGCCACCGCCCAAGGATCATCGACAGCGATGCCGGCCCGGTGCCGCTGGTGGAAAGCCGGGCGCTCGGCATCAATGCCCGGACGATGACGCTTCTTTCCCCCTCGCGGGTCAGCGACGTCATCCAGCAGGTGGCCTTCCGCGTCGATCGTCTGCGGGCGCGCTCGGGCGAGCGCATCCTGTTCGAGATCGATCCGGGCCGCGTTACCGGCAAGTTCCATGCGATGCAGATCCTGGCGCAGGGGCATACTGAGCGGCTTTTGATCAGCAAGCTTTCCGACTATGAGGTCGAGCCGGAATGGCAGACCGTGCTGGAGCGCGTCGAGGGCAGCATGGAGAAGCCCATCGTCGTGCTACGCCGTCCGGATGGCACGGCCGAAGAGGCGGCTCCCGATATCCTGATCGGCGCCGATGGTGCCCATTCCGCAGTGAGGAAGGCAGCCGGGCTCGGCTTTCCCGGCCAGGCGCTGGAGGCCAGTTTCTATCTCGCCGACTATCAGTATCCGCAGCCGGTCGATCCGCATTATGTCGAGATCGAGCTCGTCGATCCCGGCATGATCGGCCGCCTGCCGGTGTCCTCGGATACGGTGCGCTACCTCTCGACGCTGCCGGATTTCGAAAAGCGCATCCGCCATCCGATGCCGGGCGGCCAGGCCGTCTGGGTCTCGAATTTCCGCATCCATTTCCGCCATGTCGAGAAGATGTCCGTCGGCAATGTGTTTCTGGCCGGAGACGCGGCGCATATTCACTCGCCGGCCGGTGCGCGCGGCATGAATCTCGGCATCGAGGATGCCTGCTGGCTCGCCTATCTGATATCGGAGGGGCGCGAGCAGGAATATTCGGCGCGGCGCATTCCGGCCGTCAAAACCGTGCTGAAGCAAACCTATGGTTTGACGTCGATGGTGACGATGCGTAATCCGGTAGCGACGAAATTGCGCAACATGCTTGCTCCGCTCGCCGTTCGCATTCCCTTTGTTGCAAACCGCCTGCTGCGCGGTGTTGCCGGTTATGATACGCCGCCTCCGCCCTGGATCGATGGCGCCCAGTAAAGAAAGACGAATTCGTGAGTGAAATCCGCCTGTATGTCTCGACCACCGAGAAGAAGGCCGAGCAGGTGCTCGATCTGCTGACCGAGGTTTTCGGCGAAGAGGACTTCGCCATTGCCACGACCGAGATCGACGAGAAGAAGGATATCTGGGAAGCCTCCGTCTACATGATGCGGGAAGACGAGGACGAGGTGCGCCGGCGCGTCGACGAGGCGCTGACGGCTAATTATCCCGAGCTCTCGGTCGAGCGCGAGGTCATTCCCGATGTCGACTGGGTGGCGAAGTCGCTCGAAGGGCTGAAGCCGGTGCGGGCAGGGCGCTTCCTGGTGCATGGCTCGCATGACCGCGACAAGGTGCGCTCCGGCGATATCGGCATCGAGATCGACGCCGGCCAGGCCTTCGGCACCGGCCATCACGGAACGACAGCCGGCTGCCTCGAGGTGATCGACCGGGTGATGCGCTCGCGCACCGTCAGGAATGCGCTCGATCTCGGCACCGGCAGCGGCGTTCTGGCGATTGCCGTGCGCAAGCTGAAGAACATCCCGGTTCTGGCCACCGACATCGACCCGATCGCCACGCGCGTTGCCGCAGAGAACGTGCGCACCAACGGCATATCGTCGGGGATCGTCACCAAGACGGCGCCGGGCTTTCATTCGACCGCCTTTTCCGAATACGGGCCTTTCGACCTAATCATCGCCAACATTCTGGCGCGGCCGCTGATCCGCATGGCGCCGAAGCTGACCGACAATCTGGCGGCTGGCGGCACGGTCATCCTGTCGGGCATTCTGGCATCGCAGCGCTGGAAGGTGTTGTCAGCCTATAACGGCCAGAAGCTTCGCCATGTGCGCACCATCTGGCGCAACGGCTGGGTGACGATCCATCTCGATCGTCCGTAAGGGCCAGAGAAAGCAATTCCGGGAAAAGAAAAGGCGGTGCCAGTGGCACCGCCTTTTGACCGTCTAACGGTCGTGCCCACGAGCTAAAGGAGGAGGAGCGCTCGAGTGGGCTCTACAGTTCTGATTGCCGGTCCGTCGAGGGAGGAGGAGAGACGAAGCGGCAAATAGCTCAGAACGCGTAGCTGGGTGCGCCCTTGTGGCGCGTAGACTTGTGGCTGGTGCCGAGCATCTTGAGGCTATCCTCATTGAGCGGGCGGCGCGAGCCGATGACATGACGGACAGTCTGGCGCTCGCCAGCCTGCACCGGGCTGCTGTAAGCGAAGCGCGACAGAGAGGCAGTCATTTCAAAATTCCTTTTTCGTTTGAGGTTCATCTCGAACCCGTTTGATGCGCTCTATATAATCATCCGAAAAAACTCAGGCAGAGGGTTTGCGTCATGGGAGCCATGCGTGGAATGCATAAAGCGTGCCAGTTTCACATTTTCTGTCACATTTCTGCCAAAATAATGGGCGGCCTGCCTTAAGGAGAGGTGGCGGTGTTTTTCTCCACTTCCCTAGAAATTCCGGTAACATAGCGCCAACCGCTCTCAGGCGGATTCGGCCTTCAGCATTGGGTTTTCAGCATGTTTCAGTCTTTTGAAGTGACGTCCACGCCGCAATTCGGCCGCGATCGGGTCTCGGGTTTGCGTGAAAGTTTCGATGCGCTCGGGATCGACGCCTTTCTGGTGCCGCGCGCCGACGAGTTCAACGGCGAATATGTGCCGAAATGCGCGGAGCGGCTGGCCTGGATTTCCGGTTTCACCGGATCGGCCGGCATTGCGCTGATTGCCCGCACGCAGGCGATCGTCTTCGTCGACGGCCGCTACGTGACGCAGCTTGCCGAACAGGTGGACGGATCGGTCTTTACCGGCGGCGATCTCGTCAACGAGCCGCCGCATCTGTGGATCCCGAAGAACGGCAAGGAAGGCATGCGTCTCGGCATCGATCCCTGGCTGCATTCGGGATCGGAAGTGCGCAAGCTGCAGCAGGCGCTGTCCGAGATCGGCGGCAGCCTTGTGTTCCTGCCGCACAATCCGCTCGACAGGCTGTGGAGCGATCGTCCGGCCGAGCCGTTGGGCGCCGTGGCGATCCAGAATATCGCCCAGGCGGGCGTGCTGGCGAAGGACAAGATCGCGACTGTTGCCACTGACCTTGCCAAGAAGAAGGTGGCGGCGGTGCTGATCGCCGATCCTTCCTCGATCGCGTGGATCTTCAATATCCGCGGCGCCGACGTGCTGCATACGCCGCATCCCCTGGCGCGTGCCATCATTCATGCCGACGGCAAGGCCGAGCTCTTCCTCGACAAGCGCAAGACCGGCATTGAGCAGGAGGCCTATTTGGCGCAGATCTCGACGCAGCTGCCGCCGTCTTCGCTCGACGAGCGGCTTGCCGCGGTTTCGAAGGATGGCGGCCGGGTGATGATCGATCCGGAGATCGCCTCCTATGCGCTTGCCGAGATCATCCGCAAGGCGGGCGGCGAAGTGGTCGAGGGTGCCGATCCGGCAAAGCTGCCGCGCGCCATCAAGAACGATGTCGAGATCAACGGCTCGGCTGCCGCGCATCTGCAGGACGGTGCGGCGATGGTCGAGTTCCTCTACTGGCTCTCGACGCAGAAGCCCGGCGGTGTCACCGAGATCCAGGCGGCAGAGAAGCTTGAAGCTGTGCGCGCCAGCGTCGGCCAGAGCATGCAGAACCCGCTGAAGGATGTGTCCTTCGATACGATCTCGGGTGCGGGCGAACACGCGGCGATCATGCATTACCGCGTCACTGTCGATACCGACCGGCCGATCCAGGCGGGCGAGCTGTTCCTGATCGATTCAGGCGCACAATATATCAACGGCACCACCGACATTACCCGCACGGTCGGCATCGGTGCCGTCACCGAGGAGCACAAGCGCTTCTTCACGCTGGTGCTTAAGGGCATGATCCAGATCAGCACGGCGCGCTTTCCCAAGGGCACGCGCGGCTGCGATCTCGATCCGCTGGCGCGTATCGCGCTGTGGCGGGCGGGGGCCGATTTCGGCCATGGCACCGGCCACGGCGTCGGCTCCTATCTCTCAGTGCATGAGGGGCCGCAGCGCATCTCCAAGCTTTCGACGCAGGAGCTGCTGCCCGGCATGATCCTTTCCAACGAGCCGGGCTATTACCGGCCGGGAAGCTTCGGCATCCGCATCGAGAACCTGATCTATGTGCGCGAGGCCGAAGAGGTCGAGGGTGGCGATACGCCGATGCGCAGCTTCGAGACGCTGACCTTCTGCCCGATCGACCGCACGATCGTCATTCCGGAACTCCTGACGCATGACGAACTGCACTGGTTCAACGACTATCACGCCCGCACCCGCGAGGCGCTGATGCCGCTGATCCATGACAAGGATGTCCAGGCGTGGCTGGAGAACGCGACGCTGCCGCTGGAATATTGAGGCGCGATATGCCGACAAAAACAAAGGGCGGCCTTGAGCCGCCCTTTTCCGTTACATGCCGATCGTGTGGCGCCAGGCCATGACGATGACCCAGGCGACGGCGAGCATCCACATATGCGAGTAGCGCAGGCCGATGACGAGGGCGGCGGCGAGCGCCAGCTTGGAATCCCAGCCGCCATCGAAGAAGGCGGGGGCGACCAGCGTCGTCAGGACGGCGGCGGGGACGGCATTGAGCGCCGCTTCCATGCGCGGCGGAATGCGCTTCATCGTGGTGATCAGCACGTAGCCGCCGATGCGCGTCGCGTACGTGGCGACGGCGGCGGCGATGATGACGAGGACCATGTGGAGATCGAATTGCATGATCAGACCTCGTGCGGCTCGTTGGCCGGTTCCGGCGCGTGGACGGCGGGTAGCGGTAGGAGTGCCGCCAGGATGATGCCGGCGGCGGCGCCGAGGCTGACATGCCACGGCGAGCCGACGAGGTGATAGGCGATCACCGAGGCAACCGCGCTGACGAGCGCTACCGGCAGGAAGTTGTCGCGGCTGCGGAAGCCGAGCACGATGCCGAGGAAATAGGCGGGCAGCAGGATATCGAGACCGAGCGTCTTGGGATCGCCGATAAAGCTGCCGAGAACGCCGCCGAGCAGGCTGATCAGCACCCAGGGAATGTAGATGATGATGCCGAAGCCGAGGTACCAGATGAAGGTGACCGGCTTGCCGGCCTCACCGCGCTTGACGGTTTCGGCAAATTGCGGATCGACCAGCAGGAAGAAGGTGAAGAACTTCTGCAGCGCCGTGAAATGGCGGATGTGCTTGGCGATCGCTGCCGAATAAAGAACGTGGCGGAAGTTGACGGCGAGGATCGAGGCGACGATCACCCAGGCCGGGACATTGCCCCCGAAGAGCTCGATGCCGACCATCTGGCTGGCGCCGGCATAAACAGTGGCGCTCATGAAGGTGAGCTCGGCAAGCGACATGCCGTGATCGGCGGCGAGCGCCCCGAACAGCGCGCCGAAGGGGGCGGAGGCGAGGGCCACGGCAAAGCCGCCCCGCAAGCCGTCAACGAAATCCGACCGACTCATCGGTATCTTCCTTTTCTCGAATGGGCCTCCTCTATGGCGCAAAGGCTTCCGCCGCAATCGAATTTCCTTGATTGACCGATCGATTTCGCTGAACGGTGGTGGCGTTCACGAGGAAAGGAAGAGCGATGAAAGCGGTGGAATTCTCGAAGGATGAGAAGGCGCAGCTGAGCTCGCGCATTCAGCATTTCTTCGACAGCGAGCTCGATCAGTCCATCGGTATCATCAAGGCGGAGCTGGTCATGGAGTTCTTCGCCAAGGAGATCGGCGCCGCCTATTACAAGAAGGGGCTGCAGGATGCGCATGCGGCCTTTGCCAAGCGCGCCGAGGATCTGGCCGACGATATCTATGGATTGGAACGGGCGGCGACGGACTGAGGCTCAGGCCTCGAGCACGTGTTCGCTGCCGATGATCTCGATGCCGCGGGCGCGCATCTCCTCGATCGCGGCGTCCACACCCTCGGCGGTGATGCCGCGGCTGGCGTCCTCGATGAAACGCACCTTGACGCCGGGGATCATGTCGAGCGCGTCGATCGCCGAGAACTTTACGCAATAATCGGTGGCGAGGCCGCAGACGTCGAGCTCGGTGACGCCCTGGTCTTCGAGGAAATCCGACAGGCCGGTCGAGGCATCGCGGTCGTTGTCGCGGAAGGCCGAGTAGCTGTCGACATGCGGG
The DNA here is from genome assembly GCF_016864575.1 of Rhizobium sp. BG4. NCBI lineage: Bacteria > Pseudomonadati > Pseudomonadota > Alphaproteobacteria > Hyphomicrobiales > Rhizobiaceae > Rhizobium > Rhizobium sp. BG4. Next base: position 3,444,115 of record NZ_CP044125.1, read on the forward strand.
TTTTCACCCTTCTGCTGGATGAGGTCGATCTCGTCGGCCTTCAGCTCCGGATGCAGCTCGGAATCGACGGTGTGCTGGACACAATGATCCGGCCACAGCATCTGCGGCTTGCCGGAGAGTTCGCCCATTTCGAAGGGTTGTTTTCCAGAATGGGAGGAGGCGAAGCTGCTATGGCCGGGCGGATGCCAATCCTGCGAAGCGACGATCAGCTGATATTTTCCACTGTCGATCAGACGATTCGCCACCGGGACGACCTTGTCGCCATCGGGAACGGGAAGATTGCCACCGGGCAAAAGCCGTTCTGGATATCGACGAGCAGAAGCGCTCTCATCAAAAAGGACTCCCTCGAAGCGTGTCTTGCGCAATCGGGATCGCGATCATCTCAAGCGATTAGTGGGGGTCTCAGGCTTTGCATGCAAGCCCTATTTTTCGGGTATTTCGATTGGCGGTGCGGTACTTTAAGCACGTTCGCCTCATCTGCCTGACATCACGCGCGTCGCGTGTGCATTTTGCCGTTCTCTGCGTCTTTAGACTGCGGCAGTCCGGTGACGCGGCTGCCACTCATCAATCAACGTCCATCTTTCCCGGCAAGGCTCCCCCGGCGGAGCCCGGCTCGGGTCAGATGGCCTGGATCTCGCCCTGCGTGTCTGCCGTATCGGCAGCAGGGGAGGAACCGTAGGTATTCTGGTAGGCCTGCTGCGACTTCTGGATATCGCTGAGGATATTGGTCAGGAACTGATCGTCGTCATCGCCCGACGCATTGCCTGCGAGGGCCTGCGTATCGCCGGAGAGGATTTCGCTGGTCGTCAGCTGACCGTCGCCATTGGCATCGAGCGAAGCAAGAACGCCCTGTGGGCCGCTTGCGGCGTCGGTGCCGTCACTGCTGTCATCGCTGCTGGTGCCGCTATCGGACTGCTGCTGCATCTGCAGCATCATGTTGAGGATATCGGCGGTGATGCGCTGCACGACGTCGGTGGTGGAACCGCTGTCGTCGTCGGTGCTGGTGGAGGACGCCTTCGCAGTACTGGTGGCGGTCGTCGATGCACCGGTGGAAATGTTTGCCGCAGCAAGCTCGTCGGCGGAGATAATGCCGTCGCCGTTCTTGTCGAGGCTCGAAATCGGGGACTGATACTGGGTGAGGGCGCTGCCCAAGGATGATACACTGGTCACTAGAACCTCCTTTGCGAGTTCATCGTGAAGCCCGGTCTTCATGGCCGGACAGGAGCCGGGCTAAGCCGATTTGCGAGTCGGGTCAAAGCGGCGTTTTGACAGGGGAGAAGTACGATTGACGGATGATGCCGACGCAGTCTAAACTTTGGCGTACCGAAATTATCTCTTTGAAATAGAATGGTATTTTAGAGCGATTTTCGACGAATCTCCCTCGGTTTTCTGTTGGTTTTTGGCATTTTGCGCCGGTCTCGCCGTCCCAGGCGGCCGTTGCCTGCCTCTTGGCACGCCGTCGCCGGCTGCGGCATATTGTCGAGCGCAGCGTACGCCTTGCGTGGTCACAGGGAATCAATCGCGCTGCCGGGAGGAAACGAATGGCCATCAGCATCGTGCGCCTGGGATCGCCGCGCGGAAAAGACGAGGGCTTACGGATCGGCACTGTCAGGCGGCCGCCGCGTGGCGTGCCGAAGGAAGAATTCGCCAGCCGTGACTATTACGATGTCTGGCTGCCGATGCTTTCGCCGGGCGCCGAACTTGTGGCGGAGGCGCGTTCGGCCGAAACAGAGAAGGAATGGCAGGCGTTCAGCCGCGCCTTTCTCAAGGAGATGGCGGTGCCGGATGTGGCGCGGGTGCTGGATATGCTGGCGCTGCTGTCGCAGGGCACGAATTTCGCTGTCGGCTGCTATTGCGAGGAGGGGAGCCGCTGCCATCGCAGCCTGCTGCGCCAGCTCTTCGAGGAGCGCGGCGCCCGGATCGTCTGCGTTTCAGCCTGAATGCCGCGCAGCAAAAAGGCGCGAACCCCGGCCCGCGCCTTCTGTTCCCTTGCGTCGAGGGCTCAAGATCCGATGATCTTGTTGCAGGCCATGGCGATGCCCGGATTGCCGATGATGGCAACCAGGAGCGAAAGGCCGATCATCGACAGCGAGTAGCGTTTCATCTGCTTCCTCCTTATCCAGCCCGCGGGCAGTATGGGCGAGGAGGGGCAGCAGACGAAGTCACGAATGGGTGACATCGGCTCACATAAGGTCCATCGCGCCGTGAAGCCTTGCCCTGCACCCTGCGTAACCCCTTGCCGAGACGCGCCATTTCTGCCTTTCTTGGGATGACCGTCATCGGGAGGGAAAGCGGTGGCAGAGCCCGGTCCAGAAGAGAAGATCGACTCGACATTCCGGAACGGCTCGCTGACGGCGGCCGGGATCATCCTCGGCTTTTCCCTGAATTTCATCAGCCGCTGGGTCTCCAACCCCAACGACTGGAGCCGCATCGACATCCTCCCCATGGCCTTCCTGACCATCGGCATCGCCATCCAGGTGAAGGTCTTCGCCGATCTCCTGGCGCGGGATTCGCTGATCGCCGCCAACTACGACCGCTCGCGGCGGCTGTTTCTGATCGGGCTGGTGATCGTGGCGCTGGGGATGGGGATTGCGCTGCTCAACGATATTCTGGGGCTGGGGTCGATGCAGATGTTGGGGTGAGGGGCTTTGCCGCTCAATACAACTTATGCGTGGGTAGTGTTGATAAATATCGCGCTCGCCTGGATTGCTCTTTTCCAATCCTGATTTAATACTTCTCCGTGTAGCGCCGGAGGGGTCGTTTATGTCGTTCAAAGAGCATGTCGCAGAATTGTCGAAGAGAGCCGTTTCGGCTCAAAATATCGCATTGACTGAAGAGGCAACGAAGAACGCGCTCGTAATGCCGTTCTTGAGAACGCTCGGTTTCGATGTTTTCGATCCGACGCAGATCGTCCCGGAATTCGTTGCAGATGTCGGTTTGAAAAAGGGTGAGAAGGTCGACTACGCGGTCAAGATAAAGGGCAAGATCGAATACATACTAGAGGCGAAGGCCGTCAGCGCAAACCTGTCCGAAGCGCAGTACAGCCAGCTTTACCGCTACTTCTCTACAACTGATTGCTCGATCGCAATTTTGACGAACGGCATTCAGATCTGGTTTTTCACCGACCTTGATGCGGCCAATAAGCTAGACAGCAATCCCTTCTTCAAGTTCGATCTCTTCGACTACAACGATAACGATTTGAAGGAGCTTGAAAAGTTTCACCATGACAGGTTCTCGATCGAGGACATCAAGAGCTCGGCAAGCACTCTGAAACGCATGAAGGCTGCGATCAGTTCGATCGAGTCTCAGTTCAACGAGCCGGATGACGAGTTTGTCCGGATGATTTCGAGAGGTTTCTACGACGGCAAACTGACAGCTTCCGTCGTTCTGGAGTTTAAACCGATCATCAAAAGAGCTTTTGAGGATTTGGTTCGGCAGAAAATCCAGAAGCGCCTCACAGCCGCCTTCAACGAGAACGTCAATATTCCAACGATCAAGGATATCGATTCGGTCACGCAGTTGTCCGAAGATGCGGACGGGATCGAAACAACCCAGGAGGAAATCGACGGCTTCAACATTGTGAGAGCCATCGGAGCGGAAATTGCCGATATCAGCAGGATCGTGATGCGTGATCAGAAATCATATTGCGGCATCAACTTCGACGACAACAACCGGAAACCGATCGTTCGGCTCCACCTGAATGGCAAGACGAAATTTCTGACGATCTTCGACGCCGATAAAGCCGGCAGCCGCTTCGACATCGTGCAAGTGACCGATATCTTCAAGGCGAAGGGCCAGATTGTTTCCGTCATCGAATCCTATCTGAAAAATGGAGCGGCCTAAACCCGCTCCACAAACCCGTCCAGCACCCGCTTTTGCCCGGCCCGATCGAAGTCAATCGTCAGCTTGTTGCCTTCGATGCCGACGATATTGCCGTTGCCGAACTTCATGTGGAAGACGCGGTCTCCGGTCTTGAACTTCGAGGGTTCGGCGGAGGTGGATTTGGCGACGAGTTCGCCTTCGATGGTGCGGCCGCGCGGGCCGCTTTCGCCGTAGCCGATGCGTTCGACGGCATGGCCGGAGCGGGTGCCCCAGTTGTCGCGCGTGGCGTCGGTCTTGTTCTGTTGGGCGCGCTTCCAGCCGGGCGTCGAATAGGAATTCTGGAAGGGGTCGGCCTTGTCGAAGCGTGACTGGCCGTAGCCACCGCGGCCATAGCCGCCGTAGCTCTGCTCGGTCTCGGCGACTTCGACATGCGTTTCCGGCAGTTCGTCGAGGAAGCGCGACGGGATCGTCGATTGCCAGAGGCCGTGGATGCGGCGATTGGAGACGAACCAGATGTGGCAGCGGCGCTTGGCGCGGGTTATGCCGACATAGGCGAGGCGGCGTTCCTCCTCGAGACCAGCGCGGCCGCTTTCATCGAGCGAGCGCTGATGCGGGAAGAGGCCTTCCTCCCAGCCGGGCAGGAAGACGGTGTCGAATTCGAGACCCTTGGCCGAATGCAGCGTCATGATCGAGACTGCATCCAGGTCTTCGTTCTGTTCGGCATCCATGACCAGCGAGACGTGCTCCAGGAAGCCGCGTAGCGACTCGAAGTTGTCCATCGAGCGGATGAGTTCCTTGAGGTTGTCGAGGCGGCCGGGCGCTTCAGCCGTCTTGTCGTTCTTCCACATGTCGGTGTAGCCCGACTCTTCGAGGATGGTCTCGGCAAGTTCTGTATGCGGGGTATTCTCCAGCAGTCCCTGCCAGCGGCGGAAGGACTGGATGACGTCGAAGAGCGCCTTGCGCGCCTTCGGTTTCAGTTCGTCCGTTTCGATGATGTCGGCGGCGGCCGCCAGCATCGGGATGTCGCGGGCGCGGGCATAGTCGTGCAGCGCGCGCACCGTGGTATCGCCGAGGCCGCGCTTCGGGGTGTTGATGATGCGCTCGAAGGCGAGATCGTCGGCCGGCTGGGCGACGAGGCGGAAATAGGCCATGGCGTCGCGGATTTCGAGGCGCTCGTAGAAGCGCGGGCCGCCGATGACGCGGTAGTTGAGGCCGAGTGTCACGAAGCGGTCTTCGAACTCGCGCATCTGGAACGAGGCGCGCACCAGGATCGCCATGTCGTTCAGCTTATGCTTGTCGCGCTGGAGCTGCTCGATCTCTTCGCCGATGGCGCGGGCTTCCTCTTCGGAATCCCAGGAGGCATGAACCTGCACCTTGACGTCTTCGGGATCGGAGCGGTCGGTGAACAGCGTCTTGCCGAGGCGGCCTTCATTATGGGTGATCAGGTGCGCGGCGGCACCGAGAATATGGGCTGTCGAGCGGTAGTTGCGCTCAAGCTTGATGACCTTGGCGCCCGGAAAGTCCTTCTCGAAGCGCAGGATGTTGTCGACTTCGGCGCCGCGCCAGCCATAGATCGACTGGTCGTCGTCGCCGACGCAGCAGACATTCTGCGGCTCGCCCTTCGGCCGCTGAGCGAGAAGCCGCAGCCACATATACTGGGCGGTGTTGGTGTCCTGATACTCGTCGACGAGGATGTAGCGGAAGCGGCCGTGATATTCCTTCAACAAATCCGGGTTCTTGCGGAAGATCGCGATCGGATGCATCAGCAGGTCGCCGAAATCGCAGGCGTTCAGCGTCGACAGGCGGTTCTGATAGGCGAAGTAGAGTTCGCGGCCCCGGCCGTTTGCAAAAGCGCGGGCATCGCCTTCCGGGATGTCGGCAGGGCCGAGGCCCTTGTTCTTCCAGGTGTCGATCATCCCGGCGAACTGTTTGGCCGGCCAGCGCTTGTCGTCGAGCCCTTCGGCCTGGATCAGCTGCTTGATGAGACGCACGACGTCGTCGGTATCGAGAATGGTGAAATCCGAGCGCAGGCCGACGAGCTCGGCATGGCGGCGCAGCAGCTTGACGCCGATCGAGTGGAAGGTGCCGAGCCAGGGCATGCCTTCGACCGCGCCGCCGACGAGAACGGCGATACGTTCCTTCATCTCGCGGGCCGCCTTGTTGGTGAAGGTGACGGCAAGGATCTGCGAGGGGAAGGCGCGGTTGGTATTGAGGATATGGGCGATGCGCGTCGTCAGCACGCGGGTCTTGCCGGTGCCGGCGCCTGCGAGAACGAGGACGGGACCTTCAAGCGTTTCGACGGCGTCGGTCTGTTCCGGGTTGAGGCCGGAGAGATAATCCGGGCGTCTTCCGCCATCGCGCGCTGCCATGGCGCGGGCTGCCAGGCCGCCCGCTGCAGGGGCGCCAGCAGCTGGTTTGCGCGGCGCCTGCGGCTCTTCGTCGAAGAAGGGGATGTCGTCGAAACTATTGCTCATGCCGCGTAATGTAGTGATTCGGTACCGAAAGACCAGAAAAGATGTTCTGCTTCCGTACCCCAGGCTTTTATGGGGTTTTCTCCGGGCGGAAGGCAAGCGCCACCGAGGCCAGCGCCAGCAGCGGCGGAAGTGCGAAACACCAGACGCCCGCGACGATATAAGAGAGTGCGGCCAGCCCGCAGCCGAGTGCGAAGGCGGCAACGGCGAGCGCCATCTTCGAGAGACGGGTTTTCACCGGCTTTTCGGGATCGCCCGTCGCGCCCTGGGCGACATCGGCAAGGTCGATCATGATCTGCGTCGTCGTACCGGTCATCAGTGTGGTCGGCGGAGCGGATGAGAGGTGGATGCGGTGGACGGCGTTCTGGATCGCCATGGCGGTGACCAGGAGCATGCCCGTCGCGACCAGCGGCAGGCCGTCGGGATCGGTGAAGGGGCCGAGGCGGATCGCCAGTACCGCACCTGCCGTCAGGAACAGCAGCTTGAGGATCAGCATGATGCGCAGGCTATGGTCACTGTTGCTGACGCTGCGGCGCATGAGGTAGCGCAGCACAAAAATGGTGAGGCAGAAGACAGGCAGCGCCAGAAGCTTGGCGATGATGCCCGAGGTACCCGAAGCGAGCGCTGCGCCGAGCGTCACGAAATTGCCGGTAACATGGGCGGTGAAGAGACCGCCGAGCCCCAGGAAACCGGCGGTATCGACATAGCCGCCGGTGAAGCTCAGGAGGAAGGGAAGGGCGGGGCGCATCGGTCCTCCGGATACGGGGATTGAGAGAAATCTGCGTCTTCTACTGCGCTTTTCTGGCATCGCTAAAGAAGCGGGCCGTAAAATTCTTCAAAAAGCTGCGCTTCTCAAGCAAAAGTGACTTGCATTGCCACTTTCCGGACCTCGTCCAGATTACAATTCTGTAATGACGGATGGATACGCTTGAAGCCGGTTTGTAAAGGGGTGATATTGCCGCAGTCAGGCGGGAATCTTTGCCCCAGTACGCCTCTTTCGACCGACCCTGGTCCAACCTCGAGTCCCTCTGGAGACGTGAATGGCTTTTTGGAAGCAGTTTGTTCTTTCTATAGTTGTTATTGTTGCCGGTTTCGCCGGATGGATATTTTTTGCGCCCGGTGCGGCGGATAGTTTGAAGAATGCCGGGGTTCCCGAGAGCGTCGTTTCCAGGATTGCGCCGTCTGCGAAGACGGCTGATGCGACGGCGCCTGCTGCAGAGGGTGGCAATCGCCGCAATGGCGGCGGACGCGGCGGCAATGGCGCGGTTCTCGTCGTCACGCAGGATGTCGTCCAGGGTGTCGTCAACGACCGGCTGAGCGCTATCGGCACCGGCGACGCCATCCGTTCGGTTGCGGTCACGCCGCAGGCGACCGGCACGATCCGCGAGATCCTCATCAAGTCGGGCGACAAGGTGAAGGCCGGTCAGGTGATTGCCAAGCTCGACAGTGAAGAGCAGGTGATTGCCAAAGGCCAGGCCGAAGTGGCGCTGAAGGCGGCACTCGAGAAGTCCAACCTCTATCACAATATCAAATCCAGCGTGTCGCGCATGGATGTATTCGATGCCGAGATTGCCGAGCAGGGCGCACGCCTGCAGCTGCAGGCCGCCGATCTCAATCTGACGCGCCGCGATATCACCGCACCGATCGACGGCATCGTCGGCATCGTCCCGGTCAATATCGGCGACAATGTCACGACCACGACGCCGATCGTCACGCTCGACGACCGTAGCGAGATCCTCGTCGATTTCTGGGTGCCGGAGCGCTTTGCCAACACGGTTTCCGTCGGCCAGCCGGTTGAGGCGACGTCGGTTGCCCGTCCCGGTCAGGTGTTTTCGGGTGAGGTGGAAGCGGTCGACAACCGCATCGATTCCGCCAGCCGTACGCTGCGCATCCGCGCCCGTATCGACAACGCCTCGGACGAGCTGCGCGCCGGCATGTCCTTCAATGTCGGCATGAAATTCCCGGGCGACAAATATCCGGCGGTCAATCCGCTCGCAGTACAGTGGGATTCGCAGGGGTCGTTCGTCTGGCAGGCGCTCGACAACAAGTCGCACAAGGTGCGCGTCAGCATCGTGCAGCGCAATCCGGATTACGTTCTCGTCAAGGCGGATATCAAGGATGGCGACGCGATCATCACCCAGGGCCTGCAGCGTATCCGCGAAGGCGGGGCGGTTCGCACGGCCAACGAGGTTGCTTCCAATAATGGAGTGGCGACCCAATGAGCGTGACCGAGATTCACGACCGCGCCTCCGGCAAGCAGAGTTTCACCGCTCTCTTCGTGCGCCGGCCCATTCTGGCGCTGGTCTTCAACACATTGATGGTGGTTGCCGGCCTTGCTGCCTATGTCGGCATCGAGGTGCGCGAACTGCCTGATGTCGATCGCCCTGTCGTCACCGTGCGCACCACCTTCGACGGCGCGTCGCCGCAGACGATCGACCAGGAGCTGACGAAGGTGATCGAAGGCGCGGTTGCCCGCGTCAGCGGCCTGAAGTCCATCTCCTCACAATCGCAGTTCGGCCAGAGCCGCGTGACGCTGGAATTCTCCGATTCCGTCGATCTCGCCGTGGCCGCTAACGACGTGCGCGATGCGATCGGCCGGATCACGCAGAACCTGCCTGACGACGCCGACGCACCACAGATCGTCAAGGCGGACTCGGATTCGCAGGCGATCATGCGTCTGGCCGTGACCTCCAGCAATCTCAACATGGACGACCTGACGCTGCTCGTCGAAAACGAGATCGTCGACCGCCTGGCATCCGTCGATGGCGTTGCCGATGTCGAGGAATATGGCGATCAGGAAAAGGTCTTCCGCGTCGATGTCGATCAGAGCGCGCTGGCAAGCCGCGGGCTGACGATCGGCGACCTGACGCAGGCGCTCAGCAATGCGGCGCTCGATGTGCCCGCGGGATCGCTGAAGAGCACGACGCAGGATATCGTGGTGCGCGCCACCGCCAACCTGCAGAAGCCCGAGGATTTCCAGAACGTCATCCTGCAGGACCGTGTCCGGCTCGGCGACGTCGCGACCGTGACGCTCGGCCCGCGGGACGGCGAAACGGCGCTGCGCTCCAACGGCAGCCCGGGCATCGGTCTCGGCATCATCCGTCAGGCGCAGTCGAACACGCTGAATATCTCGGCCGGTGTGCATGCCGCCGTCGAGCAGCTGTCGAAGACGCTGCCCGAGGGCACCAAGATCGCGATCACCAGCGACGATGCGGTGTTCATCCAGGGCGCGATCCATGAGGTCGAGCTGGCACTCATCCTCGCCGCCGTGATCGTCACCGCCGTCATCTATCTCTTCCTACGCGACTGGCGGGCGACGCTGATCCCGGCGGTCAGCATGCCGGTGGCGCTGATCGGCACGCTGGCGGCGATCTACATGGTCGGCTTCTCGATCAATATCCTGACGCTGCTCGCCATCGTTCTGGCGACCGGTCTCGTCGTCGACGACGCGATCGTCGTGCTCGAAAACATCGTGCGGCGAAGGGCCGAGGGCATGGGGCCGCGTGCGGCCGCGGTGCTCGGCACCCGCGAAGTGTTCTTCGCCGTCATCGCAACGACGGCGACGCTCGCTGCCGTCTTCATCCCGCTCTCTTTCCTGCCCGGTCAGGTCGGCGGTCTGTTCCGTGAATTCGGCTTCGTGCTGGCCTTCTCGGTGGGGCTGTCGTCGCTCGTGGCTTTGACACTTTGTCCGATGCTCGCATCGCGCATGCTGACAAAGCCGATGCGTGAGGATCACGGGGCGCTCGGTCGCTTCGGCAACCTGTTTGCCACCGCCTATAAATGGGGGCTGCAGCGCTGCCTCAATGCGCCGCTCGTCGTCATCATCGTTTCGCTGCTGTTCGGGGGCGCTGCACTGCTCGCCTTCTCGACGGTCAAGAGCGAGCTGACGCCGAACGAAGACCGCGCCATGGTGATGATGCGTCTGACCTCGCCGCAGGGCTCCAGCCTTGAATATACGCGCGACAAGATGCAGCTCGTCGAAGAGTATCTGCAGCCGCTAGTCGATAGCGGCGACATCCAGAACGTCTTCTCGATCTCGGGACAAGGCGGCCAGGCCAATAGCGGCTTCATGGTGCTGACGCTGGCGCCCTGGGGCGAGCGTGAACGGACCCAGGCGGAGATCGTTCAGGACATCAACCGGGCGGCATCGCGTGTTCCGGCGCTGCGCGGCAACGCGATCTCCTCGAACAGCCTGCGCATCCGCGGGGCAGGCAACGGCCTGCAGATGGCGCTGATCGGCAACAATTACGAAGATCTGACGGCCGCGGCGCTGAAGCTGGTCCAGGCGCTCGACGCCACCGGGCAGTTCGATACGCCACGACTGACCAATGAGCCGACGCAGGCCCAGGTTTCGGTGTCGATCGACCGCGAACGGGCTTCCGATCTCGGCATCGATATCACCGGACTTTCGACGGCGATCCAGTCGCTGCTGGAAGGGCGCTCGGTGGTCGATGTCTTCGTCGACGGTGAATCCTATCCCGTGCTACTGACCTCGACGACGCGGCCGATCGACGATCCGACCGATCTCGAAAACGTCTTCCTGAAAACGGGAGATGGCAAGATCGTGCCGATGTCGGTCATCGCTTCGCTGAAGGAAGGATCGGTTGCGCCGCAGCTAAACCGTGAATCGCAGCTGGCCTCAGTGGCAATCACCGCAGGTCTCAAGGACGGCATGTCGCTCGGCGATGCAGTGCATCAGGTGACACAGCTCGCCGAACCGCTGCTGCCCTCAGGCGCCCGGCTGCTGCCGCTCGCCGAAGCTGCGACGCTGGAAGAGAATTCCAGCGGCATGGCGCTGACCTTCGGCTTTGCGATCGTCATCATCTTCCTGGTCCTGGCGGCACAGTTCGAAAGTGTGCTGTCGTCGCTGATCATCATGTCGACGGTGCCGCTCGGTCTTGCCTGCGCGGTGTTTGCGCTGATCATCACCGGGTCGAGCCTCAACATCTACAGCCAGATCGGTCTGGTGCTGCTTGTCGGCGTCATGGCGAAGAATGGCATTCTGATCGTCGAGTTCGCAAACCAGCTGCGTGACCACGGCGTCGAGGTGCGCGAAGCCATCGAGCGGGCCTGCGAGCTTCGCCTGCGCCCGGTGATGATGACGATGATCGCGACCATTCTTGGGGGCGTTCCGCTGGTCTTTGCCCATGGCGCCGGTGCCGAAGCCCGCGTGGCGCTCGGCTGGGTGATTGTCGGCGGTCTCGGGTTTGCGACTTTGGTAACGCTGTTCATCACGCCCGTCGCCTACCTGCTGATTGCCCGCTTCGCCAAGCCGCATGCCCATGAAGAGGCCCGGCTGCACGAGGAAATGTCGCATGCGACACGTCCGAAAGTAGTGCCGGATGCGGAGCAGCTGCAGGCTGCCGAATAAGCATTTTTGCTATATTTTCAGGAGACGCCGCCGGATTTCCGGCGGCGTTTTTTATGGTCAACGAAGAATTGTAAAACAGCGTGAATCACTTCTGAAAGTTAGCCGTTTTTTAAGTATAAACGGCAATGATCGCGCCGTGACCGATCAATGCCTCCAGCGTTTTTGGAGGTGCTTTTCTTCCGCTGATCCCAGCGCCCGAACATGACGTTTCGCGGACCCGGTCATGTCAGTTAGTTGCGTATAGTTGTGTTCGGAGTTCGAGTTCTGTGAGTATCTTTCAACGCACATCGGTTGATGCGGCGCTGCATATTTTGCGCGACACCAACCGTAGTTTGACCACAACGCAAAATCATGTCTCCACCGGTCTTCGCGTCGCCAAGGCGCAGGATAACGGTGCCTATTGGGCGATCGCCACCACCGTTCGCACCGATAACAAGGCGAACGGCGCGATCCAGGATGCACTCGGCATCGCGGCGGCGACGATGGGCGTTGCCTATACGGCCGTTTCCAGCGCCATCGAGATCGTCTCCACCATCAAATCCAAGCTGGTGGCGGCAACCGAAGAGGGCGTCGACAAGACCAAGATCAATGACGAGATTACCCAGCTCAAGTCGCAGCTGCGTTCGGTGTCCGAAGCCGCGAGCTTCAACGGCGACAACTGGGTGCAGCTGACCGACGAGGACGATCCGACGAAGCCGAAGGAGATCCCGGCGGCCTTCATTCGCGGCGACGACGGTTCGGTCAAGGTCTCGACGCTCACCTATCACATCGACGTTCCCTCGACCGGTGTCACGACCTCTGCCGACGCGCGCTACATGGTCGATGACCGCGCCGGCGGCACCGGCGAATATGGTGCGCTGACGACCGATCACTACGCGACCGAACTCGGTGCGGCGCAGAACTATGTGATGATCTTCAGCAAGGAGGGCGATACGACCGGCCAGGTCGAGATCGGTCTCGATGCCAATACGTCAGCCGACGATCTCAAGGATATGATCAGCGTCACCGATGCTGCCCTGAAGCAGATGACCACAGTCGGTTCGTCCTTCGGTGCACTGGAAAAGCGCATCGACCTGCAGAACGACTTCGCCAAGTCGCTGACGGATTCCTATACATCCGGTATCGGCCGCCTGGTCGATGCCGACATGGAGGAGGAAAGCGGCCGGCTGGCGGCGCTGCAGACGCAGCGGCAGCTCGGCATCCAGTCGCTGCAGATCGCCAATGCGAGCTACAACACCATCACGCAGCTCTTCCAGAATATCTGATCGCTGTTCTCCAAAACGAATCGCCCGGGCTCTCCCGGGCGTTTTCGCGTTTGCGGGTCGTCGCAAAGCTGGTGATATCCGGGCACAGTCTGCCGCGCGCCGTGTGCATTTGCCGGATTTTACGGTATCGGATGTGCACGTTTCATCTTGTTGCCGCATTCCTTAATATTTGCTCGGGTCAGCTTCGAACGGAGAGCCTTCTGCCAATGATCAAGAAATTCATAGTCCTGGCGCTTGCCGCCACCTATCTGAGCGCCTGCACGACGACCGATCCCTATACAGGCGAGCAGAAGATGTCGAACACGGCAGGCGGCGCGATGCTTGGCGCCGTTGGCGGCGCGCTCGCAGGTGCTGCTCTCGGCGGACGCGGCCATGGTGCGCGTAACGCGGCCCTGATCGGCGCCGGTATCGGTGCGCTCGCTGGTGGCGCGATCGGCAATTACATGGACCAGCAGGAAGCCGAGCTTCGCCAGCAGCTCGAAGGCACCGGCATTTCCGTCACCCGCAACGGCGACAACATCATCCTCAACATGCCGTCGAACATCACCTTCGACGTCGACCAGGATGCCGTGAAGCCGGGCTTCTATCAGACGCTGAATTCCGTCGCGATCGTGCTGCGCAAGTTCAACCGCACGCTCATCGACGTCAACGGCCATACGGACTCGACAGGCAGTCTGCAGCATAACCAGGATCTGTCGCAGCGCCGCGCCCTGTCGGTTGCCGATTATCTCGGCGGCCAGGGTATCGACCAGCGCCGCGTCTCGGCCGTCGGCTTCGGCCCGTCGCAGCCGATTGCCTCCAACGCGACGGAAGCAGGGCGCTCGCAGAACCGCCGCGTCGAAATTCAGATCGCACCAGTTACCCAGGGCTGATCCATCCTCGCATGGGCATTCGAAGCGGCCGGGCCAATGCCCGGCCGTTTTCGTTCAGGCATGCATCCTGGCGCCCTTGGTGATCTTGTCAACGATCTTCTTGTCGGCGCGCATGGCGATGCCGACGACCTTGGCATCGTCTGGGGCAAATTGCGCGAAGACCTCGCGGTTGGCGGCATCGTGGCCGGTCGCAAACATTTCCTCGATGAAGATCGACGTAGCGATGCCGCGCTCCAGCGAGCGGCGGTGAACGGCGGCAATGGTCGCGTCGTCGGCCGACAGGACGATAATCGGCTGGACGGAAAGGGCATTGTAAAGATTGCCCGCCTTGTCCTTATAGGCTTCGCCGATGATATCGGGATTCTGCCCGGCGATGCCGCTCATCAGGAAGGCTGTGACATTCAGCGTCTGCCAGGAGGCAAGATTGTTTCGCAGGACGATCGCAATTTTGGTATCAAACATTCTAGGTCTCTTCGTGAGTGCGAGGTGGCATTGAGCCAGGATGTAAATTCAACCCTCTTCCAGGGTCTTGAACGTTTGTGCGCGCCATCTGGCGCGGACGGCATCCTGACTGCGCCTGCCTTTCCGGGTATCGAGCGCATCGAGGCGCAATTCTCCGGCAATGCCTTCGAGCCGCACCGCCACGACACCTATGCGATCGGCGTGACGCTGAAGGGCGTCCAGACTTTCAGCTATCGCGGCGAGAAGCGTTTCAGCATGCCCGGCCAGGTGATCGTGCTGCATCCCGACGAAGAGCATGACGGCGGGGCGGGAACCGAGGACGGGCTGCAATATCGGATGCTCTATATCGAGCCGGCGCTGGTCGCCGAATGTCTGGATGCGGAGAAGATGGGGTTGCCCTTCGTCGGCGAGCCCGTGTTCGGCGATGCGGCGCTTGCCCATGTGCTGCTCGGGGCGCTCAGCGATCTCGATGGCGAGCTCGACGGTCTGTTCGTCGATGATTTCCTGACGGAGGTGGCGGGCGGTCTGGCAAGGCGGGCGAGTGCACCGGTGAAACCGATCGGCAAGCTTGCCTGGCGGCAGGCGCGCAAGGCGCGTGATTATCTCGAGGCGCATGCGACGCGCGCCGTTCATTCCGAAGAGCTGGAAGTTGTGACCGGTCTCGACCGTTTCACGCTGTCACGGCATTTCCGCGCGGCCTTTGCCACCAGTCCGCACCGCTATCTGCTGATGCGGCGGCTGCAGCAGGCAAGGGCGCTGATCATCGAAGGCGAGAAGCTGCCGGAGATCGCCTTTGCGACCGGCTTTGCCGACCAGAGCCATTTCAACCGGCATTTCAAGAAAGCCTATGGCATGACGCCCGGGCAGTGGGCGGCGCTCAGACGCGGCTCATCGCCAGGCCGCTCTTCCTGGCGATGAAACGGGCGAGCATCGGGCCGGTCAGCAGGATGACCAGGAAGCGCCCGACCTGCATCGCCATGACGAAGGGCATGTCGACATCGCTCGATGCGGCGATGATGGCGACCGAATCGGCGCCGCCGGGGCTGGTTGCCAGATAGGCCGTCAGCGGATCGACGCCGGCAAGCTTGTGGAGCGCAAAGGCCATCAGGCCGCAGATCGACATTAGCGTCAGGATCGAAGCTGCGACGCGAGGCAGGGCGCGGGCGGCGTGCGCCATGATACCCGGCGTGAAGCGCAGGCCGATGCTCCAGCCGATCAGGGCATAACTGATGGCAAGCAGCCAGAGCGGCAGCTCGATCGTCAAAAGACCCAGTCCCTGCAGCGTCGAGCCGATGATCAGCGGCAGGATGATCGTGCCGCCCTGGATGCGCAAGCGTGCGGCGCCATAGGCGCAGAGGCCGGTCAGCGCGATCGTTGCGGCAAAGGCCGGCCAGTCGACCGGCGGGAAGAAGATCAGCGGCGGTGGTTCTGCGCCCTCGGCGCTGGTCCAGAGGGTCGAGACGACAGAGGCGGCGACGGCGACGAAGACGACGCGCAGGTATTGCATGAAGGCGACGAGGCGGGCATCGGCGCCGTAGCTCTCGGACATGATGGTCATCGCCGCGGCGGCGCCGGGGGAGGAGCCCCAGACGGCAGTGGTTCCGGGCAGAACCTGCAGTTTGGTCAGCACGTAACCAAGCAAACCGGCAGCGGCGATGATCGCGAAGATCAGCGACAGGAAGAGCAGGGCATCATCGGCCATGGTCTTGACGATATCGACGGTGATGGCGCGTGCCATCAGGAAGCCAACCAGCGCCTGCCCGAAGAGCAGCGGCCAGCGGGGCACGCGCAGCTGCGTCTTCGATGCCGTCAGCGCCACGACGATCGCCGCGACCATCGGCCCGATCAGCAGCGATGCCGGCAGGCCGAGCATTTCCAGGCCGAGAACCAGGATGACGGAGAGAGCAAGCAGGATTGCCCATCGGGGCAGGCTCGCCTTCGAAGGTAGGAAGCTGGCAAGGGCTTTGAACGGCATCAACGATATCTTCTTTGCCGATCGGCAGGCACCGCCAGAGCGGTCGAAGGATGATTATCGGCGTGACTTCTGGACCGGCGGGGATGCCGGAGGCGCAGTGCGGATATATTTGTCAGCCTGCCGGAGGGTCAACTGCGAAATGTGGCACTGCGCGCCGCCAGGGTCTGGCGGCGTGCATCCGATCCGGTTACTTATGAACGCATTTCTTGCTGATACTGTTGTTTCGTTTCGCCTTGGTGAACTTTGCGATCATCCCGGCAGGGCAGTTCTTGTCGTCGTAAAGGACCGGCTCACCCGGCGTCATCGTGGCTGCCGTGGGCTTGGTCGTCACCGTCTTGATCTCGGCGCTTGCCGGCGATGTCAGCATCGCGAGAACCGCGCCTGTCGATGACAGGACGGTCATGCCCTTCAATTTCGGATAGGTCTTGGCCTGCATCTCTATGTCCCTCCGTTGCCGGGAAGGAAGACAACATGGCTTTGCGGCCTCTGCCAATTCGCCTTTTCGAGCTAACCGGCAGTTCTCATAGCTTGGCGTGAGTAGCCAGGAAATCGAGGAGGGCGCGCACGCGGGCCGGAAGCGGGCCGCCCTGGCCGAGATAGACGGCGTAAAAGTCCTCGATATCGCCGGGATTGAAGTCTTCCATGACGACGGCAAGTCTCCCGGCGGCAATATCTTCCCGTAAGGTGAAGTCGGCGAGCCGGGCCAGCCCAGCGCCGGCAACCGCCAGATGGCGCATGGCCTCACCGTCGCTGACCTGCACCCCCGGTGTGACCGGCACGTTGACCGCTTCGGCGCCATCCTGAAGCGGCCAGCCCTGGATGGCGCGGGAATAGGAAAAGCCGACGCGGCAGTGGTTTTCGAGATCGGCGATGGATTTCGGCACGCCATGCGTCGCGAGATAGCTGGGAGCGCCGACGATGAGCTTGCGGGCGCCGCCGAGCTTGCGGGCGATCAGGCTGGAGCTCTTCAGCGGACCGGCGCGGATCGCCACATCGGCGCGCTCTTCCATGAGATCGACGATCTTGTCGGTCAGGGTAATGTCGAGGGTGATGCCGGGATGTTCGGCCAGGAACTGCGGCACGAGCGGCGCCAGGATGTGATTGCCGAAGGAGCCGCTGGTATTGATACGGATCGGCCCGGTCGCCTGTTCGCCTGACGATGCATAGCGCTCGGCCTCTGAAATATCGGCGAGGATCGAAACGCTGCGCTGGTAGAAAGCCGACCCTTCCGGTGTCAGCTGCAGCTTGCGGGTGGAGCGGTTGACGAGGCGGGTGCCGAGCCTTGCCTCAAGGCGGGTAATCAGCTTGCTCACCGCCGAAGGCGTCATCTTGCAGGCCGTTGCGGCCGCCGAAAAGCCGCCGAGCTCGACGGCGCGGACGAAGACTTCCATTTCGCCGGAGCGATTGATGTCCTGCCTGCTCATGATGAATTCAAATCACAAATGAGTTTCTTTGAGGCAATCTATATCAGCGTAATTTGAGTGTCTATCTTCTGGAGACAACAGGAGAAAGACTATGGACTATCGAAATCTCGGCCGGTCAGGCCTGCGTGTGCCCGTTCTGAGCTTCGGCGCCGGTACCTTCGGTGGCTCCGGCCCGCTGTTCGGTGCCTGGGGCAATACCGATGCCGCGGAAGCGCGCCGTCTCGTCGACATCTGCCTGGAGGCCGGTGTCAATCTGTTCGACACGGCGGACGTCTATTCTGCAGGTGCCTCTGAAGAAGTGCTGGGGCAGGCGATCCGCGGCAAGCGCGATCAGGTGCTGATCTCGACCAAGACGGCTCTTCCCGTCGGTGACGGTCCGGCCGATTGGGGCGCCTCGCGCTCGCGGCTGATCCGCTCGGTCGACGCGGCGCTGCGCCGCCTCGGCACCGACTATATCGACCTCCTCCAGCTGCATGCCTTCGATGCCTCGACGCCGGTCGAGGAAGTGCTATCGACGCTCGACGGACTGATTGCAGCGGGCAAGCTGCGCTATACCGGCGTGTCGAATTTCGCGGGATGGGAACTGATGAAGTCGCTTGCAGCGGCCGATGCGAACGGGCATCCGCGCTACGTCGCCCATCAGGTCTACTATTCGCTCGCCGGCCGCGACTACGAATGGGAGCTGATGCCGCTCGGCGCAGATCAGGGCGTCGGCGCTCTGGTCTGGAGCCCGCTTGCCTGGGGCAGGCTGACCGGCAAGATCCGCCGCGGTCAGCCCCTGCCGGAAGGAAGCCGTCTGCACCAGACGGCCGAATTCGGGCCTCCTGTCGATGACGAGAAGCTCTATGCGATCGTCGATGTTCTGATGGAGATCGCGGAGGAGACCGGCAAGACGGTACCGCAGATTGCCATCAACTGGCTCACCAGCCGCCCGACAGTATCGAGCGTCATCATCGGCGCCCGCAACGAAGAACAGCTGCGCCAGAACCTCGGCGCGGTGGGCTGGTCGCTGACGCCGGAGCAGATCAAGCGGCTGGATGCGGTGAGCGCCGTGACCGCGCCCTATCCCTATTTCCCCTATCGCCGCCAGGAGGGTTTTGCTCGGCTGAACCCGCCTCTGGTCTGACGATCGCGCGGCGGGCGGCCTTATCCGAAAGGCTGCCCGCAGCTCACCCCGATTGCGCGCAATCTTGACTGGACATGTCATTCCACTTGTCCCATACCAGCCTGCCTGTCGATGGTAGAACGTATTGGAGATCAACGGGATGGCTCTCAAGGATGCGAAGGCTGGATTGCGCAACGAGGCAGGGATTTCTGCCGTCCTGGGCATCCTGAAGCAGAGTTTCGGCGAGCGTTTCCAGACCGGCGAATCCTTCCGCGCGCAACACGCCCATACGACAACCTATATTCCGGCGCAGCTGCCCGATGGCGTGTTGTTTGCCGAGACGGCGGATGACGTCAAAGCCGCGGTCAGGATCTGCGCCGAGCACAAGGTTCCCGTCATCGGCTTCGGCACGGGCTCGTCGCTCGAAGGCCAGGTCAATGCGCCCTCCGGCGGCATTTCCATCGATTTCAGCCGGATGAACCGCGTTCTCGAAGTCAATGCCGAGGATCTCGACTGCACTGTCGAGCCCGGCATCACCCGCGAAGAGCTCAACGTTTATCTCCGCGATACCGGCCTGTTCTTCCCGATCGATCCCGGCGCTAACGCCTCGATCGGCGGCATGGCCTCGACGCGCGCTTCCGGCACCAATGCGGTGCGCTACGGCACGATGAAGGACAATGTGCTGTCCGTCACCGCGGTGACCGCCAATGGCGAGGAAATCCGCACCGCGCGGCGCGCCCGCAAGTCCTCGGCCGGCTATGACATGACGCGGCTCTTCGTTGGCTCCGAGGGCACGCTCGGCATTCTGACGTCGGTGACGTTGAGGCTGCAAGGGATCCCGCAGAAGATCGGCGGCGGCGTCTGCCCATTTCCGACCATCAAGGCGGCCTGCGACGCCGTCATCATGACCATCCAGATGGGCATTCCGGTCGCCCGCATCGAGCTTCTCGATGCGCTGCAGATCAAGTGCTGTAATGCCTATTCGAACCTCAGCTACGAGGAGACGCCGACGCTCTTCCTCGAATTCCACGGCACGGACGAGACGGTCGCGCTGCAATCGCAACATTTTGCCGAGATCGCCGCCGAGTGCGGGGGCGGGGAGTTTGTCTGGACCGTCAATGCCGAGGAGCGCGCGAAGCTCTGGAAAGCTCGCCACAACGCCTATTGGGCCTCGCGGGCGCTGGCGCCCGAGCTTGCCGCACTTTCGACGGATGTCTGTGTTCCTATCTCCCGGCTGGCGGATTGCATCACGGAGACGCAGGCGGATATCGAGGCGCACGGCTTGCTGGCGATGATCGTCGGGCATGCGGGCGACGGGAACTTCCATGTCCTGGTGTTGTTCGACGACAAGACCGCGGAAGGTGTTGCCGGTGTCGAGAATTTCGTCTCGCGGCTCAATGCACGTGCGCTGGCAATGGATGGAACATGCACCGGGGAACACGGGATCGGACAAGGCAAGATGTCGTTTCTTCAAGAGGAGCTCGGCGGCACCGTCGATCTGATGCGCCAGGTCAAGCGCTCGCTCGATCCGGACAATATCTTCAACCCGGGCAAGATTTTTCACCTCGGCTGAAAACGGAATAATCTCATGATCTTCGGCCTTGCTACCGGCATGAATAACAGTAGTGTCGGCAACAGAATCCCGAATGGAGAATCCTTGATTTGGTAGGCCGGTTCCTCGTCTTTCTGGGGGGAGTGATCGTCGTAGTGCTCTTTGTGGCGCTACTCGCACCGCTATTCATCGACTGGACGGACTTCCGCAAGAATTTCGAGGATCAGGCAAGCCAGATCATCGGCAAGAAGGTCACCGTGCACGGCACCGTCGATGCGCGGCTGCTGCCGTTTCCGTCGGTGACCATGCATGACGTGCGCGTCGGCCAGGAGCCGGATGGCCAGCCGATCGTTCAGGTCGAGCAGTTTTCCATGGATGCCGAGCTTGCGCCGTTTCTCTCTGGCGAAGCGCTGATCTTCGACATGCGCGTCGTCAATCCGAAGGTGCGGCTGCGCCTCCTGAAGGACGGCACGCTCGACTGGATGCGCGGCAGCCAGGCGGAAATTCCGGCCAAGACCGTCGTGCTCGAAAATGTTCATGTCAGCGGTGGCGATGTGCAGTTCATCGACGACCAGTCCGGCCGTTCGCGCAACATCACCGGCCTGAATGCGGAGATGTCGGCAAAGTCGCTCGCCGGTCCGTGGCGCATTGATGGTGATGCGACTCTCGACGGCGAGCATGGCAGTTTCTCGATCGCCAGCGGCCAGCCGGATGAAAACGGCGTGTTGAAAGTCCGCACCCGTCTCGTTCCCGACCAGCATCCTGTCAGCGTCGATCTCGATGGCGAGCTGAAGCTCGTCGACCGCAAGCCGAACTATCAGGGCACGATGTCGGCAGCGATCGAGAACCGCGGGCAGAGCAAGAATGACAAGACGCTGCCGCCGCCGCGCGTGAAGGGCCGTTTCGAGCTGACCAACGAGCGCATCCGCGTTCCTGAATACCGGCTGGAAGTCGGCTCGGCCGATGACCCCTATGTGATCACCGGGGAGGCGACGCTCGATACCGGCAGCGCGCCGGAATTCCTGCTGATCGCCAACGGCCAGCAGATCGATGTCAACCGCATCGGCAATCAGGGCGCGGGCGGCAAGACGGCGCGCGATCCCGGCCTTTCGGCCCGCCAGCGCCTCAATTCGCTGATCAATATCGTGGCGCAGGTGCCGATCCCGCAGGTGCCGGGCAAGGCGAGCGTGCGTCTGCCGGCCATCGTTGCCGGCGATACGGCGATCCGCGACGTGCAGCTCGACCTGCAGCCGGCCGGTGACGGCTGGACGATCGACGATGCCGTCGGCACGCTGCCGGGCCGCACGCAGGTGGAAGGCAAGGGGCGGCTTACGTTGCGCGGTCAGCCGTCGTTCAACGGTCACGTGACCGTGGCTTCCAACCAGCCGAGTGGCCTTGCGTCCTGGCTTGCCGGTTCGGTCGATCCGGCAATTCGCCAGCTCCGTCAGGCTGGTTTTTCGGCCGATGTCGGCCTGACGCATCAGAAGCAGAGTTTCGACAATCTGGAGATCGCCGTCGGTCCCGCAACGCTCAAGGGCAGGGTGGAGCGGCTGGCGCCGAAGGATCAGACGCCGGCGCTGAACGTGGCGCTGAATGGCGATGCGCTGGATCTCGACGCGCTCCGGGCGCTGACCGGCCTGTTTACCGGACAGGACGCCGGCGACAACGTGCTCGACCACAAGATCACCGCCCAGCTGAAGGCCGACAAGTTCACGGCCTTCGGTGTCGAGGCCTCGAATGTCGAGACCAATTTCACCATCGCCGATGGCGCACTCGCCATCGAAAAGCTGGCGGTCAAGAATTTCGCAGGTGCCGAGCTGACCGCGACCGGCCGCGCCGAAGGCTCGTTGCTCGACTATAAGGGTTCCGGCGAGATCACCTTCAAATCGGCCGATCCCGGCCCGTTCTTCACCATGCTGAAGGAGCATCTGCCACCGCATCCGGTCATGGACCGGCTGGTGCGCAATGCCGCCTGGTACACCAACACGGCGCTGCGCGGCGCCCTGACGCTCGGTGGCGACGACAATGATGGGCTGACGCTGACGCTGGCCGGTGTTTCCAACGGCAGCCGCGTCAATCTCGATTACCGCATGTCCGATCTTCTGGCGCTGACCGGCAAGGGGACGACCAGCCTCGAAGCGACGCTCGAGAATGCGACGACCTCTGTGCTGTTCGGCCAGGCGGGGCTCGACCCGCTGCCGGTGGAAGCCGATGCCAATGGCAGATTGTCGCTGAAGGTGCAGGTCAACGGCACCGATCCCGCCGATGCCTCGCTGGCCTTTGCGACCGACCGCACGTCGTTTACCGCCAATGGCAAGGTCGATGTGCGCCCCGATACCTTCATGAACGGCCAGGTCGGTGTTTCCCTGGAGAGCGCCGATCTCGATCCCTACCTGATCATGAACGGCATAGCGCTGCCGCAGCTCGGAACCGGCCTGCCGTTCGGCCTCCAGACGACGGCGACGATCGATAGCGGCAAGATCACATTCGCGGACCTGAAGGGCCATGCTGCCGACAATAAGTTCGCTGGCTCGCTGGCGGTCGACAGGGCAGCGAACAAGACCACGGCGAGCGGGGAGCTGGCGCTCGACCGCGCCGATGCGATCTGGCTCGGCGAGGCCGTCTATGGGCCGATGACCGATCCTGTAACCGGCAATCTGACGACACAGGGTCTCGGACAGCCGGTCTTCAAGGATATGGACGTCAACCTGAAGCTCTCGGCCCAGCAGTTCTGGCCCGGCTGGTCTGGCGCCGTCAACGATTTCGCCAGCAACATTGCCTATAAGGGCGACGAGCTGCAGCTGAACGACATGCAGGGCACCTGGGATGGCGGCAAGCTTTCCGGCAACCTGCTCTTCACCAATGCCGACGGCACCGGCTTCTTCCAGACGAAGCTGGCGCTTGCCGATGCCGATCTCGGCGGCGTCGTCTGGTCGCGTGACGGGGCGCCGATTGCCAACGGCAAGTTCGGCCTGTCGCTGAGCTCCGAGGCATCCGGCAAGTCGATGACGGAACTCGCGAGCTCGATGACCGGCTCCGGCGAGATGCGGCTTGGCGAGACCAGCGTGCGTGGCCTCAATCTGGCGATCCTGGCGCCACTGCTCTCGGCCACCGATCCGATGCAGGACCAGCTGAATGCCGGCAAGGTGCATCCGATCGTCGAGACGCTGCTGAATAACGGCGAGGCAAAGCTGCCGCCGCTCGGCATCCCGTTCAACATCACCGATGGCATGCTCCGGGTTCAGAACGTCACCGTATCCAACGACCTCGCCAAGGTGACCGGCAACGCGCAGATCGACCTGCCGCAGGAGCGTATCAACGCCTCGCTGAATATCGGCTTCAACCCCGGCAACGACGCGCTCTCCGGCGCCGATCCGGCGTTGAGGCTCGATTTTTCCGGTCTGCTGGCATCGCCTGGCCGCACCATGGATGTGACCGATATCACCGGCTACCTGTCGCTGCGCGCCTTCGAACGCGAACGCCGCCGGGTCGAGCGCCTGCAGGCCAACGTGCTCGAAAAACAGCGCCTGCGCCGCGAAGTGGCTCTCTACAAGTTCAACGACGCCGAACGCGCCAAGGCAGCGGCGATCGAGGCCGAGCGCAAGGCCGAGGAGGAGCGTCTGCGGGCGCTCGCCGAAGCGGCTGCGAAACAGAAGGCGGAAGCGGAAGTCAGGGCGAAGGCCGAGGCGGATGCGAAGGCTGCTGCCGACGCCAAGGCCGCGGCGGAGGCCGAAGCACAACGGCGTGCGGCTCAGCAGAACAGCAGCCAGGGCCAGGCACCGACAGGCGGCAACGGCCTGAATTTCAACACCATGCCCGGCGCCGGCATTCCGCAATAAGCCGGATATCCGTCTTTCCACAATCGACCAGCGATTTACGTCCTTCGGACAAGTTCGGGATGCGGCGAGCGCATTCATCTAGCGCGAATGCCGCAGCTTCTGATCGAAAGACGGCGTATCGCGGTTTTCAGAAACGCATAAGCTGAAATCGGGTGGTTACCCGAACCTAGCCATCAAGGGGTCATTGCCGGGCGCTCACGGGCGCGGCAATGACCTCGCCAAAGTTACCATCATCCGCTGTTCTTGAGCCAGGCGAGCACATGCAGGCGCAGCGCCGAGGAGAGGTTGCTGTCGGCGGCGCGGCTATCGTCGATCTCTGAAATCAGTGCGGCAAGCGGGATTGTGCGGGCGGTGGCGATCGCCTTCAGTTCGGCCCAGAATTCGTCTTCGAGGGTGAAGCTGGTGCGGTGGCCGTGAAGCGTTGCGGAATGCTTGCGGATCATCGGCGGGACTTGCTGGCTTGATTAAACGGACAGAGCAGTGCGATCGGCAACGGGCCTATTCGTCCTTGTCCTTCTCGATCCGGCCCTGGCTATGGGTCTTCTCCGCCTTGTCGTTCAGCGCCTTGGTCAACTGCTTCTCGGCTTTGGTGCGGCCGAAGCTGATGCGGTTCTGCTCGGCCTCTTTGTCCTTTTCCGAACGGGCCTGCTTCTTCCTGAACTGGCGGAGATTGACGATTTCGGCGCTCATGGCATGCCCCGATCTGAAATGAATTCGGCCGGCCAAAATGCACTTTGGCTGGAATGAAAAAGGGAAGCCTTGGCTTCCCTTCCGGTTACTGCTTCTTGCGGAAGGCGTCGAGCGAGACGACCGATCCGGGCTTCTTTTCCTCGCCGCCTTCGGCGGGCTTGGCCGCCGGCGTTTCCTCGCTCTTTTCGGGAGCGACCGGGTAGGCGGTGATTTCGGCTTCGGTCAGCTCCTCGCCATCGGCGAGCGGCACGTCGAATTCCAGCTCGAAATTCACCGAGGGATCATAGAAGCCGCGGATGGCATTGAAGGGGATGACGAGCTTTTCGGGAACGTCGGAGAAGGAAAGGCCGATCTCGAACAGCGATTCGGTGATCTTCAGATCCCAGAACTGGTGCTGGATGACGATGGTCATCTGCTCGGGATATTTGCTCTTCAGGTGCTGCGAAATGCGCACGCCGGGAGCGCCGGTCAGGAAGGTGATGAAAAAGTGGTGGTCGCCGGGAAGGCGGCCCGTCGCTCCGACTTCGGACAAGACCTTGCGGATGACGCCACGCAGCGCGTCCTGTGCCAGAATGTCGTAGCGGATGTGGTCCTGCCCCATGCTTTTCCTGTCTTTCGTTGGTTCGGAAGTCTTTTCGCTCGCTTATATGCCATGTCCGGCCGCGCTGCGGAAGCCTTGCCCCGAGTCATGCTTGACGGAAGCATACATGATTTCAATGGCAGGGAGAAGGTGAAGGCTTCTGTTGCCAGGTGCCTTCGGACCCCGCCTCAAGGGGCTAACCTAGAGGACTTGGAGCGGAATTCCCGCACCGCCATTAGGCAGCGAGAGCGTATTCCTTAGCGTTGTTGTCGTTTGCAACTACACTTGTGACCCGATAACGGCGGTATCATGCCGAGCGAAAAGTCGATCTTTACACCCTTGTCGATCCTATTTCGCCCCCATCAACAGCAGCCGTACATCCGGCTGTTCTTGGTGGAGGCGCCGGGTACCGCCCCCGGGTCCAATAGGCTTATTACACCGCCCATTTATCGCCATAGCCGGCCCGAAGACCGGCAAGGCTGATATAGTGTTTTCCTGAAGCGATGGGAAGAGGCTCGTCACAAAAGCGTCGTTGATATCGGCGGATTTTGCTTGGAAAAGCGATGCCGCGTGGTTGGTTTCGGGGCGGGGACGGCTTAAATATAAGGCGAAAACGGAGTCGGCGGCGGCCATGAAGCAATATCTCGATCTTCTGACCCATGTGATGGACAAGGGCACCGACCGTGGCGACCGGACGGGAACCGGCACGCGCTCGGTCTTCGGCCATCAGATGCGCTTCGACCTGAACGACGGTTTCCCGGTTCTGACGACCAAGAAGCTGCATCTGCGCTCGATCATCCACGAGCTGCTCTGGTTCCTGAAGGGCGAGACCAATATCCGCTACCTCAAGGACAACGGCGTGTCGATCTGGGACGAATGGGCTGACGAGAACGGCGATCTCGGCCCGGTCTACGGCGCGCAGTGGCGCTCCTGGCCGGCGCCTGATGGCGGGCATATCGACCAGATCGCCAACCTGGTGAACGGCATCATCAAGAACCCGAATTCGCGCCGCCACATCGTCTCGGCCTGGAACCCGGCCGAAGTCGACGACATGGCGCTGCCGCCCTGCCATTGCCTCTTCCAGTTCTACGTCGCCGACGGCAAGCTCTCCTGCCAGCTCTACCAGCGCTCGGCCGACATCTTCCTCGGCGTGCCCTTCAACATCGCTTCCTACGCGCTGCTGACGATGATGGTGGCGCAGGTGACCGGCCTGAAATACGGCGATTTCGTCCACACGCTCGGCGACGCGCATCTCTACCACAATCACTTCGAGCAGGCGAAACTGCAGCTGACGCGCGATCCGAAGCCGCTGCCACGCATGCTGATCAAGCGCGACGTCAAGGATATCTTCGATTTCAAATTCGAAGATTTCGAGCTCGCCGGCTACGAGGCAGATGCCAGCATCAAGGCGCCGATCGCTGTTTGAGGAGTAATGCGTTGACGCATATCGATGTCAGTATCGTCGCCGGGCGGCGACCCGATCTGCTGCGCACGACGATGGCCAGCTTCGGCGAGCTTGCGTTTTCCAATTTCAACGTTGGAAGAGTATCGATCAATATCGATCCGATCTTTGGATCGGATGAGGATGCGCGCGACTGCGCCGATATCGTCCGTCGTCTCTTCCCTGAAGCGGTTGTCTTCACTCCCGAACGCCCGAGTTTCTGCGCCGCCGTCAAGCGGCTATGGCAGGCGACGGAAGCGGATTTCGTCTTGCATCTGGAAGACGATTGGATCTCGCTTGGGCGGATAGGCGATGAGGCCTTGAGCGCCTTTGCAGACAGGGCCGTTCAGCAGGTATCGCTTCATCATGCCGATCAGAACTGGGACATAAAGGCGAAGGGGCATTTCCATAAAAGGAATAACTATCTCAAGTTCGCCGGGATCAAGATTCCGAAGTTCACGTCGTTCCCCAAGTTCACGACGTCGCCTTCTTTCCTGAGAGGGGACTTTGCGCGGACTTGCGCCGGATTGCTGATCGAAGAGTTCGATCCGGAAAAGCAATTCTACTCGGCGGTCAATCCGGCGCTTGAGCGGACGGTCGCCAATTTCAAGAATTACATCTATTCGCCGGATGCCCGGCCGGTCATTCGCGATATAGGGCGCGAGTGGCGCGACCAGCGCGCGATCTCAAAGACGGTCAGCAAGGGAAAATCGGTTTGGTCCGACCTTGGCGACCAGACCTCTCGATAGGGTGCCGCAATCGCTATAGAAATGCGAAATTGCTATCTCGGGCAGACATCTGCGAAACAGGCAAAGGCCAGGAGATGTTGATCTTGGGATCGAGCGGATTGACCCCGCCCTCGGCATCGGGCGCATAGGGTTTGTCGTGAAGGTAGATCAATTCGCAGTCCTCGCTCAAAGTCTGAAAACCATGGGCGAAGCCTGCGGGGATCAACAGGGAGCGGGCATTGTCCTGCGAAAGGATTTCACCGTGCCATTTGAGATAGGTCGGAGATCCGGGGCGCAGATCCACGGCGACGTCGAAGATGGCGCCCTTGAGGCAGGACACGAATTTGGTCTCATCATGAGGAGCGCGCTGGAAATGCATGCCGCGGATGACACCTTTTTCCCTCGTCATCGTGTGATTGATCTGTGCGATGCTGCCTGTGCCGAACCCGGATATTTCGTCCACGCAGAAAAAGCGGGAAAAGAAGCCGCGGTCATCGCCGAGATGCTGGCGTTCGATGATGAAAAGGTTAGGCAAATCTGAGGGGCGACTGGTGAAGCGCGGCACGGTTCTCTATAACCTTTCATCTACCAATTGACGTATGCGGATGTCATCCGTCTCGGATCGAGTTTGGGGCCTTTTAAGGGTTACATCTTCATGCCAAATGAATGAGCAGCAATGAGAAAAGTCCTTATCACAGGTGCCTCCGGATTCGTAGGTCTGCATGTTTTGCGCAATCTGATCATGAAGGGTGTGGACGTCAGTGTCGTTGCCCGTCCCAATTCGGTGGGAAAATTTATGGACTTGTACGCGATCCAGCTTGCGGAAAGCGCGACTCCATTCCTTGAGAGCGAGGAGTGGTGGACAAAGGTCCTTACCGGAATCGATACCGTTATTCATCTGGCTTGGTACGCGGAGCCCGGAAAGTACCTGATGGCAGATGAGAATCTGGATTGCCTAACTGGAACGATCACGATCGCTAGGGCGGCAGCGAATGCCGGTGTGAGGCGCTTTATCGGAATTGGAACTTGCTTTGAATACGACGTCAGTGTCGGTTGGCTTTCGGTAGACACGCCTTTGAAACCGCTCACTCCTTACGCAGCGTCCAAGGCTTCAGCTTACCTAACGCTGTCTCAGTGGTTTCGAGCTAGAGAGATTGAGTTCTCTTGGTGTAGACTTTTCTACCTCTACGGAGAAGGCGAGCATGACCGACGCTTTGTTCCATATCTCCGAAGATCTTTGGCTGCCGGTTTGCCGGCAGAGCTGACTGCTGGCATGCAGGTGCGAGACTTCTTAGACGTGGCGGATGCGGCCGAGGCGATCTGCAACGTCGCGTTTGGCTCTTCTGTCGGGCCCGTGAACGTCTGCTCGGGGATGCCGATCACTATCAGAGCGTTCGCTGAAAGAATAGCAGATGAGTACGGTCGCAGAGATCTGTTGAAGTTTGGTGTTAGAGAAGAGAATATATTTGACCCTCCAGTTGTTGTTGGCATCAAATAGGCAAGATAGGTCGCTTATTATGTCTAAAGCATCCTCTAGGATCGCAGTTGTTTACCTAGATAGATGGGGAAACCCCCCTGGATTCAGGAAGGCGTTTTTACATAGCTTGCGGTTCTTTTCGGCTGGTGCGGAATTTGATCTGATCTGGCAAATGAAGGGATATCCAGATCACGCCATCTGTCACGAGCTTGTTGGCTTTGAGCAGCGATTTTCGGGTAGGGTCGTACAGATTCGGTATCCCGATAATTTATATCAGTTTACTCTCGCGTTGGATGTGGCTCAGAACATGAGCTACGAATTCCTTTTATTCTTCACCTCGTTCAGTCGTATTCTCGCTCCTGATTGGCTGAAGTCTTACGTTGCCGCGTTCGAGAGTCGTGAAGATTGTGGCATAGTAGGCGCGACAGGTAGTTACGAACGAGCGTCTCCAGACCAGCCGTTTCCAAACTGCCACGTCCGCACCAACGCGTTCATGGTAAGATCAAAGTTGTTCTCGTCACTGGAGTTTGGTCGATTGACAACAAAGGGGGATGGAAACCTTGTGGAGGCTGGCCCCTATAGCATAACACGCCAAATCCGTGAGCGCGGTTTGAATGCTTTTATTCTTGACCGTTATGGGCATCTTTACGATTCCCCAACGTGGCCGCTTAGTGAGACATTTAGGTCCGGATCGCAACGGAATTTGCTTGTTGCTGACAATCGGACCTTCCAGTATTTTGTTGCGTCATCTAGAGAGCGCTTGCGTCTTGCTCGGCTAGCTTGGGGGAGGCTGCTATATATGATGAAGTCTCCTGGATTAAGAGGCGGCTCTATCGTATCTGGTGGCGAAGCAACTGGTTTGGCCGCTTAGCTGGCTCATTATTATGAGGCAAGCTTATCTTTTTAAATTGTCGCGGACGGCTGCACTAGGCGTATTTGTGAATGGTCAATACAATCGGTAACTTCAATGATTTTTGGACTCCCGAAGATAGTGAGCTTCGATATTCTGAAGATGACGTTGTTTTAAGATCTTCTTGGGACAGCTGGTTGTCCAAAGGCAATCATAAAACTTGGTGGCTAAATAAATTTCGCCGCCGCTCTAAGAAAAAATACGGCAGCCGCGACGACGCTTATCGCGCCTATGTCGAGAATAAGTTTAATATAAAGGTCGGTAAGTACTCTTACGGATATGAGCAGTTTTGCTACAAAGGGTCAACATTACATCAAATTGGCTCGTTTTGCTCTATTGCTGTGAATGTGGGGATTTCTGCAGGTGAACATCCCTTAGATAAAGTGTCAACAAGCCCAGCATTCTACCTTGCAGATTTTAGGCTTGTCTCTGAAAATGTC
This sequence comes from Rhizobium sp. BG4, assembly GCF_016864575.1. Taxonomy (NCBI): domain Bacteria; kingdom Pseudomonadati; phylum Pseudomonadota; class Alphaproteobacteria; order Hyphomicrobiales; family Rhizobiaceae; genus Rhizobium; species Rhizobium sp. BG4. The sequence continues at coordinate 3,474,539 of NZ_CP044125.1, forward strand.
GTCGATCTGAAAAGGTTCCAGAAGAAAATCACAATAGAGCATGATGTGTGGATCGGTCGCGACGTGACAATCCTGAGTGGTGTAAGAATCGGTATCGGCGCTGTTGTAGGTGCTGGAGCCGTGGTCACTCGGGACGTTCCGCCATATGCCATAGTCAGCGGTGTGCCAGCGAGAATTATGAGGTTTCGCTTCGATCAGGCGACGCGGGAACGTCTTTTGGAATCACAATGGTGGCTATGGAATGATGACCAACTGCGCGAGCGAATCACATTCTTCCAAGAAGTGCTCTCTTAATGTTGATTTCTTATAATTAGCGATTTAATTTTAGATTTCAGGATTCTTCGCCGCATTGCCCACTTTCTGGCGACGCGCTGCTCGATGTGTTGTTCAAGTATAGCTTCGACTTGATGGCGATCGTCTGCCGACCAGCTTCTGGCGTTCAACATCTCTACGGCAAGCGCTTTGTATTTTGTCCGTGTCTGCATGAGTTTCTCAGGGTCGAGCCTGTAGATCTGATTAGGTCGCTTTATTCTTTGTATAAACTCGGTATCAAAAGCTAAAGCGACCTTTCCATCTAAAAGTGACGGAAGCAATGCAAGGTGGTCAGAAGCCCATAGTGTCTCGTACCTTTGTACGACGAGATCCCAATCCCGCACTACTGTTTCCCTGCGCCATAGTCCGTAGAACCAGCTGGGATGACAATTGAGCGTTAGCTCTTTCACTCGAGCAAGATGGGGGCCGTCCGGTAGCTGAGGCAGATCAAATAAGCGTTCGGTGCGTACTGGCTCTTCGATGATGCGGCGAATCTTGGCCACGGCGAGATCCGCGTTGGGCTCACTGTCTAGATGACTAACCAGACTTTCGATATGGTTTGGAGCAGCTAAGTCGTCGTCGGCCCGCCACATGAAATAGGGGCCTTGTAGCAAGTCTCTCACCCGTGAGAAATTCTGAAGCCACGGAATCGTTTGCTCTAGACGAAAATGATGAAAACGTTTGTCCCGGCGTGCGAATTCGGCACAGATCTCACTGGTCCCATCTGTGGACCCGTTATCCGATATTGCGACTTCGAAATCTTCGAAAGTTTGTTCTTGCAGGCATCGCAGACTCTCCGCGATGAACTCAGCACCGTTCAGTGTTGGTAATCCGATGCTCACTCGTGCCACGGCACGCACCTCATGTTGCAATCTTTGTCGAAATATACAAAAGAGACGATTATATCCCTTCGTCGTGACTTGATAAGGGCGGTCGAATTTTTGTCAATGCAATTCGGTGTCATTCGGTAGCAGGGCCACTTCCATGAAAATCGTTATTCTCGCCGGCGGCTTCGGCACCCGCATTTCCGAAGAGAGCCATTTGCGGCCGAAGCCGATGATTGAGATCGGTGGGCGGCCGATCCTTTGGCATATCATGAAGACCTATAGCCATTATGGCTTCAACGACTTCGTGATCTGCCTTGGCTATCGCGGCTATATGATCAAGGAATATTTCGCCAATTATATCCTGCATTCGGCGGATGTGACCTTTGACATGGAGCGCGGTGAGACGACCTATCATTCGACCAAGGCCGAGCCCTGGCGCGTTACGCTGGTCGAAACCGGCGAGGGGTCGATGACCGGGGGGCGTGTGAAGCGCGTCGCCAATTATCTCGGTGATACGTTCTGCCTGACCTATGGTGATGGTGTTGCCAATATCGATATTCAGGCGCTGACCGATTTTCATCATCGCCACGGCAAGGAAGCGACTGTTACCAGCGTCGTGCCGCCCGGCCGCTATGGCGCGTTGCTGACGGATGCGGGGCAGGTTCGCAGTTTCATGGAAAAGCCTGCAGGCGACAATGCGCGCATCAACGGCGGCTTCTTTGTACTCAACCGCTCGGTTCTCGATCGCATCGCCGGCGACGATACGTCTTTCGAAGGCGCGCCGCTCGAAGGTCTTGCGCGTGATGGCCAGCTGATGGCCTTCAACCATGACGGTTTCTGGCGGCCGATGGATACGCTGCGTGACAAGAATCAGCTTGAGGAGCTCTGGCAGAGCGGCCATGCGCCATGGAAGGTCTGGTGATGGGCCGTCTGCCGGATAGCCGTTTCTGGCGCGGCAAGCGGGTGCTCGTCACCGGGCATACCGGCTTCAAGGGCACGTGGGCGCGGGTGTGGCTTTCGCGGCTTGGCGCAGACGTCTTCGGGTATGCGCTGGCGCCGTCGACTGCGCCTTCTCTGCATGCGCTCGTTGGCAGCGCCGGATTGAGTGGCGAGACGATTGCCGATCTGCGCGACACCGACAGCCTCACGGCTGCAGTCGCGCGCAGCAGACCCGATATCATTTTGCACATGGCCGCCCAGCCGCTGGTACGCCGCAGCTATGCGGAACCTGTCGAGACGTTTGACGTCAATGTCATGGGCACGGCGCGGCTTCTCGAGGCGGCCCGCACAGTCGACGAGGTCAAGGCAATACTCGTGGTGACCACCGACAAGGTCTACAGCAACGACGAAAGCGGCCGGCATTTTGTCGAAAGCGATCGCCTGGGCGGACATGATCCGTATTCCGGTTCGAAGGCCGCGGCTGAGATTGTCACCGCCACCTATCGCGATTCATTTTACCGGTCGCGAGGCGTCAGGCTTGCCACGGCACGTGGCGGCAACGTTCTGGGCGGCGGGGATTATTCCGAAGACCGGCTGGTGCCGGATATCGTGCGCGCCGCTTTGGCCGGCGAGGTCCTCGATATCCGCAGTCCGCTTGCCACGCGTCCGTGGCAGCATGTTCTCGATTGCCTGAATGGCTATTTCCTGTTCTGCGAGGACTTGTTTGCTGGCAAACAGGTGCCCGATGCGCTCAATTTCGGGCCATCGCCTGAGGAGGCGCAGATTGCTGTCGGACGCCTTGCCTCCGATGTTCAGGCGGCGATGGGTGTCGCGGGAACCTGGAACGATAGCTCTGCCAGCGACAAGCCCCGGGAGATGCAGACGCTCGGGCTGGACCCGACGAAAGCACGGGAATATCTTTCGTGGCAGGCAAAGCTCAGCCAGCCCGAGGCAATCGAATGGACCGCGCGCTGGTACGACCGCTGGCGTGGCGGCTGCGCGCCGCTGTCGCTTGTCACAGATCAGATCGATACTTTTATGAAAGGCGCGTAACAGCATGGTTCATGCCTGCCGCTTCTGCTCAACGCCGTTGACCAATGTTGTTGCCGATCTTGGCGCCACGCCATGGTCGAATTCCTTCCTGCCCAATGAGGCGGCGATCGAGACCGAGCGCTCGTTTCCGCTGAAGGTCATGGTCTGCTCCGAGTGCTTTCTTGTGCAGACCACCGAGACTGTGCCGCCGGGCGAGATCTTCAATGCTGAGTATGCCTATTTCTCGTCGTTTTCGACCAGCTGGCTGGATCATGCAAAGCGTTACACGCAGTTGATGACGGAGCGCTTCGGCCTTGGCGATCAGTCGACCGTGATCGAGGTTGCATCCAATGACGGCTATTTGCTGCAGTATTTTGCGGCAGCGGGTGTCAAGGTGCTGGGCGTCGAGCCGGCTGCCAATGCGGCCGAAGTCGCCGAGGGGCGAGGCGTCCCGACGAAGGTGGCGTTCTTCGGAAGCGATACGGCGAAGGCGATCGTCGAGAGTGGCATTCGTGCAGACCTGACGGCGGCCAACAACGTGCTGGCCCATGTGCCGGATATCGCCGATTTCGTCCGCGGTTTTCAGATCGTTCTCAAGCCGGAGGGCGTTGCAACCTTCGAATTCCCCCATCTTCTGCGGATGATCGAGGGCCTGCAGTTCGATACGATCTATCACGAGCACTATTCCTACATCTCCCTGCTCGCTGCCGAGAGGATTTTTGAGGCCTGCGGCCTGAAGGTCTTCGATGTCGAGGAGCTTTCGACGCATGGCGGTTCGCTGCGAGTCTATGCTCAGCGCAATGATGGAGTGCGCGCGCCGACCGAGCGCCTTCTTGCCATGCGTGAGGAGGAGGAGCGGTTTGGCCTGAAGGACATGCGGACTTACCGCGAGTTCGGCACCAAGATCGCGGCGGTATGCGACGCATTTCGCGATTTTCTGCGTCAGGCGCGAGACGAGGACAAGGTCGTTGCGGCCTATGGCGCCGCTGCGAAGGGCAACACCTTCCTGAATGTCTGTGGTGTCACGCGTGATGATATCAGCTTTGTCGTCGATCGAAGCACCGTGAAGCAGGGCAAGCTTTTGCCCGGCAGCCACATTCCTGTCTATGCGCCGAGCGAGCTGGAGCGCGCAAAGCCCGACTACGTGGTGATCCTGCCGTGGAATCTGACGGCGGAGATCGTCGAATCCTGCAAGTATATTGCGGATTGGGGCGGGCGTTTCGTCACCGCTATTCCGACGTTGCGGATACTCTAATGAGCCAGGCGAGGCCTTCGCGTCTCGCCGATCGCTGTTTGACCTCTTCGCAATTTCAGCAAAGCGCCGGACCGGGAGACGATTGAAAACGTCTTTATCCGGCAATGTCTGAAAATGTACCAAGTTTCATCAGTAAGATATTAATAGCCCTCGGTTATTTTCTCCCGCGCAGGTAATGCTCCCGGGACCGCAATGGACGATACTGACCTTCTTCCCCCAGATGTACTGTCGTCGATGCTGATGCGCATGTTCGAGTTCGCGCCGATCGCCATGGCGATCACCACCAGCGACACGAAGACGTCGAGCTATGCGAAGGTCAACGACGCCTATCTGAAGCTGACGGGTCTGAAATGGGAAGATATCAGCGGCAAGAAACTGACGTCCGAGGGGGCGGCGATCGACAATCCGGCGCGGGATCGCCGCCACAGGATGCTGGCTGAGGACGGTGCTTATGTGCTTGAAGAGGTCGATATCCGCCATGCCGACGGGACGATCATTCCGACGCTGATTTCGGCGCAGCGCACGATCGTCGGCGGTGTTTCCTTCGACGTCGAAGTGATCATGGACGTTTCGGCGCGCGTGCGCCATCAGCGTGAGATCGAGCTCGCGCTGCGTGCTTCGGCACGCACGGACGCGCTCTCCGGCCTGCCGAACCGGGCCTGTTTCGACGAGACCCTGGCCGAGCATATCGAAGCGGCGCGGGCGGCGGAAAAGTCGATGGCGCTGGCATTCATCGATCTCAACGGCTTCAAGGCGGTCAACGACCGGCTGGGACATGGCGCTGGTGACGAGGTGATCCGCACGCTTGCCAGCCGTTTTCGCGAGAGTTTTCGCGCCAACGACTTCATCGCCCGGATCGGCGGCGATGAATTCGTGGTGCTGATCGAGGTTGACCCGGTGCTGATCCACGATGTCAGGAATACGGTGACCGACGCTGCCGACCGCATCTTCAAGCCGATCGCCATCGATGGGGCGATCACGGAGGTGGGTGCCGCTGTCGGCGTGGCGCTGCTTGAGCCGTCGGATACGGCGGCGTCCTTCGTCAAGCGCGCCGACAATTACATGTATCTCGCCAAGCAGACCGGCGAGCGCGTTGCCGTCATCTGGCTCGGCAATCCGGATGCGCAGCAGACGTCTGCCGGGCGCGCCGTCGGCTAGCTTTCCCCCTCATTAGCGGGTAGGTGTCCGCTCTGGCATCGAATGCGGAGGCGGGGTCTCATGTCCGGTATCATCAAGACGATCGTTGTGGCTGTATCTGAGAACGGCATCATCGGCCGGGACGGCGATATGCCCTGGCGCCTCTCGACCGATCTCAAGCGCTTCAAGGCAATAACCGCGGGCAAGCCGTTGGTGATGGGCCGCAAGACCTACGAATCGATCGGCGGCAAGCCGTTGCCGGGGCGCTCGCATGTGGTGATCTCGCGCCACGCCGCTATCGATCATCCCGATGTGACGATGGCGCATTCGCTGGCCGAGGCGATCGGCAAGGCCGAGGCGATTGCGGCTGAGCAGGGGATCGGCGAGATCATCATCGCCGGTGGCGGTCAGATCTATGCGCAGGCGATCGATTTGGTCGACCGCATGTGCGTCACCCATGTCGAGACGCATGTGGAGGGCGATACGGCTTTTCCGGCGATCGACGCCGCGCGCTGGAAGCCGGTCGAGACGCTCTACGTGCCCGCCGGCGAGAAGGACAATTATCCGACACGCTACGTCGTCTACGAGCGCCGCAGCTGAAGATAACGAATTATTTTCCAAGAAAGAACACCAAGTCCTTCATGTCGCGTTGAAAGCAGGGTCGGCGATACCTATAACGGTCACAATCGCTTACCGTCTGCCGCCCCCGCGGGCATATGCGATCGGGAGTTCAACGAACAAAGAGGTTTTGATGCCCTGGAGCAATCAGAATGGCGGCGGCGGCCCATGGGGCGGCGGCGGCGGTAACAACAACAATCAGGGACCATGGGGGCAGGGCCCGAACCGTCCGAAAGGCGGCGGCGGGGGCAAGGGCGGTCCGCCCGATCTCGAAGACATCATTCGCCGTGGTCAGGACCAACTGGGCCGCATGGTGCCCGGCGGCTTCAATGGCGGCGTGGCGCTGATCATCGTCGCAATCCTCGCGGCCTTCTGGCTCTTCCAGTGCATCTACATCGTCCAGCCGGACGAGCGTGGTGTGGAACTGCGCTTCGGCCAGCCGAAGCAGGAAGTGTCTATGCCGGGCCTGCATTTCCATTTCTGGCCGCTTGAGACGGTCGAAACGGTCAAGGTCACGGTGCAGCAGCAGAATATCGGCGCGACCTCGTCGTCGTCCTCGAGCGGCCTGATGCTCTCGGGCGACCGCAGCGTCATCAACGTCCAGTTCGCGGTGTTCTTCACCGTCAGCGATCCGAAGGCGTATCTCTTCAACGTCGAGAACCCGGCGGAAACGCTGCAGCAGGTTTCCGACAGCGCGATGCGCGAGATCGTCGGCCGCCGTCCGGCACAGGACGCGTTCCGCAGCAATCGTCAACCGATCGAAACGGACGTTCTCAATATCGTTCAGGGGACGATGGACCGCTACAAGGCAGGTATCACCGTTACCGGCGTGACGATCCAGAACGTGGCTCCGCCGCGCGAAGTCTCCGATGCCTTCGAAGAAGTGCAGCGTGCAGGCCGAGACCGCGACAGCACGATCGAAGAGGCAAACCGCTATACCAACCAGCGGCTCGGCCAGGCGCGAGGCGAGGCGGCTCAGATCCGCGAAGACGCCGCCGCCTACAAGGACCGTGTCGTCAAGGAAGCGGAAGGTGAGGCGCAGCGCTTCGCATCGATCAATGACGAATATGCAAAGGCTCCTGACGTGACGCGCAAGCGGCTGTTCCTGGAAACCATGGAACAGGTGCTGAAGAATTCGAAGAAGGTCATCATCGACGAGAAGCAGGGGGTCGTACCCTACCTGCCGCTCAACGAGATCGGCAAACCGGCACAGCAGGGAGGTTGAGCCATGACATCCAATAAGCTTCCCGCCGTGCTGATCGCACTCGCGGTCGTTCTCTTCGTCGTCTATTCGTCGGTCTTCGTGGTCAATGCCCGCGAACAGGCGATCGTCGTCCGCTTCGGTCAGATCCAGTCGGTCAAGACCGAGCCGGGCCTGTATTTCAAGCTGCCCTTCGCCTTCATGGACGCGGATCGCGTGCAGTATGTCGAGAAGCAGGCGCTTCGCCTCGATCTCGATAATATCCGCGTACAGGTTCAGGACGGCCAGACCTTCGATGTGGACGCCTTCGTGATCTACAACATCGCCGATGTCCGCCGCTTCCGCGAAACGGTATCGGGTGACCGCGAGGCTGCCGAGGCTCGTCTTCGCGCACAGCTCGATTCGTCGCTGCGCCGCGTCTACGGTCTGCGTGACTACAATGCCGCTCTTTCCGAAGAGCGCGTTGCGATGATGCTCGAGATCCGCGACGACCTCAGGATCGATGCCGAGAACCTCGGTTTGAACATCGACGACGTCCGTATCCGCCGTACCGACCTCTCGCCTGAAGTCGCGCCGAACACCTATAACGCCATGCGTTCGGAGCGTCTGGCGGAAGCCGAGCGTATCCGTGCATCGGGTAACGAAGAAGGCCAGCGCCGCCGCGCCGTCGCCGACCGTCAGGTCGTCGAGATCACCGCGGAAGCGCAGCGTGATTCCGAAATCCTGCGCGGTCAGGGCGATGCCGACCGGAACCGGATCTTTGCCGAATCCTTCGGCAAGGACCCGTCGTTCTTCGAGTTCTACCGCTCGATGTCGGCTTATTCCTCGTCGCTCTCGTCGCAGGATACGACACTGGTGCTGTCGCCGAACTCGGAGTTCTTCCGCTACTTCGACAACGCCACCGGCACGCCTGCGGCACCGCCGGCAGCTCCGGCGCCGGCTGCACCCGCCGCACCGGCAAACTGACAACAGAAGACTGCAGGATTTCCTGACGGTGCCTGCATTCTTTCTCATGATCGAGGGGCTGGTCTATGCACCGGCCCCTCGTTTTTTTGTGCAGATGGCAGGGCTTTTGCAGTCGGTTCCGGAGCAGCAGATTCGCGTATGCAGATTGGCCGCTGCCGGTCCTGGGGGTGCCATTGTCCGGCTTCTCAGAGGCTGAGTTGAGATTGCGCGGGATTTCGCGAAAAGGTGATTTCACGCTCCATCATTCCGCCCTATGTTGGTGGTCAGACTGCCGCTTTGACCTGACATGAGGAAGCTTGATGGCCCCCACGACACGCCCGACCTTCAGACGATCGCTCGCTCTCCTGGCCGGCGCAGCCCTTCTTGCCAATATCGGTCTTGCCGGCACCGCAGCCGCCCAGGGAGTGCCGCCGACAAACGGTCCGGCTTCCGTCGCCGATCTCGCTGAAGGCCTCCTCGACGCAGTCGTGAACATCTCGACATCGCAGAACGTCAAGGACGACGAGGGCGCCGGTCCGGCGCCGCGCGCGCCCGACGGATCGCCCTTCCAGGAATTCTTCAACGACTTCTTCAACAAGCAACAGGGCGGCAAGGGCGGCGGCAACCACAATGTCAGCTCGCTCGGTTCGGGCTTCGTCATCGACCCCGCGGGCTACATCGTCACCAACAACCACGTCATCGAAGGCGCCGACGATATCGAGGTCAATTTCGCCAATGGCTCGAAGCTGAAGGCCAAGCTGATCGGCACCGATACCAAGACCGACCTTTCGGTTCTCAAGGTCGAGCCGAAGACGCCGCTGAAGGCGGTGAAGTTCGGCGATTCCAGCGGCATGCGTATCGGCGACTGGGTGATGGCAATCGGAAATCCGTTCGGCTTCGGCGGCTCGGTGACCGTCGGCATCATTTCCGGCCGCGGCCGTAACATCAATGCCGGTCCCTATGACAACTTCATCCAGACGGATGCGGCGATCAACAAGGGCAATTCCGGCGGTCCCCTGTTCAACATGAAGGGTGAAGTCATCGGCATCAACACGGCGATCATTTCGCCGAGCGGCGGTTCGATCGGTATCGGCTTCTCGGTGCCGTCAGAACTCGCTTCGGGTGTCGTGGCGCAGCTTCGCGAATATGGCGAGACGCGCCGCGGCTGGCTCGGCGTGCGCATCCAGCCCGTTACCGACGATGTCGCCGACAGCCTCGGCCTCGATGCCGCCAAGGGCGCGCTGGTTGCCGGTGTCATCAAGGGCGGACCTGTCGATAACGGCTCGATCAAGGCCGGCGACGTCATCCTGAAATTCGACGGCAAGGCGGTCAACGAGATGCGCGATCTGCCGCGCGTCGTCGCCGAAAGCCCTGTCGGCAAGGAAGTCGATGTCGTGGTGCTGCGCGACGGCAAGGAGCAGACCGTCAAGGTGACGCTCGGCCGTCTCGAAGACAGCGACCAGGCCGCGGCAAACAGCGATGACGGTTCGCAGAATGGCGGCGTCATCAATCCGGATCCCGGCGAGAACGACGACATGGACGAGCCCGACAGCGATCAGGCTCAGCCGTCACCCGACAACAAGGGCACGGAAAACAAGACGCCTGAAAACAAGGGTCCCGAGAACAAGGGTCCCGAGAACAAGGGCCAGGGCCAGAGCGACCAGCAGGGTCAGGTCGCCCCCGACGCAGCGACGCCGAAGAACGTGCTCGGGCTGTCGTTGTCGCTGCTCAACCCGGATATCCGCAAGACCTTCAACATCGCCGAAAGCGTCGACGGCGTCGTCGTCACGGAAGTGACGCCCGGCTCGGCTGCGGCCGAAAAGGGCCTGAAGCCCGGCGACGTGATCGTCGAGGTGGCGCAGGAATTCATGAAGTCGCCGGATGCCGTTGCTGCCAGAGTTCAGTCGCTGAAGCAGGAAGGCCGCCGCAACGCCCAGATGATGATCGCCGCCGCCAATGGCGACCTGCGCTTCATCGCAGTGCCTATGGAATAGGGCCAGCGGCGCTTGGCGCGCTGATCGCATAGAGCACGTGGCGGATGAAGTCCGGGGTCGTGGCCGGGACCTTCGGGTGGTCGAAGTCGCGATCTTCATGATGCGTCATGCCGATGCGTTCCATGACGGCACGTGAGCGGCGGTTCTGGGGGACGGTGAAGGCGACGATTTCCTTGAGCGCGTGGTTGTCGAAGCCGTGCTGCAGCAGCGCGGTTGCTGCTTCGCTGACATAGCCCGCACCCCAGTGGCGTTTAGCGAGCCGCCAGCCGATCTCGACGGTGCCGTCGGGGATTGCCGGTTCGTGCGAGGTTCGCATGATGCCGCAGAAGCCGAGTGTGTCGCCGGTCTCCGTGTGTTCCAGGGCGTAGAAGCCCAGGCCGGTGTCGGCGATCAGCTTGCGGAGGTAATCGAAGAGCTCGTCCGATTCCTGGCGGTTGCGCCGCCGCGGGAAGAATTCCATGACATCGGGGTCGGAATTGATCTCGTGGAAGAGATCGCGGTCCTCCTCACGCCAGTTGCGGATGATGAGCCTGCCGGTCGTGAGGATGGTCTCGGTCATGGCGTGACGAAATCCGTCTTGCGGTAACCCTGGATGTAGAGAAGCGCGGTCAGGTCGCCGTGGTTGATGCGCATCTTCGCTTCGGCGGCGACGGCTGGCTTGGCGTGCAGGGCAACGCCGGATCCCGCGAGGTGCAGCATGCCGAGGTCGTTGGCGCCGTCGCCGACGGCGATGGCGTCCTCAGGGGTGATGCCGAGCTTTTCCGAGATGTCGATCAGCGCGTCGACCTTGGCCTGCTTGCCGAGGATCGGTTCGGCGACGAAGCCGGACAGGGTGCCGTTCTCGTCGAGCAGCAGGTTGGCGCGGTTCTCGTCGAAGCCGAGCGTGGCGCCGATGCGGCTGGTGAACACCGTGAAGCCGCCGGAGACGAGGGCGGTGTAATAGCCCTTCGCCTTCATCGTGGCGATCAGTTCCGGACCGCCAGGCGTCAGCGTGATGCGCTTGGCGATGACCTCGTCGACGACGGAAATGGGCAGGCCCTTCAGCAGTGCGACGCGCTCGCGCAGTGCCGGTTCGAAGGCGATCTCGCCGTTCATGGCGCGGGCGGTGATCGTTGCCACCTTGTCCTTGAGGCCGACTTCGGCGGCGAGTTCGTCGATGCATTCCTGGCCGATCATCGTCGAATCCATGTCGGCGATCAGCAGCTTCTTGCGGCGCGTCTCGGCGTTCTGAACCACCACGTCCACGGGCTGGCCGGCGAGGACCGAAAGAATTGCAGCTTCGGCTTCTGCGGCATCCGTGCCGTCGCGAAGGGCGATATCGCAGGCGATGCCATCCGCCAGCCAGTAGAGACCGGAGGCTTTGACGCTGTCATGCGCCTTCTCGGCAAGCGCCGGAGACAGAACGGGGTTTGACGGATTGGCAACAAGCGTGGCAACGAGAGCCATATGGAAAACCTTCTGAGCACAACAGGTGCGATCCTGATAACCGGGCCGACCGCAAGCGGCAAGTCCGCGCTGGCCGTGAAACTGGCGAAGCAGCATGGCGGCGCCGTCATCAATGCCGATAGCATGCAGGTTTACGACACGCTGCGGGTGCTGACGGCGCGACCGTCCGAAGAGGATATGGAGGGAGTGGCGCACCATCTCTACGGGCATGTTCCGGCAGGGAGTGCTTATTCGACGGGTGCCTGGCTGCGCGATGTCACGGCGCTGCTCCCGGAGCTTGCGCGCAAGGGGCAGCTGCCGGTCTTCGTCGGCGGCACCGGCCTGTATTTCAAGGCGCTGACTGGCGGCCTCTCCGACATGCCGGAGATCCCCGAGGCGATCCGGACGAGATTGCGCCAGCAGCTGATCGATGAAGGACCAGCGCCGCTCCATGCGGCTCTGCAGGCAAAGGATCCGGCCTTGGCGGGCAGCCTCAATCCGGTCGACGGTCAGAGGATCGTCCGGGCGCTTGAGGTCATGGAAGCGACAGGCCGCTCGATCTCTGCGTTTCAGGGGCAGGCGGGGCCTGTCATCGTCGATCCCGATCAGGCGCGGAAGATCGTTGTTCTGCCCGATCGCGCGGTGCTGCATCAGCGTATCAATGGCCGCTTCGAGAAAATGCTCGAAGAGGGGGCTGAGGATGAGGTCAAGGCTTTGCTGACGCTTGATCTCCCGGCCGAGATGCCGGTCATGAAGGCGATCGGCGTCTCGCAGATCGCGGCGATGCTGCGCGGAGAGATGGCCCGTGGCGAGGTGATCGAAAAGGGTTCGGCGGCGACACGTCAATATGCCAAGCGCCAGATGACCTGGTTCCGCAATCAGATGGACGAGAGCTGGGAACGGCTGGAGCCTTGATGTCATAGCCGGCGCAAGGTTCGCGCCACGGTTGCCGTCTAAGCGGTTGTGAGGGTCAAATGGAGAGCCTCATGAACAACTTCCTTGCAAAGACGCTTGCTTCGATCAACGCGCTTATCGCGATCATCATTCTTGCCGTTTCGACATTGTCCACTGGTGCGGCCGCTTCGGCCCAGGGCGGGTCCGGGATGTTCGTGGTTGGCGCGGTGATCGGCGCCATCGGCGGTATCGTGCTGGCATCGCTGATCTGCGGCACGATCGCCTTTCTCACCCTGATCGAGCGCCATCTCAGCGTGATCGCTGCGGCGGCGAAATCGAAGAGCGTCTAAGCCTCAATCCTTGTTGTAAAGGCTGCTCAGCGGCTTCCTGAGGATGCTTTCGCGCAGGGAAGAGGTGCCGGGTTCGCGGCGCTGGACTGTCGGCGCCGGCTCCTGATTGCCGAAGGAGCGGGGCTGGCCTGCTTCCTCGCGGCGCATTTCACGGCGCAGCGCCTCGAGGCGGCTGTCGATCGATCCGGCGGCTGCCGGCTGCGGATCCTGCGGCGCGTAGCTGCGCGGCAGCATATCCGGGCGGTAGGGCTCGTTCAGCGACATCGATGGCGTGGCGGCGGCCGGCTGCGGATAGGCCTGGCCTTCCGGCGGCTCCTCGTCGTCGAACAGCATGTCGCTCTGGACCGAGGCGTTGTAGCTGTTCTGGAAATTCGAAATGTCCGGGCCGGCGGCGCCGCTGACGGCGCGCATGCGGGTGACGATCTTGCGCAGATCGACGGTATCGGGATCTTCCTCGGACTGCTTTGCCGTTGCGCCATGGGCTTTCGGCAGCAGGTTCTGCGCAACGCGCGAGAAGCGCATGCGCATGGGAACGCTGATCGCCTCACCGAAGGCGATCGCTTCGCCGTTGCCGATCGAGGAGATGAAGCTGGTCGTCGAGATCGACGAATTCGGGATCGCCGAGCGAATAATCTCCTGGTCGCGGTCGTTGGACAGGCGCATCGCAAACAGCGTCGAGCACTGCGACAGGATCGTCTGGTCGAGTTCGCCCGGACGCTGGGTGATGATGCCGAGCGAGACGCCGTATTTGCGGCCTTCCTTGGCGATGCGGGCGATCGCCTGGCGGGTCGGCATGAAGCCGAGCGTCGGGTCGGCCGGAATGTAGCGGTGCGCTTCTTCGCAGACGACGAGCATATGGATCGCGCCTTCGCTCCAGAGGCCGATTTCGAAGGCCATGCGGCAGAGCACGGACGCGACGGAATTGACGACTTCCGACGGGATGCCGGAGAGCTGGAAGGTGCAGATCGGACGGCCTTCGCCCGGGATGCGGAAGATCTGCGCCACTGTCTCCACGATCGTGTCGGAGATCGTGTTGTTGGAGAACATGAAGTGGTAGCGCGGGTCGTTGATGGCGGCGATGATGCGCATCTTCAGCGATCGCAGGAACGGCTTTTCGGCGCGGCCTTCGAGGCGGCCGATGCGCTCGTCGATCAGTGCCAGGAGATCGGCCATGCGATAGGGCACTGGCGTATCGGCGGTGATCGAGCTTTTCTCCGTCGTGCGGCGCACCAGCGAGCTGTCGCTGCCGCGGAAGGCGCGCTTGGCCTCCGGCATGATGTCGCGCAGCATGTCGAGCTCTTCCGGCACCGGCGGGCGACCGCGGAAGACCACTTCGGCGAATTCCTCAAGCCGCATCAGCCAGAAGGGCAGGTCAAGCGTGTCGGTGTCGATGACGACCGAATGCTTGGGGAAGGCCGCGGCAAATTCGTTATGCGGATCGAGGATCAGCACGCGCAGCTTCGGATCGGCCTCGATCGCCTTGTGCAGCAGCAGCGACACCGCCGTCGACTTGCCGACGCCGGTCGAGCCGACGATGGCGAAATGCTTCGACAGCATCGAGGGCACATGGATCGCCGCGTCGATGCTTTCGTCTTGGGTGAGGTTGCCGATCACGGCGGTCGCGCCGGCACCGGCATCATAGATGCGCATCAGGTCGGCAGAGCGGATCCGGTGGGCGATGGCGCCGAGATAGGGGTAGCGTGAGATGCCGGTCGAGAATTCCTCGCGGCCGTCTTCATCGACGCGGACTTCGCCGAGGAGCTCGGCCTCGATGCTGAAGCCGTTGTCTTCACCTTCGCCCCACATGTGGGAGCCGGTGTTCATCTGATAGACGAGGGCGACGACGCGGTTGCGCCCGACGCTGATCGAAATCAGCCGTCCGACGGACCAGAGTTCGGTGAGATCGGTGCCGCCGCCTTCGGCGATTGCGGCGATCGTCGTGCGGGAACCGCTGCATGCGACGACACGGCCCAGAAAGCGGTTACCCCGCGCCTGGCTATCGCGGCGGTCATGCTCGCCGGCTTTCCCTGACGTCTGCAAGTCGTTGTTGAGCAACGGCCTACTCCCTGCGTTAGCGATCCAAGATATGACTTATCTTTTAATAAATGGTTCCGGCCCTTAATTCTGGAGGGTAAGAACCTGTAGATGGCGCCGCCGGACGCGTCGTTTTTTTATTTCGGCAAGCGTTGACGCTGCGAAATTTTCTGTCTATCACTTGCGCCCATGAAAATCGCAGCAGCTCTTATTGTGGTGGGAAAGCGCATGGGCAGGATGGTGTAACCATCCGGCGATAGCCACCCATGCGCTAGATGACAGGCTCCCTCAGGGGCCTTTTTTATGCCTGAGATTCAGGCTTGCCGACCACAAAACTTAAATCCCAGCAGTCAGAACGGAACAGAGAAATGACGGGCACGGACAATCAGACGGCAGATAGCAATCGGATGACGGGAGCGGAGATCGTACTCCGGGCGCTGAAGGACAACGGCGTCGAGCATATCTTCGGATATCCGGGTGGTGCCGTGCTTCCGATCTATGACGAGATCTTCCAGCAGGACGAGATCAAGCACATCCTCGTCCGCCATGAGCAGGGCGCCGGCCACGCGGCCGAAGGCTATGCCCGCTCCACCGGCAAGGTCGGCGTCATGCTGGTCACCTCTGGCCCGGGCGCGACCAATGCCGTCACGCCGCTGCAGGACGCGCTGATGGATTCCGTCCCGCTCGTCTGCCTCAGCGGCCAGGTTCCGACCTCGCTGATCGGTTCCGACGCCTTCCAGGAAGCCGATACCGTCGGCATCACCCGCCCGTGCACCAAGCACAACTGGCTGGTCAAGGACGTCAACCAGCTGGCCGCGATCATCCACGAAGCCTTCCGTATCGCACAGTCCGGCCGTCCGGGTCCGGTTCTGGTCGATATTCCGAAGGACATCCAGTTTGCGACCGGCACCTACACGCCGCCGTCTGCCCATGTCATCCAGAAGAGCTACCAGCCGAAGGTCCAGGGCGATCTGAGCCAGATCCAGGCAGCGATCGAGCTGATGGCGACGGCGCGCCGTCCGATCATCTACAGCGGCGGCGGCGTCATCAATTCCGGCCCGGAAGCCTCCAAGCTGCTGCGCGAGCTGGTCGAGCTCACCGATTTCCCGATCACCTCGACGCTGATGGGTCTCGGCGCCTATCCGGCGTCCGGCAAGAACTGGCTGAAGATGCTCGGCATGCACGGCTCCTACGAAGCCAACATGGCGATGCATGATTGCGACGTCATGGTCTGCATCGGTGCCCGTTTCGACGACCGCATCACCGGCCGCATCAACGCCTTCTCGCCGAACTCGAAGAAGATCCATATCGACATCGATCCGTCGTCGATCAACAAGAACGTCCGCGCCGACATTCCGATCCGCGGCGACGTCGGCCATATCCTCGAGGATATGGTTCGCCTGTGGCGGGCTCTGCCGAACAAGCCGGCGAAGACCCAGACGGCGGACTGGTGGGCCGATATCGCCCGCTGGCGCGCCCGCAACTCCTTCGCCTACACGAAGAACAACGACGTCATCATGCCGCAATATGCGCTTGAGCGTCTCTATGAACTGACCAAGGATCGCGACACCTACATCACGACCGAAGTCGGTCAGCACCAGATGTGGGCCGCGCAGTTCTACGGCTTCGAGAAGCCGAACCGCTGGATGACCTCGGGTGGCTTGGGCACCATGGGCTACGGCCTGCCGGCAGCGCTCGGCGTCCAGATCGCCCACCCGGAAAGCCTGGTTATCGACATTGCCGGCGATGCCTCGATCCAGATGTGCATCCAGGAAATGTCGGCCGCGATCCAGTATGACGCGCCGATCAAGATCTTCATCATGAACAACCAGTACATGGGCATGGTGCGCCAGTGGCAGCAGCTGCTGCACGGCAACCGCCTGTCGAACTCCTATACCGAAGCGATGCCTGATTTCGTCAAGCTCGCCGAGGCCTATGGCGCCGTCGGCCTGCGTTGCGAAAAGCCCGAGGATCTCGATGCGACCATCCAGGAGATGATCGACGTCAAGAAGCCGGTCATCTTCGATTGCCGCGTTGCCAATCTCGCCAACTGCTTCCCGATGATCCCGTCGGGCAAGGCACATAACGAGATGCTGCTGCCTGACGAAGCGACTGACGAAGCCGTCGCCAACGCCATCGACGCCAAGGGCCGTCAGCTCGTCTGATCGAAGTAGAGGAAACAAGACCATGAACGCACACCTTCAACCTACCGGTTCCGCCTACTTCATCTCCCCCGAAACGGCTGCCGCCGAGAGCCATACGCTCTCGGTGCTGGTCGATAACGAACCGGGCGTCCTCGCCCGCGTCATCGGCCTGTTCTCCGGCCGCGGCTACAACATCGAAAGCCTGACCGTTTCCGAAACCGAGCATCAGGCGCATCTGTCGCGCATCACCGTCGTCACCCGCGGCACGCCGCAGGTTCTTGAGCAGATCAAGGCACAGCTGGAACGCATCGTTCCGGTTCACCGCGTCGTCGACCTGACGGTGCGTGCCCGCGAGCTCGGCCAAGACCGGCCGATCGAGCGTGAAGTCGCGCTGATCAAGGTGGTGGGCGAGGGCGATGCCCGCGCCGAGACGCTGCGTCTTGCCGATGCCTTCCACGCCAAGGTCGTCGACGCCACCGTCGATCACTTCATCCTGGAAATTACCGGCAAGTCTTCGAAGATCGACCAGTTCGTCTCGGTCATGAAGCCGCTCGGCCTCATCGAAGTCTGCCGCACCGGCATCGCGGCGATGAACCGCGGCGCGCAGGGCATGTAAGCCCAACGCCGATTACGGAATTCAGAGAGCGCCCGGGTTTGATGCCCGGGCGTTTTCATTTTGCCTTACAGCATCTCCAGCGAGGACTTTCGCGCCGGTGGCGGGAAGGCGGCGTCGAGGGCGGACCAGTCCTCGTCGCTCAAATCGAGCGAGACGCTTTCGCGGTTTTCGCTCGTGCGCGCTGCCGACGAGGTCTTCGGGATGGGGATGACGCCGTCGCGTTCGAGCAGGAAGGCGAGCGCCACCTGCGCCGGGGTCGCCTGATTTGCCTTGGCGATGCGGATCAGTTCGGGCTTGTGCAGGATGCGGCCCTGTTCGATCGGCGAATAGGCCATGACCGGCACGCCGTATTTCTGGCACCAGGGCAGGAGGTCATATTCGATGCCGCGGCGGGCGAGATTGTAGAGTACCTGATTGGCGGCGCATTTGCGCCCGCCGGGCACGGAGAACAGCTCCTCCATGTCGGCGGTGTCGAAATTCGAAACGCCCCAGGCGCCGATCTTGCCGGCGTCCTCCAGGTCCTCGAACGCCTCGACCGTCTCTTCCAGCGGGTGCTCGCCGCGCCAGTGGAGGAGATAGAGGTCGATGCGATCGATGCCGAGGCGCGAGAGGCTGCGGTTGCAGGCCTCGATCGTGCCGGTGCGGCTGGCATTGTGGGGATAGACCTTGCTGGTGATGAACACCTTGTCGCGCTGGCCCTTGATGGCGCGGCCGACGATGCGCTCGGCACCGCCTTCGCCGTACATTTCGGCGGTGTCGATCAGCGTCATGCCGAGATCGATACCGGCCTTCAGGCTCGATATCTCGCGTTCGGATTCGGTGCCCCGTTCGCCCATGTTCCAGGTGCCCTGACCGAGCGCGGGCACTTCGATGCCGTTGGGGAAGGTGATGGTCGGGATCGGGTCTTCCTGCATGGCTTTGCCTTTCCGGGTTGTGATGACGGAGATTGCGCAGATACTCCATCTTTCAAGCAATTGTGTCACGGTGACAATCATCTGCTGGCGAAGGAAAAATAGGACAGTTAGGCTGACCTAATAAGCGGATCGCGGCAACAAGCGGTCACTCTGGGAGAAGACGATGCCTTTGGACACTTTCGCAGCCCTGGTGCTGTTTGCCTTCACGACGTCGATCACGCCGGGGCCGAACAACATGATGCTGTTCACCTCGGGCGTGAATTTCGGCTTCCGCCGGACGATCCCGCATATGCTGGGGATCGGCGCCGGATTCCTGTCGTTGCTGCTCGGCGTCGGCCTCGGGCTTGGTGCGCTGCTGCATACCGTGCCGCTGCTCTACACCGTGCTGAAATTCGCCGGCGGCGCCTATCTGCTGTGGATCGCCTGGAAGATCGGCTCGTCGCGATCGCTGAGCGAGGGCAAGACGAGTGCGGCGCCGATGTCCTTCCTGTCGGCGGCGGCCTTCCAGTGGATCAATCCGAAGGCCTGGGTGATGGCGGTGACGGCGATGGCGACCTATACCAATCCGGACGTCTATTTCATCAGCGTGCTGATCGTCGGCTTCGCCTTTGCGCTGGTCAATGTGCCGAGCGTCTCGACCTGGGCAGGGTTCGGCTCGGCGCTGCGCGACTGGCTTTCCGATCCCAAGAGGCTCAAGTGGTTCAACATCACCATGGCGCTGCTACTCGTGCTCAGCCTGTGGCCGATGCTGAAGTGATTTTCGTGGCTTGGCGCGGAAGCGGCAAGCGCCTAAACAGGATTGCAAAGCGCGGAGGGGACAGTCATGCACGATCACGACGACGATCACCATCATCATGGTCACCACCACGATCATGACCACGGGCATGATCATGACCACGACAACCGCTATACCGACATGCAGGCGCGTGTCAGGGCGCTGGAGACGGTACTGACGCAGAAGGGGCTGATCGATCCCGCCGCGATCGATGCGATCGTCGAGACCTACGAGACGAAGATCGGGCCGCGCAACGGGGCGCGGGTCGTCGCCAAAGCCTGGAGCGATCCTGCCTTTGCCGAATGGCTGAAGCAGGATGCGACGGCGGCGATCGCCAGCCTCGGCTATACCGGCCGCCAGGGCGAGCATATGCGCGCCGTCTTCAACACGCCCGATACCCATAACCTCGTCGTCTGCACGCTCTGCTCCTGCTATCCGTGGTCGGTGCTCGGGTTGCCGCCGGTCTGGTACAAGGCGCCGGCCTATCGCTCGCGCGCCGTCATCGATCCGCGCGGTGTGCTTGCCGAATTCGGCGTGACGCTGCCGGAGGAGAAGAAGATCCGCGTGTGGGATTCGACGGCGGAGCTTCGCTATCTCGTCATTCCCGAGCGCCCTGAAGGGACCGATGGCCTCGATGAAGAGGCGCTTGCCGATCTCGTCAGCCGCGATGCGATGATCGGCACCGGCATTGCCGCAACGCCCGGAGCGGGCGCATGAACGGCCCTCACGATCTCGGGGGCAGATGGGTTTCGGGCCGGTGGCGCCCGAGCCGAACGAGCCATACTTTCATGCCGAATGGGAAAAGCGGGCGCTCGGCGTCGTGCTGTCCTGCGGTGCCTTCGGCGCCTGGACGATCGATGAAAGCCGCCACGCCCGCGAGAGCATTCCGCCGGTGCAATATCTGTCGGCCAGCTATTACGAGATCTGGACGCGGGCGCTGGAAGTGCTTCTGGAGCGCCACGGTTTCGCGACGCAGGCGGAGATCGCCGATGGTCACAAGCGTGATGACGGCGCGGTGCCGAAGCGGGTGCTGAAGGCCGATATGGTGGCCGGTGTGCTCGCCAAGGGCGCGCCGTGTGATCGGCCGGTTCAGACGGCTGCGCGCTTTGCCGTCGGGCAGGCCGTGCGGACGCGGAACTTCAATCCGGAAACCCATACGCGACTGCCGCGCTATGCGCGTGCCAAGACCGGCATCGTCGAGGCCGTGCAGGGATCCTTCGTGTTTCCCGACGATCACGCCCATGGAAAGGGTGAGAACCCGGAATGGGTCTATACCGTCGTCTTCGATGGCGGCGAGATATGGGGCGAGGGCGCCGATCCGTCGCTGACGGTGTCGATCGATGCCTGGGAGAGCTATCTTGAGCCAGTGTGATCAGGTGTCACCGCTGCGGGACTCGCCGCAGCTGCCGAAATCGGCCGAGGGCGATCCGGTGTTTCCGGAGCCCTGGGCAGCGGAGGCCTTCGCGATCACCGTGCATCTGCATGAGCGCGGGTTGTTTGCCTGGAGCGAGTGGGCGGAGACGCTGTCAGCCGAACTGCACAAGCCCGGCCGCGCCGCCGATGGTGCTGACTATTTCGATTGCTGGGTTGCTGCGCTGTCGCAGATCGTCGCCAGCAAGGGCGTAACCGATGCCGCGACGATCCTGTCGCTGCAGGAAAGCTGGCAGCGCGCCGCCGAAGCGACGCCGCATGGCCGGCCGATCGAGCTCGCCAACGATCCGCAACGTTAGGACGGGAACTGCCGGTAGCACTCCTCGGCGATCTGGCGCAGCAGGTCGCGGGAGATTTCGCCGGTGACGGCATAGCCGAGCTCGCCGTCGATCCAGTAGAAGGTCTCCAGATTGTCGGCGGAGGCGAAGCGGAAGCTTGTGGTGCGATTGCCGGCATTGCGGCCGACCAGCACCGTCAGGCGCTCGCCGCCCTGATCCTCATACATGAACATCGCTCCCGGCTTGCCATCGACCGGCAGCAGGCGGCCGCCAACGAGATGGAAGCCGAGCGCCTGCAGATCGGGCACCTTCAGGTTCTGGATCGCCAGCCGCTTGCCGAGCCAGGTGGCGAGATGGGTTTCCTCGTTGGCAAAGACCTCGACGGGGTGGCGGACCTCGCTGGCATAGACCAGGAAAGCGTTCTGGGCCTGCTGCGGCAGCGTCTCGGACGCGGTCAGCTGCAGCTCCGGCTTTTCGAACAGGGTAGGACCGTAATGGCCGCTCAGCGCACCGGCGGCGAAGATCGCGGCGATGGAGGCGGCGATTGCGGCGCGGCGCGGCCAAGAGGAGCGGTTGCTATGCGGGCTGACGAGAAGGGCATCGTCGGGGCGGGCCGCGGCGTAAGGGCCGAACATCTTCTGGATTGCAGCACTCTGCGATTGCCATTCGGCAACGGCGGCGGCCTCATCGGGATTGTCCTTCAGCCATGCCTCGATGCGGGCGCGTTCGGCTTCCGCCAACTGGCCGTCGGCATAGGCATGCAGGTCCGCTTCGGTCACGGTCGGGTTGGTCTCGCTCATTTCGGTCTCCGAAGCGTAATCACATTATCGGCCTTCATTCTTTCGGCAACGCGCTGGCGGGCGCGCGACAGGCGCGACATCACCGTGCCGATGGGGATGTCGAGGGCGGCGGCAACCTCGCTATAGGTGTAGCCCTCGATGACGACCAGCATCAGCACGGCGCGGTTTTCCTCCGATAGGCTGTTCAGCGCATCTTCCAGGCGGGCGCGCTCCAGCGGATCGGACGGGGTCTCGGGTGAGGCGACATTCTCTGCCGTATCGAGATCGACGGTCATGCTGCGCGGGCCGGGGCGGCGGGCATTGCGGTAGAGATTGGTCATGATCGTCAGCGCCCAGCCGCGCAGGTTCAGGCCGCGCCATTGCGAGCGGCGGGCGAGTACCTTTTCGACGCAGTCCTGCAGCAGATCCTCGCCTTCGGCATCGGAGCGGGTCAGGCTTCGCGAATAGCGCCGGAGCGAGGGAAGGAGGGCCAGGATCTGGCCCTCGAATGTTTCGGGTGCAGGTGTTTTCACGCGCGGATACTCAGGGCTTGGCAAGATCCCAGTTGCCGCCGACGCCATCGCCGGTGATATCGCCCTTCTTCTTGTCCTTGACCCAGAAGTAGAGCGGCATGCCGTCCTTGGCCCACTGTTTCGTCCCGTCCTTGCGATCGATGATCGAATATGCACCATCTGGCTTGGCATCGCCAGCGGCAGCGAGCGGCGGCCAGTTCTTGGCGCAATCGCCATTGCAGTTGGACGTGTCCTTGGCGTCCTTCTTGAAGGTGTAGAGCGTCATACCGTTTTCGCCGGCGAGCACCTTGCCCTTGGCGGATTCGACGGTCTGGACGGGGGCGGCTGCGAAGGCGGCGGTGGCAGCGGCTGCGGCAACGGCAAATGCGGTTGCGAAGGTTACGATCTTCATGTGGGTCTCTCCTCACGTTCGGCAGGCTTTCTTGCTTTGCCGGACATGAGACACGCGGGGCGGCGATTTTATTCCGCCCTGTCACGAATTTCTTTCGAGGGCGTCCCAGAGAGTGGTTCTGTTGAAGCGCCAGTTCTCTGGCGGGGCGGAGTATGCATCGGGCGCAGCGATCACCGCTGCGAGCAGTCCCTCGGCATCGCGGCGCTTCTGGTCGATGGCATTGGCGGCGATCAATCGCCTCAGTTCTTCTGCACGCGCAGCTTCGATTTGCGCTGCCGCGAGAATGGATTTCCAGGTTCGCTGTTTGAAGAAGATTGCTCTGGCGCTGTGACCGAGGATCCGCTGTTCCTCATGGCTGATCAACCCGCGCGCCAGCATGTCACCAAGTGTGGACACGACATTGACGAGCGGTTCGCTGAGCGAGCGGTAGCCGAGTTCGCCCGGGGCATGCAGCTGGGCGACGGCGCTGTCGTCTTCGAGTTCGCCGTTGGCATACATCTCATAGATTCGGCCGATGCCGGTCATGCCATAGGCGGCGCATTCGGCGGCGCGGAGCGCGCCCATGCTGGCGGCGCCGAAGACGCGGATGCCCTGCGAAAGGGCGAAGAGGATTTCCTTGTGCCAGATGGGGGCGGCGTATTCGAAATAGCCGTCGACGATGCCGATGACTGTTGCGCCGTCTTTCACCGCGCGGAAGACGTCTCCCTGCGATGCCGGAGGGCGGATATCGATCTTGCCGCCTGCAAGCTTGCCGGCATCCGGTAGCGTCGGGCCGACGAAAACGGTCTTCATAGGAACTCCATCGATCGCGAGATGGCGCGCGGGCCGAAGCGGTGCTTGCGATTGCCCTCGGGATTTTCGAGAGCGGGGACGAAGACTTTCGAGACGGCGATCGGCAGGCCGGGCTCATGCAGCTCGACAGCGATGGCGGGACGGAGGCCTGTGGCGCTGAGCTTTTCGAGGGTCAAGGCGAGAAGCGCGGAGGCGCCGAACGGGAGGTCGCCATTTGTTATCCCCGCGTTCCGAGCAGTGGCGGCGAACAGGGCTCGTGTTGCTTCCGGCAGCGGCCGCGCAAAAACCTCGGGCAGGATGTCGTCCCGGGCGCCGCTGATGAAGGTCAGGCGTGATTGTGCGGCTTCGGTGATGGCGCGGATGGCGGCGCGGACGGGATTGGGATGGCAGCCGCATCCGTGGGTGACATCGACGAAGCGGGTATGTCTTGCCTCGGTGATATTGCCGGGGCCGAGCAGGGCAGCGATGCAGGGGATACCGATATCGCTGGTGACGTCGAAGAGACGGAGCGAAAGGCCGGCAGCGGCGATGCGCGCGCAAAGGCTGTCGATTGCCGGATCGCCGAATGTTTCAGGTGCCAGCGCTTCGATCTGGCCCGGCGGTGTCATCTGCCACAGGGCGTAAGCGTCGCGTTCGATGCGTTCGAGGAGCGCGTGGAGCCTTGCTTCCTCGATGGTGTTGCCGGATGCGAGGCCGTCGGAGGATTGCCAGAAGCAGCAGTCGGACACCGTGCGGTCGAGCGGGATCGCGTCCCTGGGGACGTAGATGGTGGCGCCGTCCTCCAGACTCGTGCCGGCGACCCATTCCAGCCGCTCATCGGCTTCGATGTCGTCGTGGCCGGCTGCTATGAGTTCGTTCAGCGGATGCCAGCGGGTGCCCGATGCGGAGAGTTCGGTGCCGGTCGCGAGCCTGCTGATCAGATGCGGGTCACCTGCGATCGCGCGCTCCAGCGCCTCCATGGCGGCGGAGACCTTTGCGTCTTTATCGGTGAGACCCTTGCCCTGGTTGATGACGATCGATCGGGCGTTGGGAACGATGGCGTTCCAGACGGGGATGCCGATGCAATCGAGGCCGGTGACGCGGGCCAGGCGGGTGATACCGTAGCGGAGGAGCAGTGGAGCGATGCGGGCGAGCGTTTCCTCCGGCGAGCAGGCGCGGTCCGAATAGATGCCGGAATTCTGACGCTCTGCCTCCGTCACATCCCTTCCTTCTGATATCAGGGGCCGTTGACCAGCTTCAGGATCAATGTCTGGACATTGCCGCCGTCGCCCATCTCCACCTTGTCGAAATCGCGGCCCTGCTGGCGCTGGTGGCCGGAGAGCTCGCCAAGCCGCTGCTGCAGGGTGACGCGGATCTTCTTGCATTGCGGATCGTCGGCTGCCGTCAGGCCGAAGCTGAAGGCCTCGATCTCTCTGACCATCTCCTTGATCGTCTCGCCATGCCAGTGCTCGTGCGTCTCGACGCCTGCGAGGAAGCTCTGCCAGCTGGCCTTTACGGCGGGTGGCAGGTCGCCCGAGGGCTTCGGCAGCGTGTAGGTGATGATCAGCTTGGGGCGCGCCACCGTGATCTTGCAGGCATTGTCCGGCTGCACTTCGTATTTGCGGGTCCAGGTGAGCTTGAAGGTCGTGTGCGCGATCACCCGGCCATTGCCGGCGGCGGGGCCGCGCTCGCCGATCGACTGGTAGAGCTCGGCGCCTGTTCGGCCCGATATCGCATAGGTCTTGATCTGCTCGACGGGCTGCCAGTCCGCATGAGCGGCGGCGGGCATCGCGAGCGATGCCGTGATCAGAGCAAGGCCTGCAATATTCTTCACGCGATTCCCCTTCGATGCGAGTTCTGCGAGACTAAGGGCGAGGGCGGCACCTTTCAATCTCGGCCTTGCGCAACTGCGAGGCGTTTTCGCCTTGCGTCCGGCTCGCGAATCCTGCCAAGTCGATCATCATGCAATTTGCTCCGCAACAGGATGAAGCCCTGAAGGCCGTTTCGAAATGGCTGAAGGAGGGCAGGTCACCGCTCTTCCGTCTTTTCGGCTATGCCGGAACGGGCAAGACGACGCTTGCGCGCCATTTTGCCGAGAATGTCGATGGCGATGTGCTGTTTGCGGCCTTCACCGGCAAGGCGGCGCAGGTGCTGCGCTCGCGGGGCGCTTCGAACGCGAAGACCATCCATTCGCTGATCTACCGGCCGCGCGGCGAGGAAGCCGTTGAGGATGAGGAGACCGGCAAGACCTCGATCGCGCCGATGTTCACCATCAACCGGCAGAGCCCCGTCGCCAAGGCGGCGCTGATCATCGTCGACGAATGCTCGATGGTGGACGAGGCGCTCGGCAGGGACCTGATGAGCTTCGGCACGCCGATCCTGGTGCTCGGCGATCCCGGCCAGTTGCCGCCGGTTTCGGGTGGCGGCTATTTCACCAATCAGGATCCCGATTATCTGCTGACGGATATCCACCGCCAGGCCCGCGACAATCCGATCATCAAGCTCGCCATGCAGGTGCGCGAGGGCAACGAGATCATGTATGGCGACTATGGGGCTGCGCAGGTGATCTCGAAGAACGAGGTCAATCAGGCGCTGGTGATGGATGCCGACCAGGTGCTTGTCGGCACCAACCGGACGCGGCGGCGCTATAATCAGCGGCTGCGCGAGCTGAAGGGCTTTTCGGCTGATTATCCGCAGACCGGCGACAAGCTCGTCTGCCTGCGCAACGACCCGGCCAAGGGGCTGCTCAACGGCTCGCTCTGGCAGGTGATGACGTCGTCGAAGGAGACGACGAAGCCGGGGATCAACCTGCTGATCCGCCCAGAAGACGACGACATGGATCGCGGGGCGGCTAAGATCAAGCTGTTGAAGCAGGCCTTCGAGGATGTCGAAGGCGAGATTCCCTGGAATACCCGCAAGCGCTATGACGAGTTCGATTACGGCTATGCGTTGACCGTCCACAAGGCGCAGGGTTCGCAGTGGAACAATGTCGTGCTGTTCGACGAAAGCTGGGCTTTCCGCGATACGCGCGAGCGCTGGCTCTACACGGCGATTACGCGCGCGGCCGAGACGCTGACGATCGTGCGGTAGTTGGACAGGCGTGGCGGCGCCGTTCCTGTTGGGATTTCTCCGTCAGACCTGGACGATGCCGAGCAGTACGGCCTTGGCGATCGCCTGGAAGCGGTTGTTTGCCCGAAACTTCAGGATGATCGCGGATTCGAGCGCCTTTGCCTCGTCATGGGTCAGATCCAATGCCCTGGCGATGCGTTGCGTCGAATAGCCTTCGGCCATCAGCGACAGGCAGCGGCGTTCCTTGTCCGAGAGACCGGCCGGATCGTCGTTGTCGTTCAGCGGCGGCATGTCGCCCTGGGCGTCGAGATCGAGCAGGTCCCCAACCTGCTGGAGCTGGCGGTGCAGGGTGGACATTTCGGCCGTCAGCTCTCGCTTACGGACGCCGAGCGCCTCTCGGAACATCGCTTCGGCTTCGTCCTGAGAGCGGGCGCGGCGCAGCTCGTCCATCAGGTCCTGAATGACGGCGATCGGCATGCCGGTTTCGCGGCAGACGTTGATGACGGCCATGCGCATCACGTCGTCCTGGCCGTAGACGCGCATCAGGCCGATGCGGTTGGCCGAGAGCAGGCCCTTTTCTTCGTAGAAATGTAAGGTCCTGTGGGTGACACCGAATGCATTCGCCATGTCAGCGATGGGCACCGGTCCATCAGGGAGATCCGGCGGCAGCGCGGCAGAAGGCAGGAACCGGTATTTGGACCGGGCCTCCGAAGCGTTGCCGGCGGCAGCAAACATGCGTTTGGAACCGTCTGGCATGAACCCTCCTAGGGCATACTGTTGCACCTCATGCGGTTGCCAGTTGCTTCGACGGCGCTGTGGAGTGGGGTTTCCTCGAGGCGTTCTTGTCGTTGGGTAAGGAAGCAGTACGCGGCGTACTAAACTCGAACCATATTCTTCACGTTATGCGTGAACGGTCTTTTTTGTAAGTGCTAAAAATAATCGTTTTTAAATAGGATAGCAATGAGGGCCGGAATGCCCGGAATGCCGAGAAAAGATAGCCGGATGCCGTTTGCGGGAGCGAAAAGATTTCTTCCAGCTGAACGGGAAATACTCAAAGCGGTACGGATGACATCACGCTGCGTGAAGCATCACAGATTTGCATGCGGCCATCTGCGAATCTCGTTGGCCTTGAGGGCGCCATTGGCATAAAAGCGGAGCACGCCCCGACACCGAATGGATCATCGCCATGCCGACAACGCTTTCCGTGAACCTCAACGCCATCGCCATGCTGCGCAATCGCCGCGACCTGCCGTGGCCGAGCGTCGAAGCGCTGGGTCGTATTGCGCTGAAGGCGGGAGCGAGCGGGCTGACCGTGCATCCGCGCCCGGACCAGCGGCATATCCGCTTTTCCGACCTGCCGGTGATCCGCAACCTGATCGACGACGAGTTTCCGGAAGCCGAGTTCAATATCGAGGGCTATCCGACCGAAGATTTCCTGGAGCTCTGCCGCAGTGCCGCACCGGAGCAGGTGACGCTGGTTCCCGACGATCCGACGCAGGCGACATCCGACCACGGCTGGAATTTCCGCAAGGACGAGGCCCTGCTCACGGACGTGATTGCCAAGCTGAAGAAGATGGGCACGCGGGTCTCGCTGTTTGCCGATGGCGACGGCGATGTCGAGGCGGTGAAGATCGCCAAGGCGGTCGGCGCCGATCGCATCGAGCTTTATACCGGCCCATACGGCGGCTGCTACGATGCGCCGGAGCGGATGGGACCGATCCTCGAAGGGCTTGGAAAGACGGCGGATGCGGCGCTGGCGATCGGTCTCGGCGTCAATGCCGGCCACGATTTGACGGTCGCCAATCTGCCGCCGCTGGTGAAGCGCATTCCGAAGCTCGCCGAAGTTTCGATCGGCCACGGCCTGACGGCCGACGCGCTGGAATATGGCATGGCGGAAACCGTCCACCGCTTCTGCCGCGCCTGCGGCCAGAAGGTCTGATGTGAAAAGCCCGCCGCGGTGGTGCGCGACGGGCTCTCCTTCAGCACTCTTTTCACCTGCAATTAGGCGGTGAGCGCTGCCTTGCGGTCTTCGATGAATTTGCGGAGCGTCTGCGGCTCCTTGCCGGTCAGCGTCGTGAAGTCGCCGCTGAGGCTATCGAAATTGCCGGCGCGGATATTGGCGTCGGCCGATACCAGCATGTCGACGACGAAGGACGGCAGGCCGGCGCCGGTCAGGCCGCCGGAAAGCTGCTCGTCGGTGACATCGATCACTTCGAGCGGGCGGCCGGTGATGGTGGTGACGGCGGAGGCGACATCGGCGATCGAGTAAGAGGTCGATCCCGTCAGCGTGTAGGTCTTGTTCTCGGGCTTGCCGACGAGGGCGGCGGCGATCGCGAGGGCGCAGTCTTCGCGGGTGATGTAGGGCACCTTGCCGCCCTTGGTCGCCGTGTACCACTTGCCGCCTTCAAGATTATGCGGCAGCGACATCATGAAATTGTCGAAATACCAGGCGTCACGCAGGATCGTGTAGGGCAGGCCGCTTGCCTTGATGGCGTTCTCGGTGCCGAGATGGTCGGGCGCGAAGGTGACCAGCGATTTGTCGGGCGAGGGCATCGAGGTATAGGCGATATGCTTGACGCCGGTCTTTGCAGCGGCGTTGACGGCGGCCGTGTGCTGCTTCAGGCGCTGGCCGGGAACGGCGAGCGCATCGGTGCTGATGATGAGAACGGTACCGGCGCCCTCGAACGCGGAGACGAGACCTGCGGCATCATCGAAATCGGCCTTGCGGGTGGCGACGCCCTTGGTGGCGAGATCAGCGAGCTTCGACGGATCGCGGGTTGCGGCGATGATCCTGCCGGCCGGAACCTTGTAGGTTTCGAGCAGGTGGTGGACAACGCGCTGGCCGAGCTGGCCGGCCGCGCCGGTGACGAGAATGGTATCGCTCATGGTCTTCCTCTTGGTGGTCTCAAAAAGAGAGTAGCTCTAAAATAGGAATTGACCGCGTTCTGTAAAGAAGGCAGTTTTGGCGCCATACGTTACCAAAAGGGAACCACCCCATGAGCGGCGCGGTCGTCAACCTGAAGAGCAAAGCGGCATCCGGCATTCGCCGCGAGATCGATTTCGGCGAGCTGAATTTCGATAACTGTCCAGTCCGGGACATGATGCAGCAGATCGGCGGGAAGTGGTCGACGCTGATGATCGAGGCCTTGTCGGCGCGGCCCTATCGCTTCGGCGAGCTGCGGCGGAAGATCCCGGATATCTCGCAGCGCATGCTGACGCAGACGCTGCGCGACCTGCAGCGGGACGGCTATATCGAGCGCGAGGTTTTCCCGACCAAGCCGCCGAGCGTCGAATATCGCATCACCGATCTCGGGCGTTCGCTCTATGCGACGATGGCGCCGCTGTTGAACTGGGCGGAAGCGAACCATGATGCGGTTCGTGCCGCCCGTCTCCGCTTCGATGCCGCGGAAGGCTGAGACGCGGCTTACTTGCCGCGTCCCTCGGTGAGGAAGAGCAGGAAGGCGAAAGCCGGGAAGCAGAAGCCGATCCAGGCTGTCATCGTCCAGCCGCCTGTTGCATAGGCCCAGCCGCCGAGAGCCGAGCCGATGGCGCCACCCGCAAAGAAGGTTGCCATGAACAGGCCGTTGAGGCGGCTGCGGTGCTCGGCGCTGATCGCATAGATCGCGCGCTGGCTGCAGACGAGATTGGTGGTGACGCCGAAATCGAGCAGGATTGCCGAGGCCGTCAGCAGACCGATCGCCAGTGTCGAACCATCCGTTGCAAAATGGCTGACAAGGAACGAGCCCATGCCGAGCAGCATGGCCAGCGTCGAAGCGGCCTTGGTCATGCCGCGGTCAGCGAGGCGGCCGGCAATCGGCGAGGCGATCGCACCGGCGGCACCGGCAAGCGCGAAGACGGCAATGCCGTTCTGCGTAAAGCCGAAGGCGGGGCTAGCGAGCAGCAGCGGTGTCGTCGTCCAGAACAGGCTGAAGGCGCCGAACATGCCGGCCTGGTAGAGGGCGCGGCGCTGCAGGACTCGCGAGGTGAGCGCAAGGCGGCCCATCGAGGCGAGCAGGGCGCCGTAGCTGAGCTTCGTATGCGGCTTGCGGACCGGCAGGGTGGCGCGCAGGACCAGGACGAGCAGCACCATGATGACGGCGGTGACGTAATAGACCATGTGCCAGGACGAGGCCTCGGCGACGAAGCTGGCGAAGGGCCGCGCCAGCATGATGCCGCAGAGCAGGCCGCTCATGACATTGCCGACGACCCGGCCGCGGCTTTCATCCGGCGCCATATGGGCGGCAAAGGGCACGACGACCTGAACGGCGACCGAGGAAAGCCCGATACAGAGCGAGGCGAGCAGGAAGAGCGACGGCGTGGAGGCGAATGAGGCGCCGACGAGGGCGACGGCGGAGGCGGCGATCAGCACCAGTACGAGGCGGCGGTTTTCCAGGAGGTCGCCGAGCGGAACGAGCAGCAGAAGGCCGAGACCGTAGCCGATCTGAGTGAGCGTGACGATCAGGCCGGTGGCGGCCGGGGTGAAGCCGAGATCGGCGCTGATCGGGCCGGCCAGCGGCTGGCCGTAATAGAGGTTGGCGGCGACGAGGCCGCAGGTGGCTGCGAACAGAAATGTCATCAGCGACGAGATTGCCGGGGAGGCGGCCGTCTCGTCCGTTGCCGAGGAAATGCTCATAAGAACTCCAATATGCGGATCTGGGGGAGGATCGGTATAAAAGTCGGTTCAGGCCACCCGTTTCGGGCGGGTGGCGTCAGGTCAGTAATTTCATCGCGGTTTCGGCCACCGCATTCATTTCGGCCGCCGTGCTGCCGGTCTTGCCGACGATGCGCATGCCGTTCATCACGCAGAGAAGGCTGATCGCCGCTGCGGCCGGATCGACGGACGGCGAGATGGAGCCGTCGGCCTGTCCGATGATGATGAGATCAAGGATGAACTCCTCGTTCGACGTGTAGGCATCCTCGATGCGCTTGGCGGCTTCGGCATCGAAAGTCGAGATTTCGTTGGCGCTGCCGACGACGAGGCAGCCGCGGCGGCCGGATTCGCCATGCGAGGAGACGGCGTAGAGGCCGAGCAAGGCCCTGAGCTTGTCGCGTCCGGTCTCGGCGCCCACCATGCTTTCACTGATCTTGCCACGGCGGATGGCCCGGTAGCGGTCGAAGGCGGCGAGAAAGACGCCGCGCTTGTCCTTGAAGGCTTTGTAGACGCTGCCGGATGTCAGCCCCATGGCC
Organism: Rhizobium sp. BG4; assembly: GCF_016864575.1. Lineage (NCBI taxonomy): Bacteria > Pseudomonadati > Pseudomonadota > Alphaproteobacteria > Hyphomicrobiales > Rhizobiaceae > Rhizobium > Rhizobium sp. BG4. The sequence goes on from NZ_CP044125.1 coordinate 3,506,390, forward strand.
TCGGTCAGCTCGCTAATCGAGGTGGCGTGGTAGCCGCGTTCGGAAAACACCAGAAGCGCCTTGTCGAGGGCGGCATCCATATCGAATTCGCGCGGGCGGCCGCGGCTGCGGCTTACGTCTTCGGGGGCGAGCGTCGTCATGGCTCACTCAATTAGGAAATGATCGTTTCCAAATCAAGCGAAATTTTTGCGACGCAGAGGCGTCAGAGGACCAATCGATTGGCCCTAGAGGTCGAGGGCCCAGGTCTGGCCGTTCTCCTCCGGGCCGAACATGCGGTGTCTCTCTTCGGAGACAAGCCTGAATCCGGCCTTCACATAGATGGCGCGAGCCGGGTGGAGGACGTCGTTGGTCCAGAGCGAGATCTGCCGGTAACCCTTTGCTTTGGCGAAGCGGATGCATTCGTTGACCAGCGTCTTTCCAAGTCCGAGGCCGCGGGCGGCCTTGTCGACATAGAGCAGCCGCAGCTTGGCGATGCCATCGCCGCCATTGGTGATCAGGATCGAGCCGATGCTGATGCCGTTGCGCTCGGCGATCCAGCAATATTCCATGGCCGGATCGAAATGCGCCAGGAACTTGCCGGCGACCTCGGCGACGAGGCCTTCGAAGCGCATGTCCCAGCCATATTCCTCGGTATAGGCCTTGGCCTGACTCTGGACGATCCAGCCGATATCGCCGGGGCGGTGAGCGCGGATGATCGGGGCGGGAGACTTGGCCTTGGGGTCGAGCAGCGAGCGGATCGTCTGCATGGCGCCAACGACGCTCTGCGGCTCGCCATCTGCCAGTGTCTCGAAACGTTCCGCAAGCTGGGCGTTGGAGCGGCGGCCGAACTCCTGGAACTGCAGCTGTCCCTTGTCGGTGACGTGGATGATCTGGCTACGCCGGTCGCTGTCGTCGGCTTTGGTCTCGATCAGGTCTTCTGCACGGAAGCGCTTGAGGATGCGGCTGAGATAGGCGGGGTCGAGCTGCAGATCAGAGGCGAGCGTGGTGGCGCTGATGCCCTTGTGCGAGCCGATCTCGAAGAGGACCCGCGCATCGGTCAGCGTGAAGGGCGTATCGAGATAGGCCTTGTTCAGGACGCCGAGGAAGTTGGTGTAGAAGCGGTTGAAGTCGCGGGCGGCTTCGATGAGGGCGGAATCGGTCATGGACAAAATCTCCTGTCGAAGATTTTGTCCATTATTTATTTGACTGAGTCAACTAAATGCTCAGGCGGCTTTCTGCTTGCGCTCGTCGCCGATGGAAAAGCCAACGGCGGCCTCAGCGTGGATCGCCGTGGTATCGAAGCCGGGCAGGGGCAGATTGTCGGGATCGAGGATCAGGCAGATCTCGGTGCAGCCGAGAATGATGCTGTCGGCGCCCTTGGCCTTCTCGCGCTCGATGATCTGCATCAGCTTCTGGCGCGAGCTGTCCAGCACCTTGCCGGCGCATAGCTCGTTGAAGATGATGTCGTGAACGACGGTGCGGTCTTCGGCTTCGGGAACGACGATCTCGACGCCGAGGTTCTTCATGCGATCGGCATAGAAGCCATGCTCCATCGTGTAGCGCGTGGCGAGCAGCAGCGGGCGCTTGCGGCCGGCCGCCTTCAGCGAAGCTGCCGTTTCGTCGATGATGTGGATCAGCGGCACGGAGATGCGGGCTGCGACCCTGTCGGCAATCAGATGCATGGTGTTGGTGCAGATGAGGATGCACTCGGCGCCGGCGATCTGAAGCTTGAGGGCCACGTCGCCGAGGCGGCGGGCGGCGCCATCCCAGTCACCGGCCTTCTGCATGGCGACGATGTCTTCGAAGTTGACGGAATGCATCAGCAGTTCGGCCGAGGACAGGCCGCCGCAGCGCTCGCGCACCATCTCGTTGATCATCCGGTAATAGACTGCCGAGCTCTCGAAGCTCATGCCGCCGATCAGGCCGATTGTGCGCATTTCCGTTCTCCCATGTCATGTGTGCGATGTGCAAATCATGCCGCACACCGCGCGCCGAATGTTTGCATTGTTTCACCGGCAATGCGACAGGGCGCTTCCATTTTGCGATAAAGTGAATGATTGTGCAAAAATTGAGCGCATGATGGAGGCGAGGCAATGCTTGATGATCGCGACCGCAGGATTCTCGACCTGCTGCAGGCGGATGCCGGGATATCCGTGAGCGAGCTTGCCGAGCGGGTTTCGCTTTCGGTGTCGGCCTGTTCGCGGCGCATCCAGCGGCTGGAGGAGAGCGGCTATATTGCGCGGCGGATCGTCGTGCTCGACCGGGAGAAGATGGGGGTTCCGACCACTGTCTTCGCGCTGATCAAGACCGCGCATCATTCCGACGAATGGATCGAGAGCTTTCGCAAGGCGATCAGCAGCGTGCCGGAGATCGTCGAGGCGCACCGTCTGACGGGCAATCACGATTATATCCTGAAGATCGTGCTGCCGCGGGTCGAGCATTACGATGTCATCTACAAGCAGATCGTCCGCAAGATCGAGCTCTTCGATGTCTCCGCCTCGATCTCGATGGAAATCCTGAAGAGTGGCACGGCGATCCCTGTCGGATATGCCGGATAGCTGCAGGGGAGCTATTCGCAAACGTTCATTGAAACTGCCCTGGAAGTGACGACATTAGCGTCGGCTGAATGACGCTAAAGGGGGTTGTCATGAGCGAACATCGCGTCGTCGTTGTCGGCGGCGGTTTCGGCGGGCTGCAGCTCGTCAATGATCTCAAGGGTGCCGGTGCGACAATCACGCTCGTCGACCGGCGCAACCATCATCTTTTCCAGCCTCTGCTTTATCAGGTCGCCACGACCATCCTGTCAACCTCCGAGATCGCCTGGCCGATCCGTCATCTCTACGGCAACCGTCCGGATGTGACGACGCTGCTTGGCGAAGTCACCGGCGTCGACAGCGCGGCGAAGACCGTCAGCTTACGCAACGGAATGACCTTGCCTTACGATACGCTGGTGCTGGCGACCGGGGCGACGCATGCCTATTTCGGCCGTGACGAATGGGAGCCGGTGGCGCCGGGCCTGAAAACGCTCGAGGATGCGACGACAATCCGCCGGCGCCTGCTGCTGGCCTTCGAGCGCGCCGAGACCGAGACCGATCCCGCCATCCGCGAGGCGCTGCTGACCTTTACGATCGTCGGTGCCGGACCGACCGGTGTCGAGCTTGCCGGCATCATCGCCGAGCTGGCGCACAAGACGCTGCCGGGCGAATTCCGCAATATCGATACGCGCAAGACCCGCGTCGTGCTGATCGAGGCCGGGCCGCGCGTGCTGCCGGCCTTTGCCGAGGAGCTCTCGGCCTATGCGCAGCGCGAGCTCGAAAAGCTCGGCGTCGAGGTGCATCTGCGCGAGCCGGTGACCAATTGCACTGCTGACGGCGTGTCAATCGGCGAGAAGTTCATCGCGAGCCGGACGATCGTCTGGGCCGCGGGCGTTGAGGCGTCCGCTGCGGCCAAGTGGTTGGGCGTGGCTGCCGATCGGGCAGGGCGCGCGGTGGTCGAGAAGGATTTGACGGCGCCGGGACAGCCTGACGTCTTCGTCATCGGCGATACCGCGCAGGTGATCCAGGCGGATGGCAAACCGGTTCCCGGCATTGCGCCGGCGGCCAAGCAGCAGGGTTCCTATGTGGCGAAGGTCATTCGCGCCAGGATCGCCGGGAGGCAGGCGCCCGCAGCCTTCCGCTACCGGCATCAGGGCAGCCTTGCGACGATCGGCCAGAGTGCTGCGATCATGGATTTCGGCAGGATCAAGCTGAAGGGCTGGCTCGCGTGGTGGGTCTGGGGCATCGCCCACATCTACTTCCTGATCGGCACCCGCTCACGCTTCGCCGTCGCCTGGAGCTGGCTGTGGATCTATCTGAGCGGCCAGCACAGCGCGCGGCTGATCACGCAGAAGGAGACGATGCGGGAGGAGAATTAGCGGCAGATGGGTGATGCCCGAGAAGATCCGGGCAGGACGAAAAAGGGGCGCCGGTTGGCGCCCCTTCTTGTTTCATCAGGCCGCCAGCGAGGCGATGTCGATGACGAAGCGGTAGCGGACGTCGCTCTTGAGGACGCGTTCGTAGGCTTCGTTGACCTGCTGGATGTTGATCTTCTCGATCTCGGAGACGATGTTGTGCTCGCCGCAGAAATCCAGCATTTCCTGGGTTTCCTTGATCGAGCCGATCATCGAGCCGGAGATGCTCTTGCGGCCGGGGATCAGCGAGAAGGCGTGAACCGGGATCGGGTTCTCGGGAGCGCCGACGACGACCATCGAGCCGTTGACCTTGAGCAGGCCGAGATAGGCGTTCCAGTCGATTTCGGCGCTGACCGTGCAGATGATCAGGTCGAAGGTGCCGGCGAGCTTGGTGAAGGTCTCGGCATCGTTCGTCGCGTAGTATTCCTTGGCGCCGAGCTTCAGGCCGTCTTCCTTCTTCGACAGCGACTGCGAAAGCACGGTGATGTCAGCGCCCATGGCGGCGCCGATCTTCACGCCCATATGGCCGAGACCACCCATGCCGACGATCGCGACCTTCTTGCCGGGGCCGGCATTCCAGTGCTTGAGCGGCGAGTAGAGGGTGATGCCGGCGCAGAGCAGCGGCGCGGAAGCGTCGAGCGGCAGGTTTTCCGGGATCGACAGGACATAGCCTTCCTTGACGACGATCGAGTCGGAATATCCGCCCTGGGTCGCCGTCTTGCCGTCGGCTTCGACGCTGTTGTAGGTGCCGACGAGGCCGGGCATATATTGCTCGTTGTCGACATCGCGGCTGGCGCAGCCGACGCAGCTGTCGACGAAGCAGCCGACGCCGACGTGGTCGCCGACCTTGAACTTGGTGACGTTGGCGCCGACGGCGGTGACGATACCGGCGATCTCATGGCCCGGCACGATCGGGTAGACGGCGTTCTTCCACTCGTTGCGGACGGTATGGATGTCCGAATGGCAGATGCCGGCATATTTGATGTCGATGACAACGTCGTCGGCATTCGGTTCACGGCGTTCGAAGGTGAACGGCGTCAACGGCTTGGATGCGTCGGTAGCGGCATAGCCTCTTGCGATTGGCATGGGGTAGTTCCTTCTTTTCAGGAGGGTGGAAGGGATGGCGGACTATGCCCCGGTCTTGCGGCAAGCGGTATAGCGATCCTGCAAGCTTCTTGTCCGATCCTGCAAATCTCCTTGCGCCCAAACGCCATCCGCTCCATGATCTGGTCAAGCGCCTGTGGCGTAACATCAAGAAAACAAATGGTAATGTTATGACGTTACATGTTGGCCCCTTCGATGAAATGACATCGATTATTGCCCGTTACGCCAGGAAAGACGGGGATTCCGAGACGGCGATCGAGAACCTGCATGTCTTCAAGGGCAGCTGCCCGACGCGGCTGCAGCACATGGCCTACAAGCCGGGATTCTCGCTGGTGCTGCAGGGGAGTAAGCGGCTGATGGTCGGCTCCGACGTGCATGTCTACGGCGCCGGGCAATATGTGCTGACCTCGCTCGACCTGCCGGTCGCCTCGCATGTGACGCAGGCGACGGCCGATATTCCCTATCTCTGCTTCACGCTGTTCATCGACAGCGAAAAGCTCAGCGATCTCCTGTCGAAGACCAGGATCCAGCGCGTGCCGCCATCGCCTGACGATGCCCGCGGTCTGGTGGTCAAGACGGCGCCGCCGGAGCTGCTCGATGCCTCGGCCCGGCTTCTGCGCTTGCTTGATAATCCGCAGGACATTCCGGCGATGGCGCCGCTGATCGAGCAGGAGATATCCTATCGGCTGCTGAGCGGCCCCGATGGTCCGCGGCTGCTCGACATGACGCTTGCCGAAAGCCAGAGCCACAAGGTTGCCCGCGCCGTCGCCTGGCTGCGCACCAATTTCGTCCAGCCGCTGCGCATCGAGGACCTGGCCGACCATGTCAGCATGAGCGCGTCCTCGCTGCATCACCATTTCAAGGCGGTCACGGCAATGACGCCGATGCAGTATCAGAAGCAGTTGCGCTTGCATGAGGCGCGCCGGCTGTTGCTGACCGAGCATGTCGATGTCGCGACGGCGGGATACCGCGTCGGCTATCAGAGCCCGTCGCAATTCAGCCGCGAATATAGCCGTCTCTACGGTCTGCCGCCGCTGAAGGACATCGAGGCGATGCGCGGGCAGATGGCCGCCGAGTAGCGCTTTTCTTTTGATGCGCCGCAGCAACGAATTTCGCTTGACGGCGAAAAGCGCCTCGTTCATAACACGCCGCGAACCGTACCGTACGGTACGTATTGGGGAGTGCTTATCGTGTCTGCCGAAACCTTGGAGCCCAGCGAATTTTCGCCGCGTCAGAACGCCGTTCTGGAGCAGGCGTTGCAGCTTCTCGTCGATGGCGGAGAAAAAGCGCTGACGACCTCGGGTGTGGCGCGTGCCGCCAACTGCTCGAAGGAAAGCCTCTACAAGTGGTTTGGTGATCGCGACGGCCTGCTGTCGGCGATGATCGCCTATCAGGCCAGCAAGGTGCGCACCTTCGAGCGCAACGGCGAGCGCCTGACCTCGGCCAGCCTGCACGACCACGTCGTCATTTTTGCCCGCGATCTGCTGGAAGTCCTGGCCGGCGACGTGTCGCTGGCGCTGAACCGTCTGGCGATCGGCCAGTCCCATCGCGATGGCTCCAAGCTCGGCAAGCTGCTGCTCGAACGCGGCCGCCGCCAGATCGACCGCCGCGCCATGGCGCTGATCGATGCCGGCAAGCGGGCAGGGCTATTACGCTTTCATGATGCCGACGAGGCGTATCACACGCTTTATGGCCTTGTTGTCTCCGACCTGCATGTGCGCATGCTGCTCGGCGAACCGGGCCTCAAGGATACGGGCCGTCAGGCGGAGAAGGCGGTCACCGCTTTCCTGCGCCTTTACGGCACGGAGAAGGTTCTTGCGGAGATGCCGGCACTCGCCTGATCTCCGCGTCTATCAAACGATGCGACAAGCAAAAGGGAAGGAACTCTACAATGCGCGTCTATTACGATCGTGATGCCGATCTCAACCTGATCAAGTCCAAGAAGGTCGCCATCATCGGCTACGGTTCGCAGGGCCGCGCCCACGCGCTGAACCTGAAGGACAGCGGTGCACAGAACGTCGTCATCGGCCTCAAGGCCGGTTCGCCGACGATCAAGAAGGCCGAAGCCGATGGCTTCAAGGTCATGACCGTTGCCGAAGCTGCCGGCTGGGCCGACCTGATGATGATGGCCACTCCGGACGAACTGCAGGCCGACATCTACAAGGCCGACATCGCCGCCAACATCCGTGACGGCGCCGCGATCGCTTTCGCCCACGGCCTCAACATCCACTTCGGTCTCATCGAGCCGAAGGCCTCGGTCGACATCGTCATGATTGCGCCGAAGGGCCCGGGCCACACGGTTCGCGGCGAATACCAGAAGGGCGGCGGCGTTCCCTGCCTCGTTGCCGTTCACCAGAACGCTTCGGGCAACGCTCTTGAACTCGCTCTCTCCTACGCCTGCGGCGTCGGCGGCGGCCGTTCGGGCATCATCGAAACCAACTTCCGCGAAGAGTGCGAAACCGACCTCTTCGGCGAACAGGTCGTTCTCTGCGGCGGTCTCGTCGAGCTCATCCGCGCTGGTTTCGAAACCCTGACCGAAGCCGGCTACGCTCCGGAGATGGCCTATTTCGAGTGCCTGCACGAAGTGAAGCTGATCGTCGACCTGATCTATGAAGGCGGCATCGCCAACATGAACTACTCGATCTCGAACACGGCAGAATGGGGCGAATACGTCACCGGCCCGCGCATCATCACCGCTGAAACCAAGGCTGAAATGAAGCGCGTCCTGCACGACATCCAGACCGGCAAGTTCACGTCCGACTGGATGCAGGAATACCGTGCCGGCGGCTCGCGCTTCAAGGGCATCCGCCGCATGAACGACAGCCACCAGATCGAAGAAGTCGGCGCCAAGCTTCGCGGCATGATGCCGTGGATCGGCAAGAACAAGCTGGTCGACAAGTCGGTCAACTAATCGCTGCTGCGATTGATATTGCGAGAGGCCGGGGCGAAAGCTCCGGCCTTTTTCATTTCCGGGCGGTGAGGAAGAGCCAGCGGGTCGGCTTGCCGTCGTAGCCGCCGCCATCGGCTTCCGATAGCGCGATGTCGCGCCAGCCGCCTGCGGTCAGGCACTGTGATAGCCAGTCGGGCGAGGGGTAGTTGTAATAGCGGCCGAAGCCGTCATGTCCCTCGGCTTCTCCGGCCTTGAAGCTGGCATGCAGGGGAGCCCCCGGTTTCAGCGCGCTTTGGATGCGGGAGAAAACGTCGAAAAGTTCCCCGCGGGGAACATGCAGCAGGCTTGCTTCGGCCCAGACGCCGTCGAATTCGCCGATGGCCTGCAGATCCTGAAAGCGCATGACCGTCACCGGCCGGCCGATCAGTTTTTCCGCCTGCTTGGCGAGCTCTGCCGATCCATCCGTCGGCGCCACGTCGAAACCCTTTCCCAGCATATAGGCGCTGTCCTGCCCGCCGCCGCAGCCGAGTTCGAGGATTTTTCCGCCTGCCGGGAGTGTGGCGAGGAAGGCGTCGAGGCGCTTTGTTGGCAGACGGCGCTCGCGGGAGGCGTAGGTTTCGGCATTGCCGTCGTAGAAGGCTGAGGTTTCGTCGTTGGACATGCTGGGGACCTCTCCAATAGCAAGAAACCGGGCGAGAGGCCCGGTTGCGAAGGTGGTTTCGTCCGTTGCGGCTAACGCAAGGTCAGGCCGGAATGAGGCGGGTCCAGCCGCGCTCGTCATTGGTGGTACCCTTCTGCAGGCCGACGAGCTGCTGGCGCAGTTCGGTGGTCAGCTTGCCGGTCTGGCCGTCGCCGACGAGGAACTCGCCGCCTGCATGGCGCACGAGGCCGATGCCGGCGAGAACGGCGGCCGTGCCGCAGGCGAAGGCTTCCACGAGCTTGCCGCTCTTGGCGTCAGCCTGCCATTCCTCGAAGGAATAGGGGCGCTGTTCGACGCGCAGACCTTTTTCCTCGGCAAGCACGATGACCGAAGCGCGGGTGATGCCCGGCAGGATCGTGCCGCCGAGCGGCGGGGTGACGACCGTACCGTCGTTCATCACGAAGAAGACGTTCATGCCGCCGAGTTCTTCGACCCAGCGATGCTCGGCTGCATCGAGGAAGACGACCTGGTCGCATTCCTTCTTGGCGGCTTCGGCCTGGGCCACGAGGCTGGCTGCATAATTGCCGCCGCATTTTGCAGCACCGGTGCCGCCGGCGGCCGCGCGGGTATATTCCGTCTCGACCCAGAGCGACACAGCTTTGGCGCCGCCCTTGAAGTAAGCGCCGACAGGCGAGGCGATGATGCAGAAGATGTATTCCTGCGCCGGACGAACGCCGAGGAAGGCTTCGTTGGCGAACATGAAGGGGCGGAGGTAGAGGCTGGCATCGCCCGAGGGGATCCAGTTCTTGTCGACGCGGACGAGCTCTTCGACGGCCTTCAGGAAAAGATCTTCCGGCACGGCGGGCATTGCCATGCGGGCTGCCGACTGGGCGAAGCGGCGGGCGTTTTCTTCCGGACGGAAGAGAAGGACGCGGCCGTCATCAGCCTTGTAGGCCTTCATGCCCTCGAAGATTTCCTGGGCGTAGTGCAGCACGGCGCTGGCGGGGTCGAGTTCCAGCGGGCGGCGCGGCGTCACCTTTGCGTCGTGCCAGCCCTTGTCGGCGGTCCATTTCGCCAGGACCATGTGATCCGTAAAGACCTTGCCGAAGCCGGGGGTCTCAAGCGCCTTGACGCGGTCGGCGTCGGAGACGGGAGACTTGTGGAATTCGATTGTGATTTCAGGAGAGGGCGACGTCGCGGTCATTGCTGGCACCTTGGTAGTCCATTGAATAATGCGCGGCACACTACTGCTGCCGCACCTGTTTTGGAAAGGTCTGTTTCAGCGAGTTTCGGCATTTCGTCAGCGAATGATGACGGGATGCGGCGAATGTTCAGGCCAATTCGGCCCGGTTTCCTCATCCATGCTGCTTTCGAGGGCCAATTCGCCCAAACTTGTCACCGGGACAAGAAAATAGGTCAGCATTGTTGACATAATTTCCGTGCCGTGATGATCTGCCAGCATCATAAAAAGAGACTGAGGAAACCCCGATGCTGAACTGGGATGAAATGTTTGCGACGCGCTCGTCACGCATGCGCGCCTCCGAAATCAGAGAACTGCTGAAACTGCTCGGTCAGCCCGATATCATCTCCTTTGCCGGCGGCATTCCGGATCCGGCGCTGTTTCCGGACAAGGAGTTCAAGGCAGCCTATGCCGGGATTTTCGATGGCGGCGCGGTCAACTCGGCGCTGCAATATTCGGTCAGCGAAGGCTACAAGCCGCTGCGCGAATGGCTGGTGAAGCAGATGGCCGGTCTCGGTATTGCCTGCGAGGCCGAAAACGTCTTCATCGTCTCCGGTTCGCAGCAGGGCCTCGATTATCTCGGCAAGCTCTTCCTGTCGCCGAAGGATACGGCACTGGTGACGTGGCCGACCTATCTCGGCGCGCTGCAGGCCTTCAACGCCTATGAGCCTTCCTACGACCAGCTGACGCCAAACGGCAACCGCACGCCCGAGAGCTACAAGGCGGCGGCCACGCAGAACGGCGGCAAGGTGAAGTTCGCCTATCTCTCCGCCGACTTCTCCAACCCGACCGGCGAGAGTGTCGACCGCGAGGGCCGCGAGAAGGTTCTGGCGCTGGCCGAAGATCTCGATATCGCTGTCATCGAGGATGCTGCCTATCAGAACCTGCGCTACGACGGCGAGGCGATTCCGCCGATCCTGTCGCTTGAGATCGCCAAAAAGGGCCATATCAACGATACCCGCACGATCTATTGCGGCAGCTTCTCGAAGACGCTGGCGCCGGGCCTTCGCGTCGGCTTCATCGTCGCGAACGCGCCCGTTATCCGCAAGCTGGTGCTGATGAAACAGGCGGCCGACCTGCATTCCTCGACGATCAACCAGATCGCCATCGCCGAAGTCGCCGAGCGCGGTTTCGATGCGCAGGTCGCCAAGATCAAGGCCGCCTACAGCCATCGCCGCGATGCGATGTTGGCAGCACTCACCAGGCATATGCCTGATGGCGTCAGCTGGACCAAGCCGGAAGGCGGCATGTTCATCTGGATCACCCTGCCGGAGGGCATGGATGGCGCGGCGCTGCTTGCCAAGTCGATCGAGACCACGCGGGTCGCCTTCGTTCCGGCAAGGCCTTCTTCGCCGACGGCTCGGGCGCCAACACCATCCGCCTCAGCTTCTCCTGCGCCAACGATCAGATGATCGAGGAGGGCATCGGCCGTCTCGGCAGGTTGGTCGCCGGTGAGATCGGCGCGCTTTAGGGCGAATAGTCTGCGTGATTGGTGCGACGCGACCTTTCGTCGGATGCCTGGTTGCATCGACTCGCCTCGCGTTGCATCTTCCCGCCGCTTCGGAAGGTTGAGGAACGACGATGAGCGGGATCAAGGTCAGGATGGCAACTCTGTCTGATGCCGAGGAGCTGGCGAGGCTGATGGTCGAACTGGGTTATCCGACAACCTCCGACAGAATGACCGCCAGACTTGAGCGGCTGAGCGGCCGTGAGGACCACGCTATATTTGTCGCCGATGAAGACGGTGCGGTTGCCGGAATGATTGGCTTGTCCGTCTCTCCGACGCTCTACCGAGACGATCTTGATGGTGCCATCGTCGCGCTGGTCGTTTCCTCGAACTTCAGGGGAAGAGGCATTGCCGGATTGTTGGTCGCTCATGGCGAACGCTGGCTCTATGACCGCGGCGCCCGCCTCGCGACGGTGAAACCCAACTCCCGCCGAGAAGACGCGCACCGCCTCTACAAGCGTTGCGGGTATGAACATACCGGGTTGAGATTTACGAAGGTTCTTGAAAGGCTCGGCGGATAGCGGTTCTCCGATGCCAAATCGGCGCCTAAAAGGCGCCGATCATTCTCTGATTTTTACTGGTTCAGGTGCGGGGCGATCAGTTCGAGATCGGCCTCGCTCAGCCGGTCGCTCGCCGTGTTGCGCTGATGCCAGTAGGGATAGAGCAGCGGCGGGACGCTGACGTCGTCGAGGCGCTTGCGCTCTTCGGCCGTCAGCTTCAGGTCGGCTGCTGCAAGATTGTCCTTGAACTGCGCTTCCGTGCGGCCACCGATGATGACCGAGGTCACCGTCCTGCGGCCGATCAGCCAGGCGAGGGCCACCTGGGCTGCCGAGACGCCGCGGCTTTCGGCGATCGAGACCAGCGTATCGACGATATTCCACAAACGGTTCTCGTCGCGGATCGGCGGCTCGGGCCAGCCGGCGAACTGGCGGGTGCCCTCAGGCGTCGCCTGGTTGCGGCGGTGCTTGCCGGAGAGCAGGCCGGCGGCCAGCGGGCTCCAGACGAGGACGCCGAGGCCCTGGTCGATCGACACGGGCAGCAGCTCATATTCCGCATCCCGGGCTTCCAGCGTGTAGTGGATCTGCTGGCTGACGAAGCGCTGGTAGTTATGCTCCTTGGAGACGCCGAGCGCCTTCATGATGTGCCAGCCGGAGAAGTTAGAGCAGCCGATATAGCGGACCTTGCCCTGGCGCACGAGGGTATCGAGTGCCTCCATGGTTTCTTCGACCGGTGTCTGGCCGTCCCATTCATGCAGCTGGTAGAGGTCGATGACATCGGTCTTCATGCGGCGAAGGCTGGCTTCGCAGGCCTCGATCAGGTGCTGGCGCGAGGAGCCGACATCGTTCGGGCCGTCACCCATGCGGAAGCGGGCCTTGGTGGCGAGCATGACGCCGTTCTTGCGCTTGCCGCCGAGCACTTCGCCGATGATCTCCTCGGAGGCGCCGGCCGAATAGACGTCGGCGGTATCGATCAGGTTGACGCCGGCATCGAGGCAGAGATCGACGAGGCGGCTGGCTTCGGCCACATCCTGGCTGCCGGTCGCCTTCGCCCAGCCAACGCCGCCGAAGGTCATGGTGCCCATGGTCACGGTTGAAATCTTCAGGCCGGAACGGCCAAGCAGACGATATTCCATTATCCTCTCTCCCAAATTTAAACGGAAACGCGCAATCTGCCGCAAACAAATAGCGGCTCGGCGTCATGGTCAAGCGCAGATGGCGGTCTTCGACGCGGCATCTTTAGCCGACTGTCACAATCATGTTATTCGGCCTGTCTATGGAACGGCTAACTTTCACGCTCAGGGATATCACCATGAAGAAGAAGCTCTCCGCTCTCGCTGCGCTGATCGCGGCCGGTTTCGTCTCCGTTTCCGCCCATGCCGGCAATCTGGTGCTCTATACGAGCCAGCCGAACGAAGACGCACAGGCGACCGTCGACGGCTTCATGGCAGCCAACCCTGATATCAAGGTCGACTGGGTGCGCGACGGCACGCCGAAGATCATGGCCAAGCTGCAGGCCGAGATCGAGGCCGGCAATCCGGTTGCCGACGTCCTGCTGATCGCTGACACCGTGACGCTCGAGCGTCTCAAGGAAGCCGGCAAGCTGATGGCCTACAAGTCGCCGGAAGCCGCCAATTACGATGCGGCGCTCTATGACGCCGACGGCTACTATTATTCGACCAAGCTGATCACCACCGGCATCATGTACAACACCTCGGCATCGATGAAGCCGACAAGCTGGAAGGACCTGACGAAGCCGGAAGCCAAGGGCCTCGTCACCATGCCGAGCCCGCTGACCTCGGGTGCGGCGCTGATCCATGCACAGACGCTGGCCGGCGTTTCCGGTCTCGGCTGGGATTACTACAAGGCGCTCGCCGATAACGGCGCGACCGCTGCCGGCGGCAATGGCGCCATTCTGAAGGCCGTCGCTTCGGGCGAAAAGGCTTACGGCATGGTCGTCGACTACATGCCGATCCGCGAAAAGGCCAAGGGCGCGCCGGTCGAGTTCGTCTTCCCGGAAGAAGGCGTTTCGGCCGTGACCGAGCCGGTCGGCATCCTCGCCAGCGCCAAGAATGCCGATGCTGCGAAGAAGTTCGTCGATTACGTTCTCTCCGAAAAAGGCCAGGAAGGCTTCCTGAAACTCGGCTATATTCCGGCCCGCAACGGCATGAAGCTGCCGGAAGGCTTTCCGGCGCGCGACAGCATCAAGGTGCTGCCGATCAATGCCGCCGAGGCGCTGAAGAATACGGATCAGGATCTGAAGACCTTCTCGGGTATCTACGGGTCGAATTGATCGAAACCGGATAGTCGATGCAGGGTTACGTTCGTCCGGGAAACAGCCAGCCTGCCTGGCTGTTTCCCTTTATCATTCTGGTGGTGCTTGTTCTGAGCGTCCTGCCGCTGGCGCGGCTGGCGGTGGCAGGCATCGCTGCGCTGTCGAATGGCGGGGCAGGGGCGGTGCTCGGCGACCCGGCGCTCTGGTCGGCGACCTATTATACGCTGGTGACGGCGGTGTTCGGGACCATCATCTCGCTCGTCATCGGCTGCGCTTTCGCCTTCCTGCTGACGCTGACGGATATCCGCGGCAAGGGGCTGATCAGCTTCCTGTTCGTGCTGCCGATGATGATCCCGCCGCAGGTGACGGCGCTTGCCTGGGTGCAGATGTCAGGGCCATCGAGCCCGCTTCTGAAGGCGCTGCATATCGCGCCGCCGCTCGGAACGCCGCAGCCGCTCTATTCGGTCGGCGGCATCGCGCTGCTCTACGGCGTCCAGCATGCGCCGCTCGTCTATCTCGCATTGAGGGCCGGGCTGATGAGCCTGCCGCGCGATGGCGTCGAGGCGGCCAGGCTTTCCGGCGCTTCCAGCCTGCGGGTGTTTCGCGACATCATCGTGCCGCTATCACTGCCCGGTGTCATCGCGGGTGCGGCGATCTCCTTCGTCTCCTGCACCGGCAATTTCGGCATTCCGGCGATCCTCGGCATTCCGGCCTCGATCTATACGCTGCCGACGCTGATCTTCTCGAAATTCTCGGCCTTCACCAGCCGCACTTTCGGGGACGTGGCGCTGCTCTCGGCGATCATCGCGCTGATCTCGGTCGCGGGTCTCGCCATCCAGGAGCGGGCGCTTCGCGGGCGCGATTACCGGGTGCTTGGGCTCTCCGGGGCGACGGCAGCCTTCGAGCTCGGCGGCTGGCGCCACATTTTCACGCCGCTGCTCTGGATCGTGCTGTTCTTCATGCTGGCGGCGCCGTTCTTCGCGCTGGTCGCGGGCGCGCTGGTTCCGGCATACGGCGTGCCGCTGACCTTCAAGACCATGTCCTTTCACGCTTTCTCGGAAATCCTGTTCCGCCAGACGATCACCCGCACTGCCTTCGTCAATTCGCTGTCGCTGGCGGTGGGTGCTGCCCTGTGTCTCCTGGTGGTGACCGTGCTTGCCGCCTATGCGCTCAGCCGGCGGCGGGATCTCTTGGCGCGGCTGGTTTCGAGCGCGATCGAGATACCCTATTCGCTGCCCGGCATCGTCATTGCCGTATCCTTCATTCTGGTCTTTGCGGCGCCGCTGCCGGTTGTCAACGTCACGCTTTACGGCACGGTCTGGATCATTCTCGTTGCTTATCTCTCGAGCTTCTTCGCCGTCAGCCTGAAGCCCGTCGTCAGCGCCTTCCACCAGTTGGATCCGGCGCTGGAAGAGGCTGCGCGTCTTGCGGGAGCCGGCTTCTTCCGGCGGCTTGCCGATATCATCGTGCCGCTGATCGCGCCTGCTGCCGGCGCCTCCGTCATCCTCGTCTTCCTGATTGCCTGCAACGAGCTGACGATTTCGGCGCTGCTCTGGTCGGCGGGGACGCAGACGCTGGGTGTCGCGATCTACAACCTCGACGACAGCGGCAGTTCGGATCTCGCTTCGGCGCTCTCCGTGCTGGTCGTGCTGATGGTCGTTTTCATGATGCTGCTACTGGAACTGATGGCAAAGCGGCTGCCCAAGGGAGTGGTGCCGTGGCGAAACTGACGCTCAATCAGGTCAGCAAGGATTTCGGCACCGGGCGTGCGGCCGTCAGCGGTCTTTCGCTCGATGTGCGCGACGGCGGCTTTCTGGCGCTGCTCGGCCCCTCAGGCTGCGGCAAGACGACGGTTCTGAGGATGATCGCAGGCTTCGAGACGCCGACGGATGGTTCGATCCATCTCGGCGAGCGGCTGCTTGCCGATGCATCGCAATCGCTGCCGCCGGAGCGGCGCAACATGGCGATGGTCTTCCAGTCCTACGCGCTCTGGCCGCATATGAGCGTTGCCGACAATGCCGGATATCCGCTGAAGGTGCGCGGCGTGAAGGGCGAGGCCTACCGCAGCAAGGTGCGCGAGGCGCTGGCGACGGTGCGGCTCAGCGATTATGCGGACCGGCGCCCCGCAGATCTCTCCGGCGGCCAGAGGCAGCGCGTGGCGCTGGCCCGCTGCCTGGTGACATCGCCCGATGTCGTACTGCTCGACGAGCCACTCGCCAATCTCGACCGGCATCTGAAGCAGGAGATGGAGGAGACATTTCGCGAGTTCCATCAGCGCTCAGGCGCGACGATGATCTATGTGACACACGACCAGAGCGAGGCGATGGCGCTGGCGACCGATGTTGCCGTGATGTCGGAAGGGCGCCTGCTGCAGGTGGCGGCGCCTGCCGAAATCTATGCGCGGCCGGAGGGAGGATGGTTGGCGGGCTGATTGGCCGCGGTGCCATCTTGCGGCTTGCGTCACCGCTTGGTGATAAGCGTGCGCTTGATTGGGACGTGATGCGTACGGCGCTGGAGGCTACCGGTACGGGCGGTGACATGAGCGATATTCTCGTGCGGCCCGAGGATGTCGTGATCGGCGGCGAGGGCATTCCCGCTCTCGTCGACAGCGTGCTCTATGAGGGCGAGCGCTATGCGGTGAAGCTGTTGCTTGGCGATGGCCAAGTTCTCCGCGCCTTCAGCCGCGAGCGGGTTTCGGCGGGCGATAACGTGATGGTCGTGGTGCGTTCCGCCTGGCGGCTCTGATCGGGCTTCGGCCTTCACGAACGCAATTTTCGCCTGTACCAATGGCGAAGCAGCATGCAAACGGGAATGCCTGATGTCGCTTCGCCTCGCTACCTTCAATGTCGAAAATCTGATGACGCGTTTCGACTTCACCGGCTTTCGCAACCAGCTGCGCCAGGACCGGGTCATCCAGCTCTTCGACGTGCGCAGCGAGGGCGTCTACCAGCAGCTGGAGCAGGCGCGCGTGATCGCAGCGACCGACGATACACGGCAGATGACGGCCTTGGCGATCGCCGATGCCGATGCGGATATCCTCTGCCTGCAGGAAATCGACAACATGGCGGCGCTGCAGGCCTTCGAATACGGCTATCTGTTCCGCATGGTCGGCAATGGCTACCGGCAGAAATATCTGGTCGAGGGCAATGACAGCCGCGGTATCGACGTTGCCGTGCTGATGCGCGAGGAGACGCGCGACGGACGCAAGATCGAGCTTCGCGACATCAAGAGCCATGCGATGCTGACCTATCGCGATCTCGACCTGTTCGACGAGGCGCTGGGCCAGAATGCCCATATCGACGACAAGATCTTCAAGCGCGACTGCCTGGAGCTCGATCTCCTGATCGGCGGCGTGCCTTTCACGCTCTATGTCGTGCATTTCAAATCGATGGGCAGTCCGCGGGACGGGCTCGATGGGCGGCAGGCGACCATGCCGGTGCGCCGCGCGGAGGCGCGCGCCGTACGCCGGATCATCGAGAACCGCTTCGGCGCCGGGCAGACGCCCACGAAGAATTTCGCCATCTGCGGCGACATGAACGACTATCAGGAGCGCGTCGATGTGATCGGCACGCGCCGCACCGGCTATCGATTCGAACACAAGAACGAGACCGAGAGCGCGCTCGATGCTTTCAGCCACGACGGCTTTGCCGAGAATGTCATGCGCCGCCGCGACGAAATGGATCGCTGGACGCTCTACCACGCCCGCGGCCCGCAGGAGCAGTGGCTCTGCCAGCTCGATTATATCTGGCTGTCTCCGGCGCTTGCCAGCGTCAATGCCGAGCGCCAGCCCGAGATCATCCGCCACGGCCAGCCTTTCCGCACCGTCTTTCCGCCGGGCCAGGAAGTCGAGCGCTATCCGCGCACCGGCTGGGACCGGCCGAAGGCCTCCGACCATTGCCCCGTAGTCATGACATTGGATTTGAAATGAACTCGATATTTTCAGAGGAGTTTGCCGGCTGGCCGCCGGAGCAGACCGTATTTCCCGTTGCCAAGGTCGACCTTCGCGTTCTCGACGGCGAGCATCCCTACAGGGTCTCCAGGCGCGACGAGATCGCCGCCAACTGGGAGGCCGAGGTGAAGGCCAATCCGGCCCTGTTCGACGGGCGCATGGTGTTTCAGCACCGGCTGGCATTCGGCGAGGATGAGATCAGGGGGCAGGGATACGTCATCCCGTTCTCGACCTTCATGTACTGGCGGCGCCAACAGGACCGGACGGGCGGCATGCACTTGTTCTCCTATCCTGTCATCGAAACCTCCGACAATGCGCTGGTGGCGATCCGCATGGGCGCGCATACCGCCAATCCCGGCCAGGTCTATTTCGCTGCCGGTTCGCTGGAGCCCGAGGATATCGCATCCGGCGTCTGCGACCTCGAATTCAACATGCGCCGCGAGGTGCTGGAGGAGACCGGTCTCGATCTCGCCCACTCGACGCCCGGCGACAGCTACTATGCCAGCCGCTTCCGCCGCACCGTCACCGTCATGCGGCTGTATCGTTTCGATCTGACTGCGGACGAGCTCGTCGAGCGGATCGCGGCGCATATGCTGGTCGCCGAAGACAAGGAAATCGCCGGTGCGGTGGCGATCCGCTCGGCCGATCACTCGGCCTATCCGTATAACGTCGCCATGCTGCCGGTTATCGATTGGTATTTTGGTAATCCAGACAAAACCTAAAACCTTGCACTCGTTTCGCCGGTCGGGCAGGTTGGCGGTTCGATGACCGATTCAAGGAGGCCGATGTGGCGCGCAGCTACAGCGTCTACGATGTGTTCACCGACCGCAAGCTCGCCGGCAATCCGCTGGCCGTCATCTTCGACGGCGAGGACCTGAGCGACGAGGCGATGCAATCGATCGCCCGCGAAACCAATCTGTCCGAGACCGTCTTCGTCCAGAAGTCGGCTAATCCCGCCTATAGTGCCAGGATCCGCATCTTCACGCCGGGCCGTGAACTGCCGTTTGCCGGTCATCCGACCGTGGGTACCGCGATCGCGCTCGCCGAGCGCACGCATGGCAGCGATGCGACGCTCGATCTCGTCTGCGTGCTGGAAGAAAATGTCGGGCCGGTGCGCTGTGCGGTGCGGCTGCGCGAGGGCGTCGCGAGTTTTGCCGAATTCGATCTCCCGCGCAAATCGCAGCAGATCGCCATGCCGCTCGAAAAGCTCGGTATCGCCAACGCGCTGTCGCTGAAGGTGACGGAGATCGGATTCGAGAATCACGTTCCGTCGATCTGGAGCGCCGGCGTGCCGTTCCTGCTCGTGCCGATCCATGACATCGGTGCGGCCCAGCGCATGGAGTTCGATCCGCAGCTTTGGGAAAAGACGGTGCCCTTCGTCGATGGCGCACTGGCTTCCGCCTATATCTACTGCCGCGGCGGGGTGAACCATTCGGCGAAGTTCCACGCACGGATGTTTGCGAGCGGAATGGGGATCGTCGAGGACCCGGCGACCGGTTCTGCGGCGGCTGCACTCTCCGGAGCGATTCACCATTTCGACCGTCTGCCCGATGGTCATCACCCGATCACCATCGAACAGGGTGTGGAAATGGGCCGTCCCTCGATTATCCACCTTCACATGGATGTCGAGGCTGGAGCGATCTCAAACGCCCGGATTGGCGGCCAGGCAGTGCGTTTGGCCACGGGTTCGCTCGACCTTTGATTTCATTGCATTTCAGCCATGCAGAAAAAAATCGAAGAATTTTTCGAGGGGCGCTAGACAAGGTCGAATATCCTGTTTATACGCCCCCTCACACCGCGCCGAGAGGCACGGGACACCGAGCGGAAACGCAAGGGAATGGGTGATTAGCTCAGTTGGTAGAGCAGCTGACTCTTAATCAGCGGGTCGTAGGTTCGAGCCCTACATCACCCACCATCTTCTCCTTGAAAAGATTGAAGATAAAGCGCCGCAGCGCCCCACCAGGGGCGCTGCGCTTTTGCGTTTTGGAAGGCCGCTAGCGCGGGAATTTGTTGTAGAAAGATTCCGGATCGTAGACGCAGGCGTAGTCGAGAACGCATTGCTTTCCGGTGGCGTCCCGGAGGCTCGTGGTCGCCCATTTGTCGCCCAGCCGGCACTGCGATGGCGGGTGGCGGAAACTGCGGCCGCCGATGCCGATCCGCACGAAGACGGCCGGGTTCTGGCGGATGATTTTCGCGAGTTCGCTGCAGGTGTGATCGCGGGCCTTGACCTCGATGGCATCCAGGGCGAAGGCGGCCGACGGCAAAAGCACTGCGGCGGCGAGTGCGGCGATGACGATCTTCATATGCGGATTCCCTCTCATGCGCGGCGGCAGGAATTGTCTCTGGCCTCCATCATCAGATGGTTGCGTTTTCCGGCCAGACAAGCCCGTCAGCGCGCGATCGCGGTGCGTCTGATGTAGCGGGCGCAGAGAGCCAGCAGGATGACGCTGAAGGCGCAGAATACGCTTCCGTCCGCCGCCTTGTATCCGATCACGCCAGCGACGCCGCCAAGCAGGAAAAACAGCACTGTCGCAGCATGCAATGTCAGGCGGCGGACGATCTGCGGGCGTTCCGGTGCGGCCTTGCCGCCGATCAGCAGCGCGAGACCGACGCCGATATCGGTGGCGATGCCCGAGACATGGGTGGTGCGCACGCGGCTGCCGGAGATGCGCGTCGAGGCGGCGTTCTGGATGCCCATGGTGAAGCTGAGGAGCCCGGCGATGGTGATGCCGTTCGCGGCCGGTCCGACGCTGCCGGCATAGAGCCCCACGGCGAGCAATAGCGCCGCTTCGGAGAGCAGCGTCAGGGCATAGATGTTGGCAAGCCGCCGCTGCTTGCCGACCTCGATGAACAGCGAGGCGCTGAAGGCGCCGAGCACGAACATCACGACGATCATCAGGAAGGCGAGGGCAGCGCTGAATTCGCGCACCGACATGTGATCGGAGATCATCGAGACATTGCCGGTCATGTTGGCGGAGAAATAGCCGAAGGCGAGGAAGCCCGCGCTGTTGACGCCGCCCGCCACAAAGGCGAGCACGGCTGCGAGAAGAAGATCGATCTTGGATGTGCGGCTGTCGCCTTCGTGGACCAGCATATATGGGAAGCTCGCTGAAACGCCTTGAGAGCCCTCAGTCAGCCGTGAGTCTGCGATCGGTGCAAGCCGTGAAAATCATGGGGCAGATCAGGCGAAGATCCGCGCATCGGCGCGGGCGGCGTCTTCCTGGCGGTATTCCCAGCCATCAGGGGTGATGCGGCGCCAGGTGGGCCGTCCATCGCTCGTATAGCTGCCGTCGATCGATTTGCGGGGCGGGAAGGGCGCGGCACATTGGTGCCAGATATAGCTGTTCGGCGGTGGTGGATTCAAAAACCTGGTCAATCGCTTCAACATGGCGAACCCGAGGGTGGTGAGGCCCGCCGCGTTAGGGGTGAGGCGGGCCTTTGAACAGGAGGACATACGCAAAACTGACGCCTCGTCATGGTTGTAGCATCGACGTCGGAAAATCCAGCGTGACACGGGCGTGACATTGGCATTTGCGCGGTTACGTTGAATAAATCGTAGCGAAGCTGCTGCCGCTATTGATTTCGGCACAGGTGGTAACATCTTCATCCCATTGCCAGTTTCGACACAGGGGATATCAATGCCGAAGTCCGCCCTCGCTTTTGTCTGCCTTTCCGCTCTTCTTTTGTCTTCCTGCGGGAATACCGCCTGGGGCCTGAAGAAGGACGGCCAGGACGCGAGCCATGCCATGGACAATGCCACGCATCGTGTTCTCTCGGCCGGTGCCAAGAAGTAGCGCCGCCCGGCCTGCAGGCGGCGCCTTTCGGGCGGCCGCCTAGCGCATCGGCTGCGGCGTCGGCGCGCTGATCGTGCTCTTCGACGAGAACAGCACGAAGGCAAACAGCAGCACGCCCACAAAGACGATCAGCGAGGAGGCGGCGACGAGCGGTTCCATCGCCATATTGCCTTCGAGCATCATGTAGAGCGACGGCACCATGATCACGACGCCGGCCGTATAGATGTAATACTGGATCATCGCGATACGGCGCTCGGCCTTGGCCGGGTTCAGCGCGTAGTAGACGCCGAACAGCGCCATGCTGACCCATCCCAAGAGATTACAGTGCGCATGTGCGCCGATCACCGTATGATCTTCCGATATCGCCATCTTCAGCCCGATGCCGATACCGATGATGAAGAAGATGACCGCGGTTTTGAAGTAAAGTTCAGCTAGACGTGGCATGATGTTTCCCCTCCGTTCGTCTGCAATCAAGACTAGCACTTGTTGCGATCCGGGAAAATGCATGCTTTTCTATGAAGATCTGCTGACGTTTCTTTCCATAAAAAGAAACCCCGCCGGGGGCGGGGCAGCTGGGGAAGTGAGAGTAAAGCGATCTCCATCGCACGATATGAAATAGGGCGGCACGCTTTGCCGGCTACCCCTCATGAGCAGAAATTCCGTGTCCGGTTATGGTTAATTTTTTAACTATATCGGCAGTAGGGTGGAACGGAAGCGAGCTGCTTGCCGTTGTGGCAGCGAACTGGAGGAAACGATGATCTTCAAAATCTTTGCTGCCAAACCCGAAGTCGAAACCGCCGACACCGGCACCTTTGCCGATGGGCATTTCGAAACCCAGCGCATCGACGTCAGCAGCCGGCGTGATGGCCGTTACCGTTCCTCGCATGAGCGTGACTATGGTCCGGGACGCAAGATTGCCGAGGTTCCGCTCGGTCTCGCCTGATCGTCAGGCGGTCTTTTCCGTCAGTGCCCGGAAGGCGAATTTCCGGTTGCACTCACATCTGATGATATAGGTCTCCTGAAAATTGGAGGCCTTTTCCTCGAAGAAGCCGCGCGGCATCTCGTCGATCAGAAATGCCGGATGCTTGCGCGTCGGGTGATCGTCCTCTGAGACCTCTGCGATACCGGTATTGCCGCATTGCGGGCAGGTGAGCTTCTTCGAAAAGCGGTCGCGTGCGGCCATTTCATTTCCTTCCAGATTCACCCGGTCATACAGGCGAACGGCTTTTCAGGAAAGCCGCTCAGGGTGCTGGCGTCTCGATATGCTGTGGTTTCGGCGTCGATCCCGTTGTTGCCGGATCGGGTCCGGGCGATATGGCGACGGTGCCTGCAATGATGACCGCGACAATGGCGCCGGCGATCCCGAAGGTCCAGATCATCCAGCTGCGGCGCTCCTGCTCGTAGATACGCTGTTCCTCCTCGGCGGGAGAAATATAGGGTTGCCGGCCCTCGGTCCTGTTTTTGTCAGCCATGAAAACTCCGTGCTTTTAGGGGGAACAGGCCGATGCCCGGATTGTTCCCGCCACGGAGCTTCAAAACCGGCTCAGTCGGTGGCGACTGTCGTGACCGCAGGCGCCTGGTTGTCGGAGGAGACGACGGCCGTCGGCAGCGGCGTCCCGCGCTTGCGCTCGCGCACCAGAGTCAGCAGGCCGGAGCAGATGATCAGCGCGATGCCGCCTGCCATCGGCAGGTCGATCGTGTCGTCGAAGATCAGGTAGCCGAAGGCGATCGCCCAGATCATCTGGCTATATTGCGGCGGGGCCACGAGATTGGCCGGTGCCAAGCGCGCAGCGGTCATCAGCAGCACGTTGCCGATCGCGCCGAGAATGCCGTAGCTCGCAATGAAGAACCATTCGCGTGCCGTCGGGATGGCGATGTTGGAGACCATCAGCAGGCCGCTGACGATCAGCGTGCCCAGGAGGCCGGCGCCATAAAGCGACAGGCGCTTTTCCGCCGGACCCATGGCGCGCAGGATGACGATCGAAATCGCGGCGCTGATGCCGCCGATCGCGGCTGCCAGGTGGCCGACGGAGAGTTCCCGAAAGCCCGGGCGCAGCACGATCAGCACGCCGATGAAGCCGACGATGACGGCCGTCCAGCGCTGCCAGCGGACATCCTCTTTCAGGAAGATCACCGAGAGGATGGTGACGAAAGAGGGGAGCAGGAACAGCAGGCAGAAGGCTTCCGCCATCGGCAGCTTGGTGAAAGTGATGATCGAGGCGATGGCGCCGATCGCGCCGCAGGCAAAGCGCAGCATCCAGAGAGTGCGGTTCGAGGTCTTTACCAGATCCGTCCAGCTGTCATCCTTGCCCTTGATGAAGGGGAGGACAACGATGCCGAAAGCGCAGCCGAGAAAGGCAATCTGATAGGCGGGGATCGCACCGTGGAGGATCTTGATCGACGCGTCGCTGAAGGCAAAGACGGCGTAGGCCGCGAACGCGACGAGGACGCCGCGAAGCGGCGAGGCAGAGGAGGGCATGACATAGAATCGCGTGAGAGGGATCGCAGCCTTCCATACGCGGGAAATGCCGCCCCAGGCAGGGGCGGCGGCGAATAGCTGCCATGCCGTTTCGGCGGTGCTGTCTGCGCTCAGCGGGCCTCGCTGCGCAGCTGGGCGCCATATTCGCGGTAGATGCTCAGGCAGTCGGTATAGCTCAGCGTGCCGTTATCGCCATAGGCGATATGGACGCTCGAGGCGTCGGTTGCGGCTTGCTCGACGACGAAGAGAATGGCGTCGCCGAGCGATTTGCCCGTGATCGGCAGGTCGCTGCCATCTTCCTTGGTCATTCCTTCGACGGTGGCTGCAATCTTGCGATGGCTGAAAACGGCGCGTCGGTCTTCCGGCGTCATGAAAATGTCCTCAATCGAAAAGGGGGCGATTTGCCCTTACGATCGATGAAACGCCCGGCGGGGCATTTTGTGCCAAAGAGAGTGAACCGATCACGCAAGATTTGACCTTTCCGAAGCCGGATAACGGGCGTATGCACGGTCATCCCCTTTTTGCCGGCCGGTCCGCCCCGGGCCATCCACCGTCGGCGCCACGGAATCGCAATCGCATTGGCTTCTCGATGACCCCGGCTGACATCACAGACAAGATCGACGACGCGGCAAGCGCCCGCCAGGCGAAGGTCGTCGCGCTGGTGGTTGCCGTTTCCTTCTTCATGCAGATCCTCGACGGCACGATCGTCGCCACGTCGCTGCCGCAGATGGCGGCAAGCTTCGGGGTGCAGCCGGTGTCTATGAGCATCGGCATCACCGTCTACATGCTGACCGGCTCCGCCTTCATTCCGCTGTCTGGATGGCTCGGCGACCGCTTCGGCGCGCGGCGTATCTTCCTGATTTCGATCGCCGTCTTTACCGGCGCCTCGTTGCTTTGCGGCCTTTCCGGCAGCCTGACGCAGTTCATCATCGCCCGCGCCATCCAGGGCGCAGGCAGCGCGCTGATGACGCCGGTCGGGCGGATCATTGTGCTGAAGAACGCGCGGAAATCCGAACTGGTCCAGGCGATCGCGCTGATCACCTGGCCGGCGCTGACGGCGCCGGTCGTCGGCCCTGTGCTCGGCGGGTTCATCACCACCTATGCCAGCTGGCACTGGAACTTCCTGATCAACATTCCGATCGGCCTGATCGGTCTCTTCCTGGTGATGCGCTTCGTGCCGGAGCAGAAGGAAGAGGAAGCAGGCAGGCTTGATATCCTTGGCTTCATCCTCAGCGCTCTGGGCTTGACGCTGCTGCTGACGGCGCTGGAGATTTCGGTCAAATGGCATGGCGGGATGCTGCCCGTCGCCGCGATGTTCGCCGGCGGCGTGCTGTTTTCCTACCTCGCGACGCGCCACTTCCTCGTTGCGCAAAACCCGCTGCTCGATCTGTCCGCCTTCAAGGTGCAGACCTTCGCGCTCTCGACGCTCTATGCCGGAACGGCCTGCCGCGTGGCGATCAATGCGACGCCGTTTCTGCTGCCGCTGCTTTTCCAGCTCGGGTTCGGGATGAGCTCGATTGCGGCGGGCGCCTACCTGCTCGTCTACTTCCTCGGCAATCTCGGGATGAAGACGGTGACGACGCCGCTGCTGGCGATCTTCGGCTTCCGCAACGTGCTGGTGTTCAACGGCCTGATCGCGGCGGGCTCGATCATCGTCTGCGGTTTCTTCACCGAGAGCACGCCGCAGGTGCTGATCTATGCCATGCTGTTCATCGCCGGTCTGTCGCGCTCGATGGAATTCACGGCGCTCAATACGCTGGCCTTTGCCGATATCAATTCGGCGCAGCGCAGCTCCGCCTCGACACTGTCGAGCATGCTGCAGCAGGTATCGCTGCTGCTCGGTGTTGCTGTCGCAGCGGCAGCACTCAACATTTCGGCGGCCTTCCGTGCAGCGCCGGAGCCGGAGCTTTCGGACTTCCGCTGGGCGTTTCTGACCGTCGGGCTGATCGGCATCGTGTCCTGCCTGCGGTTTGCCAAGCTGCCGCCGGAGGCGGGTGCCGAGGTTTCGAAGCACCGGCGATACTCAAAAAAAGTCTGATTGCGATGGAACCATTTGGACTTACCGGCGTTTATCGCGCGGGTTAGTGCGTCCTCTTGTGTCTTTTCATTCTTAATCGCGCCTTGGCGGATACTACCGCAAGGTGAAGGTACATTGCAGATGGTGTCGTTTGAAATTCGACGGTCGATATATTTCCGGGGACGGGGCGGATTTGCTGCTGTTTACGCACGATGACCGATACAATACGACAATCCAGAGCAGACGATTCGGCCGCCAGGCAGCCACGTTGCTGCGAGGCAGAGTCCGGAGGCGGAATGGGTGACGACACGGTCGATGCGGGCAAGACGATCCGCATCCTCTACATCGATGACGACGATGCGCTCGCAATGCTGATGCGCCGCAATCTGTCCAGGCGCGGTTTTACCGTCGAATGGGCGGAAGACGGCGCGACAGGGCTGAAGCGTGTTGCCGAAGGCGGCATCGATGCGGTTATCCTCGATCACTTCCTCAAGGCCGAAACCGGGCTCGACATCCTGCCGAAGCTGATGGAACTGCCGGATCATCCGCCCGTCATCTACGCCACCGCGTCCGGTGATACGAGCGTTGCCGTCGCCGCCCTGAAGGCGGGGGCTGACGATTACGTTTTGAAGGGCATCTCGCACGACTATTTCGATCTTCTGGCCGCCGCCCTCGAACAGGGGCTGGAGCGGGCACGCTTCCGCCGCGAGACGGCGCAGGCGCAGGAAGTGATCCGCCAGCAGCGTGACCATGCCGAAATGCTGCTCGCCGAAGTCAATCACCGCATCGCCAACAGCCTCGGCCTCGTCGGCGCGCTGATCCGCATGCAGTCGTCGATGACGACGGACCAGGTGGCGATCGACGCGCTGCAGGAAACGCAGATGCGCATCAACGCGATCGCCAGCGTCCACCGCCGCCTATATACCAACCGCCAGGTCGGTACTGTGCAGATCGACGAATATCTCGGCAGCCTGCTGACCGAGCTCGAGGCGTCGATGCGCGACGACAAGCGGCCGCACCGGGTGGTGCTGGCGGCAAAGCCGGTCAATCTGGCGACCGACAAGGTCATCACGCTCGGCCTCATCGTCAGCGAGCTCGTCACCAATGCCTTCAAATACGCCTATGGCGACGGCATCGAGGGCGAGGTTCGCGTCATCATCGACCAGACCGACGATCTCCTGCGCGTCATCGTCGAGGATGATGGTGCCGGTTTCGATCATGCCGGTCCGGCAAAGGGCACGGGTCTCGGCACGAAGATCCTGACGGCGATGGCCGCTAGCCTGAAATCCGAGCTCGGCTACGACAGGGAACATCGTGGCACGCGGGCAACGCTTGTCTTCTCGATCGGCTGAGCGGCTGACGAAGCGCCGGGGAGGGACGCTTGGCTAAAATCTGTACGCCTGACGAGGTGCTGCGCTTCTGGCTGGAAGAATGTGGCCGTGACATGTGGTTCCGGTCGTCGCTGGCGCTGGACGAGCAGATCATGGCGCGGTTTCGCGACACGCATCTGACGCTTGCCGGCGGCGGCGTCGAGACGTGGCGGGCGACGCCCGAGCAGCGTCTGGCCGCGATCATCGTCCTCGACCAGTTTCCCCGCAATATCTACCGCGCCACGCCGCTTGCCTTCGCGACCGATGCGCTGGCACTGCGGGAGGCGAAGCTCGCGATCGAGGCGGGCGCGGACAAGGCGATTGCGGCGGCGCATCGCTGCTTTTTCTACATGCCATTCGAGCATTCAGAAGTGCTGGCCGAGCAGGATCGCTCGGTGGCGCTGTTCGAAGAGCTGGGTGACGCCGAATATGCCGATTACGCGCGGCGTCACCGCGAGGTGATCGTCAAGTACGGGCGCTTTCCGCATCGCAATGCGATCGTCGGGCGCAGTTCGAGCGAGGCGGAGCTCGCCTATCTCGCGCAGCCCGGCTCCGGCTTCTGACCGGGCATTTTCACATCCGCCTTTCTGTCGCCTTTCTTTGCGATAAGAAGCGGCCTCATTGATTGATAGAATCCTGCGGGGATATTTTGCGGCCCATTCATTTCCTGCTCCGAAGCCTCGTTCTGGTGATGCTGACGATTGCGACGCTGGCACAATCCGCCGGTGTGCCGATGGCGCAGGTCGCCCAGCCGGCCGCACCGGCGCCCGCCGCGCAACCGGCGCCAGCACCGGCAGCCCCGCCTGCAGCCGCTCCTCCCCCAGCGGCCGCGGCTCCCGCAGCCGCTGCGCCGCAGGCTGACGCTCCGCTTGCCAATAGCGGGCTCGAACAGGCTCTGAAGGATATCGAGGGCGCCAAGAAGAAGCTTGCCGCCTATCAGGAAAGCGCCAAGACCAATGCCGGCGATGACGACGCGCTGGTGACGCTTGCCGGTCAGGTGGACGAACTCGGCCGCGGTGTGATCGCTACATCGGTCGGTCTTCGCCCGCGTTTCGATCAGATCAAGAACCGCCTGGCCGAGATCGGCGAGCCGCCGAAGGACGGGCAGCCGCCGGAAGCCGAGATCGTCACCAACGAGCGCAATGCGCTGACGGCAGAGCGGTCGCAGATCAACGCGGTGACTGGCGATGCCGAAAACCTCTCGATGGCGATCAACAAGCTGACCAATCAGGTCGCCGAGACCCGCCGCCGCCTGTTTGCCGCAACGCTGCTGCGCCGGACCGATGTTTCGATGTCGGTGCTCGACGATGCCGGGAGTTCGTTCCTGGTCGAAGTCGGGAAGTTCAATGACGCGCTGACGAGCTGGCTGGTCTTCGTCTGGAAGTTCAAGAGCCTGCCGATGTTTACGGCGCTGTTCCTGTCGCTGGCGACCGCGCTCATCCTGCTTTCCGGCGGCTACCGGATTTTCGGCCGGTATCTGAGGCGCGACGACAGCATCGAGCAGCCGAGCTATATCAGCCGCTTGTCGATCGCCTTCTGGGCCACCGTCATCCGCACCTCGTCGCTTGTCGTGCTGCTCGTCACCTCCTATTTCTTCCTCGACAGTTTCAATGTGCTGCGGCCCGACATCGCGCCTGTTGTCGCGGCGCTGTTTGCGGCGATCGGGCTCATCTATTTCGTGCGGCGCTTCACCAATGCCGTCTTTGCGCCGGGTGAGCCGCACTGGCGCCTGGTGCGCCTCTCCAATCGCGGCGCGCAGTCGATCGGCGCCTGCCTGCTGGCAATGGCGATCGTCAACGCGCTCGACTATTTCTTCGGCAGCATCGGCGAGGCGATGGGATCGCCGCTGGTGCTGACTGTGGTTCGCAGCCTGATTGCGTCGATGATTATCGGCCTGATCCTGATTGCCGCCTCCTTCGGCCGCCCGATGCTGGCCCGCAGCGGCGATCCGGATGCGCCCGGCCGTCATTGGCCGCGCGGCATGGCGATCATCCTTCGGGTGCTCGGTGCCGGCCTGATCATCACGGCGCTGACGGGCTATGTCGGTCTGGCGCGTTTCGTCGCCACACAGCTGATCATCACCGGCGCCATCGTCGTCACCACCTATATCGGCCTCCTGTCGGGCAAGGCGATCTCGAAGACCGAGACCTTTGGCGAGACCTTCATCGGCCGCTTCCTGATGCAGCGTTTCAAGCTTGGTCCCGTTGCTGTCGACCAGGCGGGGCTTGCCGTTGGTCTGGCGATCTACGCCGTGGCGCTGATGACCGGCATTCCGCTGGTGCTGCTGCTCTGGGGCTTCCACATCCAGGATCTGCAGCAGATCGCCTACCGGCTGTTCACCGAGGTTCGTCTTGGCGGCATCAGCATCTCGCTGGTCGGCATCTTCACCGGCATCCTGCTCTTTGCCGGCGGCTATCTGGTGACGCGCTGGATCCAGCGCTGGCTCGACGGCAATGTCATGGCGCGCAGCCACGTTGATCTCGGCGTGCGCAACTCGGTCAAGACAGGCATCGGCTATCTCGGCGTCGGCGTTGCCGCCATCATCGGTGTTTCGGCAGCTGGTATCGACCTGTCGAGCTTCGCGCTCGTCGCCTCGGCTCTGTCGGTCGGTATCGGTTTTGGCCTGCAGAATATCGTTTCGAATTTCGTCTCGGGCCTGATCCTGCTGGTCGAGCGTCCGTTCAAGGTCGGCGACCACGTCGTATCGGGAACGGCCGAAGGTATCGTCACCCGCATCTCGGTGCGCGCGACCGAGATCGAGACCTTCCGCAAGCAGTCGATCATCGTGCCGAACTCGGAGCTGATCAACGCGGCGGTCGGCAACTGGACGCATCGCAACAAGGTCGGCCGTTCGGAGATTCCGGTATCCGTCAGCTACGATGCCGATCCGCAGAAGGTGATGGATATCCTGCTTGAGCTCGTCAACGCCGTGCCGCAGGTGCTGCGCAATCCCGAGCCGCATGTCGAGTTCCTGCGCTTCGGAACCTATTCGCTGGATTTCGAGCTGCGCTTCATGCTCGCCGACATGGGTGACGGGTTGAAAGTGCGCAACGGGCTGCGCATCGCCATCCTTCGCCGCTTCCGCGAGGAGGGGATCGAGATCCCGCTGCCGCAGAGCGACATCACCTATCATCGCGACAATGCGACGCCGCCGCTCATCCAGGCGAAGGACGAGCCGGAAGAAAATCCTAAGGATAACGAGACAAAGGAAGAGGGCGGCCAGGTACGCCAGTTGCGCGGCAAGACAGCCGATGGCAAGCTCAAGGGCTAAGGGGCCTTATTCAGCGGCCGTTCACGGGCGGCCGGCTATAAGGTTCGGGTAATCGGGTTTTCGCTGCTGGGGGCAGCAGCGCCGATATGCTCCTGGGGAGGGCGCGTCAACGCGCCGTTACGAATGGCAAGACTTGCCGCCGGATTGCTTCTTTCCCTCTTCGCCGCCTGGGGCGCATCAGCGGCGACCATCACCAATACAGACCCAGCCGCGGTCGTCCTCGTGATCACCGAGGGCGGCAACAAGGTGGAGATCGTCGTCGATAGCGGTGCTTCCGAAAACCTCTGCGCATCCGGCTGTTTCATGACGACGCCCGACGGCGATCGCATCGGCCTCGATGGCGGCGAGACGATCGAGATCGTCAAGGGTTCGGCAGTCATCAAGTAAAGCGCTTGCGCCCGGAACGGGGTTGTAGCCGCTGACGGCCTGCGCAGCCCTTGCGGGCGCTTGCGCATAATCTTTTAAGCATAAGCAAAAGAAGGTATCGGGCGGGCGCTGCAAGAACTTCCGGGCGGTTTTCCGGGGCGTTCGATTAATAATTATTCAAATGAATTGATATATCTGTCCCATCGAGGGGCACATTTTCATTCAAAGGTTTGCTATGTCGTTTTTAGGTATTTCGGGAATGCAATATTCCGGCGAAATGTTTGCGGGTGCGCGTATTATTCTTGCCGAGGATTCCAACGTCTTCACGTCGATGGTCAGTAAGCGGCTGAAGGAGTTGTTCGACATCACGGTCGAAGTATGCCGTGACTTCGAGGAGCTGCAGCTCGCCTACGACAAGTCGTCCGATCCGATCACGTTGGCGATCTCCAACATCAACCTGCCGGGCGCCGAAAAGGGTGAGGCACTGGAATATCTGGTCGATCTCAGCATTCCGACCATCGTCTTCACCGGCACGTTCAACGAGACCCTGCGTGACGAGCTGATGGCCAAGGACATCGTCGACTATATCCTCAAGGACAATGTCTTCGCCGTCGATCTCCTGTCGGAATCGATCTGCCGCTTCCTCACCAACAAGCGCCATCACGTACTGATCGTCGATGACAGCGCGACGGCCCGCGCGCTACTCTCCAGCCGCCTGAAGCGCTATAATTTCCGCGTCAGCGTTGCCGAAAGCGGCGCCAAGGCGCTCGAAATCCTCAAGGCCAATCGCGACATCGGCCTGATGGTCACCGACTACAACATGCCCGATATCGACGGCTTCGAGCTGACACGCCGGATCCGCGCCAATATCGGCTCGCATGAACTGCGCATCATCGGCGTTTCCTCGTCTTCGAACCGGCTGCTTTCTGCCCGCTTCCTGAAGGCCGGCGGGAACGATTTCATGCTGCGCCCGTTCATCGACGAGGAGTTCTATTGCCGCGTCAATCAGAACCTCGACACTTTGCTGCAGATCAAGACGATGAAGCGAGAGCGAGCGGTTGCATAGTTCGACAATCTTCCATGACGGATTGTGGAGGGCCCCCGGATGAACGAGGGCCCTGCTTCCGTTGTTAAGAGAAGTCGAATTTTTGCAATTTCAGGTTATTTTAGAGCCCGCTTGGCTCTTCACCCAATTGGGTGTGTCCGCTATCGTCCGAGCCGTTGTGGAAAGAGTCGATTCGACTCTCTCTTGCAGCACGGGGAGTAGGGGACTGAATGGCTTTCCAGGCGGATTTCAATCGGGACAGTTCCGCGCCGCGTTTCGGCGGCCATAAGATACTGCTGGTTGAAGATTCCCGCATGTTTTCCGCCGTTTTGTGCCATCGCTTCCAGACGGAGCTCGGCCTGAACGTCAAAGCCTGTCCTTCGCTCAAGGCGCTGAAGGAGGCGCTGGCCCAGGATTCGCACGGCTACACAATGGCCGTCGTCGATCTCAATCTGCCGGATGCGCCCTATGGCGAGGCGCTGGACTGCGCGATCGAGCGCAAGATTCCGGCAATCGTCTTTACCGCGACATTCGACCTCGAGACGCGCAACAGGATCATGGAGCGCAATGTCATCGACTATGTGCTCAAGGACAATGAATTCGCGCTCGACAATCTGGTCTCGACCGTCCGCCGGGCGATCACCAATCGCAAGACGCGGGTGCTTGTCGTCGATGACGTCGCTTCGGCGCGTCAAGTGCTGGTCGATCTCCTGACGGCGCAGCAATATATGGTGGTCGAGGCCAATTCCGGCCTCGAAGCGCTGGCGGCGCTGGAGGCCTATAGCGACATCGAGCTGGTGGTCACCGATCATCACATGCCCGACATGAGTGGCTATGAGCTGACGCGGCGCATCCGTCACCGTTTCGGTTCCGACAAGATCCGGGTGATCGGTGTGTCCTCGTCCAACGACAGGATGCTTTCGGCGAGTTTCCTGAAGGCCGGGGCGAGCGATTTCGTCTACCGGCCCTTCGTTGCCGAGGAGCTGCAGTGCCGTATCGCCAACAATGTCGAGACGCTGACGCAGATGAAGCAGCTGCGCGCTGCTGCCGCCTGCGATTATCTGACAGGTCTCTATAACCGGCGCTATTTCTACGATTACGGCCCGAAGGTCGTGAACGAATGTCTGCGCCAGAAGTCGGCGAGCTCGGTCGCCATTCTCGACATCGACCATTTCAAGCGGCTGAACGACACCTATGGTCACGAGATCGGCGACAAGGTGCTGATCGCGGTCGCCGCGCGGCTGGCGACGATCTTCGAGGGCAGCGACAATCTTCTGTCGCGCCTCGGCGGCGAGGAATTCGCCATTCTCTTCCCGATGATGGATTCGCAGGCGGCGACGAAGCTTTGCGACGAGGTGCGCTCGGATCTGTCGCGGCTCAAGGTTTCGGCCGACGACGAGGAGCTGTCGGTGACCGTTTCGATCGGTGTCGCCGAAATTGCCGGTTACGAAACCTTCGAAAACTATCTGAACGCTGCCGACCAGTTCCTCTACATGGCCAAGCACAAGGGCCGGAACACGGTCTATTCGGATGCCCGCATGACGGAAGAAGCGGCGCAATAGGCGCCGCTCCGAATTTTCAATCCCGCTATGTTCAGGCTGCCAGCGCCTGGCGCGCCGTTGCCATGGTCATCTTGCGTTCGGCACGCTCCTGCTGGGGCGACCGGTTGTAGAGTTCGCGATAACACTTGGAGAAGTGCGAGGCGGAGACGAAGCCACAGGCGACGGCCACTTCGACGACAGGCATCGACGACTGCACCAGGAGATGGCGGGCGCGGTCGAGGCGGATTTCGAGATAGTAGCGGGCAGGCGAACGGCCCATTTCCTGGCGGAACAGGCGCTCGATCTGGCGGCGCGACAGGCCGGCACCATCGGCGATCTCCAGCAGCGAAAGCGGCTCGGCGAGATTGCCTTCCATTAGCTCGATGATGGAGAGAACCTTTGCGTTCTGGACGCCGAGGCGGGCGCGCAACGGCAGGCGCTGGCGGTCGTGCGGGCTGCGGACGCGGTCCGTCAGGTGCTGCTCGCAGATGCGGTTGACGAGGCTTTCGCCGAAATCCTGGCCGACGAGGTTCAGCATCATGTCGAGCGAGGCGGTGCCGCCGGCGCAGGTATAGAGATTGCTGTCCACTTCATAGAGATCGGCATAGACCTCGGCCTGCGGGAAGGCTTCGGAGAAGCCCGGCAGGTTTTCCCAGTGGATCGCGCAACGCTTGCCGTTCAAGAGCCCGGCCTGAGCAAGCAGATGCGCGCCCGTACAGAGACTGCCGACGGCGACGCCGCGGTTATAGCTTTCGCGCAGCCAGGCGTTGACGGACTTGTTGTTGAAGTCCTCGACATCGATGCCGGAACAGACGAGCACCATGCTCGGGCGGTTCTCGCCGCCGAGATGGCGGCGCTCCTCGGCGAGCGACGAATTCGCCTCAACGCCGATGCCGCAGGAAGAATAGACCTTGTTGCCGTCAACCGAGGTGAGGCGCCAGGTGTAAGCCTGATAGCCGAGCATACGGTTGGCGATGCGCAGTGTGTCGATCGCCGCCGAGAACGGCAGCATGGTGAACTGGGGAACCATAAAGAAGACGAGAGAGCGCTTCTTGGTCAGCATCTTGTTCATTGAGCAAAATCCATGCTGGAGGGCGATGCATATTGGTTGCCTGAAATGCGTCGCCTAGATGTTCCAAAAGCGACATTCGCATGGAAATATGCGGCTAGTAAGAGCAATTTTGCGACATTGTCGGAAAGGGCTTCCGTCAATTGCCCAAAGCGAGGGTCAAAAGTCGCGCGGTGAAACTGCTTTCAAATATATGCTTCTGAAATTCAAGATTAAATTTTGCCGCCCCGGAAACGATGAGGGCGGCGCTGCCAGTGGCAGGACGCCGCCCTCACGCTGGGAGGTATGTCGCATTCATTACATAACCTTGCGTTCGTCCGCGGCTTCTGCCGACGGGTAACCCACGTCCTTGCGGATGTCGAACGGCATGGATTCGATTTCACGCGCTGCCTGCCACTGCTGCCAGGAGTGCGAAACCTTCTGAAGAAGGCTGCCTACGTCGAAATGCAGGCCGGATGAGCTCTTGCTATCCCGATAGGTGATGGTGGTCATTGTCCTCGTCCTTTGTTCGTCAGGCGTGTTGCGCCTGTTCCACATATTAGATCTTGCTATCCATCAATCAAACGAATTGATTTTATGGATACCATCAGTTTTGTTGAAGCTCTTCGTCATCAGCTCACGCTCGGCTGCGGCGGCTGCGTAAGTGTTTGGGGAAAAAATATCGTACTCTGGCGGAAAAAATTTCGGTATTTTTCGGAAAAAATGTGGGGTCTAGAGTCAACTAAATTTTCCAAAGCAAGCAAAATCAATGGTTTAGTTTTTTGGCGCTTTTCGGGGTCCAGTAGGGGGAAATGCGTTAGGCGGAGAATACCGCTCGGCGCGTCTTCTCCTCCGCAAAGAGATTTTGACGCCGGTGATTGTTGTTTCGCGGACCTCCAGCGGCTGTGGTGAGATATTTAGGTCGAGCGCGAAACGACGCGGCATCTATCCACAACCCAGCGAAGACAGATGCGCGGCCCGCGTCTGTCAGCATTGCGGAGCGGCTTCCCGCGCACTAGCCGCCCAGGCACGCTCTGATTAGTGATGGCGCGACTGTTGATACGAAAGCCATCCCCGCCGCTGCAGAATTAGTTATCGTGCTCCCCGGAGAGATATGGAAACGCCCCAAGATGTCTATGAAATCCGCACGCACTGCGACATCACTTCTCTTTGGTAGGTGACATCCTTGACACTAGGTAAGGAATTCTAAATCGAATTCTTTTGAATTTCCTTCCACACCTCTCAAGCGAGCACCAAGGAATTCTTTTGTCAAAAAGGAATTCAATATCGACGACCCGATTGAAGTTCCGCCGGATATAACTCGGCTTGAGCACCAAGGAAATTCGGAAGGAAAATCATAGTCGCATTTCGCCGAAGCAATTGAAAAAAGGGCACTTTTATTCGTGTTGACGCAAAGCGTCACGAATTTCCGTCTAAGGGAGAATCTGGAGGAAAATCTTGATTTCCTTTGGGAATAATATCCGACTGTTCAGTTGTCAGAAGTTTTTTTGCGATTGGGCGCTCTAAATCGTTTTTCACGCTTATAGCCAGCCGCGATTGGCTCACCCACGAGCCAATAACCCTTGCCTTGGTACTCGAATTCGTCGGATTCCCATAAGATTTTGCCGACGCGCTGCGCGGGCTTCGCACCCTTGATCAAGATGCCGTCATCGATCAGTTGGGCTAATATCTCCGTCCGCCCAAGCGGATGTCCGGCGGCTTTAAGTATCTCTTTCGCACGCTCGCGCACGAGCGCGGTAAGGGTTGAACCTCCGCCTGGTTGCCGCGTCTTTTTGCCTGCTACCGGGCCCAGCGTCTTAGTAGTGGTCTCCATCTGCTGCAGTAGATCGCGGAGCGCCTTGGTCTTGGCATCAGACGCCTTCGCCATTTGTCGGAGGGTATCTGCTCGTGCCTCCAGCACCTCGGCTCTCGATCTAAGCGAAGAGGCCTCTGCTTCCGACGAAGCGATGTTCCGTTTGAGTTCTCCAGCCCAAGCGCAAATATCAGGATCGCCAAGAGTGTCATTCTTTTTGTGGATGTTAAGATTCTCTTCTTCCTCCTTTTCGAGAATCATATATGAGTCATTCATGTTCGTTCGCATCTTTCCAAACCTGATTTGCCTCTGATTGAATCGTACCGAGTTATGGCTTTCATGTCATTTGTAAACATTGAGCATTGGCCACAACCCTCAGGAATTTCCTTGAGATAACGATAAGGAAAGCCTCGTTCCGTGCCAACTTACCGAGAGCCATATGTGGTTGAGTGGTATGCCTTTGGCAGGGCCGAGGGCGGCGGTCCTGTACGGTGGATCGCGAATGGTCACCGTACGCATGCCGTGGGTCTATTGCCGCTCAACAAAAGCCGTCACATGGGTAGTCCATGGGAATCCAGAGCAGTGGAGTCGGTCGTGCTGCGCATGTTAGCAGTCTGCTCGCGTGTTGTAGACATTGTCGCACAGCCTCATAGCCTTTTTATCGGGCTGAGGGGTATCAAGAGGCAGTTGCGCTATACCCCCGACATCGAAGTTCGGGTCCACCCCTCATTCAGGGACGAACTCGTCAGGGGAAGACCGCTTCATGAAATTGTCGCAGCACCTTTCGCGGAACCTTCGCACTCTTTCGATCCCGTTACACTTGTTTTCGAGTTGAAGTCGGATAGCGATCAAACTGTCAACGATGATGTTGCGAAGATGAAAATGGACATAGTAAAGGCGGTCTATGGCCACGCAGGCCGCCCTTTTTTTACGCTCCATCACACTCCGCATATTGATCGGCAATTTACCGATTCACTCATATTTCTTGAAATCGCAGCAAATGACCGTGTCGGGGCCTTGGAAAGGTCGCGATGCGTTCTCGCATTCGGGGGGCGCGGTGGCTACAATTCAGTACCCTTTCTGCAGAGCTTGGAGGGCAGCCCCGGGGCGATAGATTAGTCAAAGCCCTCCATTACAAGCATGCGGTTTCAATAGACTTGAGCAGGGGCCTTTCGCCCAGTTCGCCAGTGTGGCTTCGGCTTGCGGGAGAGCAATCCGGCAATGCTTAACATCCTCCTCGACGACCGCTTCTTTGTGCGCGACATTATGGTGCCAGGCGAATTCTCCGTGGATGCGCTTAACAAGAAGGATATTTCTCTTTCGAGATATCCTGGCGGGGAGACTATACGCATCGAGTTCACAGAGTTTGCGGTCCGTCACGCGGGCGGACACATCACCAAGACCGCAAGTGCCGGACAGAAGCTTGCGACGATGAAAGTGAAGCATCTTCTTGCTCTATTCGAACCTGAAGGACGCCAAGTTACGGCGGGTCAGGCTAAGGATCATGACGAAGAGCTTGAAGCGGTTCTTTGGGCGGGAACCAAGCAATTCTATGCCAATCGGTACATCGATCACCGAGCCGAAGTGGGCTATTACACTAAGGGAGACCCTCATCTCACGGAATTTATCGCAGCCAACCATGCCGATGCGTCGAGTCGAGGGTTCGGGAAGACCATACCGTCAGCGTCAACGATCAGAAAGCTTGTCTTCGGAAGGACTTCGCACGTTTCGCTTGTCGACTGCTTCCGCAGGCAAGGTGGTGGTGTACGTGACAGAGGAATTTGGCCTAGCTGGGTTTATGAACTTGCGACGGAGGCGATAGAGCAGCGGTTCGACGGTGGGTTCGCCACACCCGGCCAGGCATACGAGTGGTTCTTCGCCGAATTCTACAAGGAACGCGACGAAGGCGTCGGGATTCCCACAGGCAAGCGGCAGAAACCGCCGGATGAAAAAACCTTCAACAACTGGCTGAAGAAACACGCAACTAAAGAGAGGCTTGCAAAGCTTCAAGGCGAACGAGAAGCCGCGCGACGGCTGCAAGGGACAATCGTGCCACAGGATGCTCGATACCCACTACACATCGTCATCATCGATCAAACATTGGGGAACATTTGGTCAGCGGTTAAACGCCAGACGACGGAGAGTGGCCAAACTCATCAGGAAGTGCCAGCCGATGGGGAAGAAGCTGAAATTCTTGATACGAAGCGCGTTGAGGTCGTTTACGCCGTTGACGCGTTCACAAGGATGACGCTTGGCATCATCTTGACCTTTGCGCCACCTAGCATTTCGACGTTCATGGCGTGCTTGAAGATGGTCATGACACCGAAGATCGGGTGGATTAAGCGGTTTCCGGACCTGGCTGATGCGACTGATGGCTATGGATGTCCCACGACTATTGTTGTCGATAACCTTCGTTCTCATGTCACTAGAAGCGTTCAGTTGGGTTTGCTGTCGATTGGGATCGGCATTGAGTACGCACCACTAGCCTCCCCCGAGTGGAAGGCAGTCGTAGAAAGAGCTATCGGTACGTGCAAACGGGTGATGGCCACATTGCCAGGCGGATTCTCAATCGATGAGGATGTGACATCTGCAGATTATCGGAAATACGCACGTTTCGATCTTGAAGAAATCAACGATCTGGTGATCCACAAGATCGTCACTGAACACCACATGCTCGTGCACGGTGGGACCGATGAGCCACCAGCCTATCGGTGGTCTAAACATCTGCCTTTGCACGGCCGTGGAATGGTAGCCGATATTCGCGTTCTCGACCTGCTACTCAGACGACGTGGCAAAGCCAAGCTCACGCCGAGCGGCGTGATGTTCAAAGGCCACCGATATCAGAATACAGCATACACGACCCAAATCTTGAATTCACGCGCATCTGAGTTGACGTTGAAAACTGGCAAGCGATCCACCTTAGAAGTCGAGGTGTTATGGAATCCCAGCGATGTCTCATCGCTTGGAGTGATCGACGCAAAATCGAACGACATACTGTTTTTCGAAAACGTTGACCCGGTGTTCGCAAACAAGGCCGTCTCGTTCGAATTCGCGACATCCGCGCGTCAGGCGAACAAGAAGATATTCGAAGAATACTATCCTCCCGCCACCAGGGCGAAGTACCTGCGCGAGTTTTTCGAAATGCTGCAAGCCCGCATCAAAAAGGAGACGCATCGCGATGCTAAGAAGACCGCGCGATTGCTCGAAGGCGGCAGAGCTGTTGTCATTTCGGCCGACGTTCAACAGTTCGACGTGGTCATCCCTGTGACCAATCTCGGCGTGTCGCAGGTTGACGTGCCGGTCCAACTTCGGCTGGAGCACATACAAGGGCCAACGGAAACGCCAAAACAGACTGGGCTTAACCGATCCATGAAGAAGACCGAAAAGTCGGCTCCTCCGTCCGAACCAGTGATCCGCGATCAACCCGACGTGCCCGCCACATATGCAATGTCGGCCGAAGCGAGTGAGGCTTTTCTGGACCAATTAGAGCGAAGTGGACGTCGCTCCCTTCGGCACTGACTACCTATTTGAGGAACAAGAGCGATGGATGGACGGCCAAACATAACAACCGAATTTCGCCTCATGCGCATCATCTATCCTGAGATGGTGGCTGCCCATTCCGCCTTTGACAACGTTCGAGAGGCGCGAAGAAGCGCACTAGAGATTGGCGGGCGGTCGAAGATCGAAGGCTCGCTGGTCAGCCTTTTTGGAAAGTCGCACGCAGGAAAGACGACAATCCTGGAGGCGTACATGGAGGCCCACTTTCCTGATGATGTCGATCCAGAAAAGCCAGATAACAAGAGACCCCAGCGTAAAATCGTTGGAATAACCTTGAACGGCGACTCTTCTTACCTGAGTTTCGTCAAGCAAATACTGCGAGCTTACAAAGACCCGTTTCCCGGTGACGGCAATGCGGACGACAAATTGGAAAGGATCATCAAGTACATCAATTACTACAAGACCGAGTTGTTGATCTTCGACGAAGCGAGCAACCTCCGTATTCGCAAAGCAACTGATCTTGACGCGACCAAGACCCACAATACGCTTCGCGGGTTTGCCAAAATGGGGTGTCCCGTGGTTGTGGCAGGTACGGAAGAGGCCGAAAGTAAGATTCTCAGCGACGGCCAGCTCGTCAGCATGAATCACGACGTGTCGATAAAGACGTTAAAGCAAGATTGCGCTGCAGATATGCACCTCTTCGGAAGTTACTGTGCCGATCTCGGCCTTGCATTGAAGGAGCATGGCCTCTTTCCCAAGCGGAGTAATTTCGTCATCGACAATACCATCGCCTGTCTCTTTATCGCCAGTGGCGGGCTTCGTGGTCGTGTATCGCGCCTCGTCGAACACGCCGCATACATTGCACGACATGAAGATGCGGAGGAGGTCCGACTCGACCATTTGGAAGCCGCGACCGACGCGTATTCGATCAAGAATAAGATCGTGACCCACAACCCCTTCCGCGAGAGCCGCAAGACTCGCAAAAAGGAGACCCGCGTTGCCTGATCTTCTAAGCACACGCCCAGGCGACCGCGAGGTCGATGACATCGTCGGAGCGCTGGATCGCCCGCCTGTAGATGGCGATGACTTTGATGTTCTGCGGGAGGAAACCTTAGATATGTTTTTTCCGGTGGCGCTTGAGCTGCAACCTGGTGAAAGCCTTCGCGACGCTGCGTATCGCGCCACAGAGGAGAACGGTTATTGGCGTACGGAGTTGGTGGTTCGTCTAGCGCGTCCCGTTTCGTTCAGGAGCTTATCCGGATTTACATCAGTTGCCCATCAGGAGGATGTCTCTCGCATCGTTGATGTCCTCGGTATTCGCCGTGATGCCGAGAACTTGTACAAGCTTTTGGAAAACCGTCAGGTCCGCTCTAGGCAGTATGTTTCGTTTTTTGGCCACCATCTACAGCGAGCCGACTTTTCACAGTTCCGCCGGGTCTCCCCCCGAGCGTTAAAGGTGGCAGAGTATCAACGGGCAATCTGGTCGGTCCGCTGGCTGCCCTGTGATCCCGCTACGATGGAGCGTCTGATAGATCGCTGTCCGGTGTGTCATGCACATCTGGCTTGGCAGACGACCAGAGGAGTATCCTTCTGCCACAGATGCAGAGGTCCAATGACCGACCTGCGTGATTTTCCGCAGCCCTTGGTCGAGCCCGATGATCCGGATGCAATGCAATTTGTCCTGGAAATTTTGGACCCACTAATATCCGATGGTTCCTTTAAGGCGCGATGGCCGACGGCCTATCTGCCGAAGACACGCGCAGAGCTTTACCAGTTCGTTGTTAAGCTAGCTATGGAATGCCAGCGCCACGAGGAGCGCCGCCGAGGCCCTGTTAAACACCTCTCTTCCAACAACATTCAGCGAGCGGGTCGTGCATTGCTCGCTTGGCCAGCAGGGTTGCTCGAACTAGCTGACGAACATGGCGCGACCCGCAACGACACACGAATGCTGAAATATCTGGAGGGGGATTCCTCGCTTAGCGTAGCGGTTAGGGCTGATATCCGGGCGCTGATGGAGGTTCAAACGCGGAAGATGGCTCTCGGCGTTTTCCAGGGGCTGGAAAAATTTCCAGGTTTTGCCGGTGCCATAGTATCTTCCGCCCCCGCGCGAAATGCGCGGACCAGCATGCTTGAGCTAGTGAACAGACCAGGCAACGTGAGGAACGGCACCGAGGTCGCTATCCGTGTTGTCCGAGACATCCGTTCGGCCCGGCTCCTTTCGACTAAGCTCGGCCTCTCGATACCCGATCTTGTGGAAGTCTACCTCTCAGGTCTCCTCGACCCGCTGCACCAACATATGTCGGCGATTGGAATTGATCAGGAGGTTCGGCAAAAGCCGGTCGACGTATTGGAATGGATCAACGCCAATGTGCCCGTCGCGCGAAAGCCAAACGGCATGAGTTTGGTTGCGGCCAAGTTCGCTCTCGATCCAACACATTCTCTTCCTTGGTCGGTGGTATTGCACGCCGCAATCGAAGGGGAGGTGCATTTGCAGCGAGGTCCCGGTTGCGATCAGGGTGTTCTGCGCGGCCTGTACGTCGACGATTTCGAAGAGCTGACAGCTCTTCTTGATGTTCCTCCACGTCCCAATCGCTTTGCCGAAGTTTTTCTAACCTCCTCGGAGTTGGCAATGACAATGGGGAAAACTCGGAGGATAGCTGCAATTTTGTCGAAGCACTTCCAATGGCAGAGCGTCGCGACGATAAGGAGGTTGGCAGATTTGCGTCGATCCTATGCATTCAGCTTCGAACTGACGGATTTGTGCGTGATCCGCAGAATCAGAACGCCAAAGGTGTTTACCCTTCTGCAGAGAGCAGAAGTGCCACATATTTTGGCGGAGAACATGGTGCTCTGGCAACGGGATGCCGCGTTATCATGCCTCGGCTTGCGCTAGGCGAGCAAAATGGCGGTCGGTCGCCCGATGCTAGGACAACAAACGACATCGACGTCGCACCAAGAGGCCAACCATACTGTCTGCGTTGAGGTAAGCACGTTTAAGGTGGAAATTCGAGTGGCGGCGCTGGTCGCCGAGCCGACACGACCTGCGCGGGGGAAATGAATGGCAGCTACGCGAACGATCCACTGGCGGACCGAATGGTCAAACGGATCACCGACACACCTTGTGACGTTTTCCGATGCCTCTGCAGAGCAGCGTCGTGAAATCGAGCTTGCCGCCGAACACGAAGGCATCGTGATCGACGGTAACCGTTGGGCGACAACTGCGAACACCAAGCTGATGGAGTTCTTTCAGGTCGCAAGAGCAAGGGGCTTTCATTTCGAATTCGACAGAGAAGAGGGTGGCCCGCTCAATCTCCAGCGGCTTAAGCTCGATCCAGACACCCGGGCAAAACTCGAAAGCTTGCCGGAATTTACCTTGTTCGAGCTAGCTGGCTCATGCCCTGTTCAGGCTCAAGGAATAATCGACGGGGAATTCTGGTATTTCCGGGCAAGGGGAGCCGAGTGGCGGCTTGAGATCGGCGGAAATGAAAGTGGCACCCGGGCTCCTGGTTGGTGGCACGGGGAGGAGTGGCCGACCGATGATGGCTTCGGTGCCGGATATATGACTGACGAAGAAGCTATTGGCTGTGTCTTGAAAGCCGTCGAGCTTTATAGAACAGAAGATCGAGGCCGCTTCGAGAAGGGCCATCCGGACTACGAGCGAACGATGATTGATGGATGGTCTTATGGCTCGCTTAGTTTACGACGCGTCGTAAAACGCCTTGGGCTGAGTGGCCCGCAAGTCTTCGAACGCGCGAAGGCTTTGGGCATTGAGGTGCCGTACACAGCTGAACTCGAAGTCGCTGCGTTGGACAAGCCTTTGCCAATCTCTCGCGCTTTCGATAGGGCATCTGGGGAGTGGATCGAAATGCAGGAGGAGGAGGACTGAGAAGGGCGCACGGCCTAACATCGGACCGGGCAATCCTGATCTGGGTTGTCCGTCACGGCAGGTTCGCGCTGGCCGTTGCCGCCCTATGGGGCATCGTTATCACGCGAGTGACTTGGCAGTTGCCTGTATAAGCATTCGTTTCAGACCGAGGGTAGTTGCCTGTTACATGACTCGCCTGCGTAGACATCTGGGCTTGAACACATCGAACGCCATCAAAATGAGGTTAGCCGCGACCAATCTGGCGTTTGCAGCAGCTTCCGAGCTGACGGGGCGTGAGTCGACGGGATCGCTCAAGA
Source organism: Rhizobium sp. BG4 (assembly GCF_016864575.1). NCBI lineage: Bacteria > Pseudomonadati > Pseudomonadota > Alphaproteobacteria > Hyphomicrobiales > Rhizobiaceae > Rhizobium > Rhizobium sp. BG4. The sequence goes on from NZ_CP044125.1 coordinate 3,550,844, forward strand.
AGCGTATAATCACCTGTCTGCTCAGGCGAGGAGGGCCAAATGTGGGCGAAAGTTACCCTGCTTGCAGTTATCATCGCTCCAGCGGCAGCGAGCGCTGGAGAGCGTTCTCCATTTCACACATCTAGTTTTCCGGGAGACATCTCGGTCGCTTTGACGATCAACGAGGTGACGGCACTTCGTGAAGACGATTACGACTACGAAGTCACGATTGGGCTTTCGGAAAAGACAAAGGCGGGCGTTACGGTGTTCACCGACGGAGGAGCGCATGGAGCCAAGGTCAAGTGCACTCCCGGCCGGGTATACGTTGGAGGGGCGGATTACCTGCCGAGGCCGGTCGATGCCAAACGGGATTGGAAAGAAGATTTGCTTGAAGCGCTGTGCTCGGCCCCATCGACTTGACCGGTTGCAGACGAATTCCGGCGGATGAAGGCAATGTCGAGGGAGCCACTTCGACCCGTCAGACTGACATCTCTCTTTCTGACCCATTGTATTTTTGCCGCTTGGGCTGGCGCTCGTTTCAGCAGATTTTCAGAAACGACCAGCGGCGAACCGAGTATTTTGGCAAGCGCCTCCAAGCGCTGGGCCACATTCACCACGTCTCCGATGACCGTAAATTCATCATGGAAGCCGCTCTCCAAGACGCCGCCGACAACCACTCCGCAATGAACGCCGATCCCTGCATGGAAGGAAGGTTGTCCTCTTGCGAACGCCTCGTTGCGCCACACTTCGAGTTCCTGCGCAACGAATAGAGCGCAAGACAGTGCTCGCTCGGGATCGTCTGGCGAGGCCTTTGGTTGACCAAAAACAACCATGACTCCATCGCCGATGAACTTATCGACGGTCCCATTGAAGCTGAGGACCGCGCCAGCGATGATGCGCCGGTATTGCGCAAGCACGCTAGCCATCTCGCTGGCCGGTGCATTTTCGGCATAGGCCGTGAAGTCTCGTAGGTCGATGAACATGATGGCTGCTTCGCGCCGTTCAAGATCAAGGACAGATGTCGCATCTTGGAGGTCGCCGATTACCGTCGGAGAGAAGAAGCGTGAGAGGTTCGCGCGTCGCTCCTCAAGCCGGTAGGCATGTACACGTACGTGCCTAAAACGCCTCGCGGAAAGGGCGGCTGCACCGATGGCCAGGCAAAAGCAAAGAAGAAGCAGGAGGTCCTGCAACGGAATGATGTCGACCAACGGGCCGTGCTGACTGCCCGTGTGCCTAAAAGCCAGCACCACCAACATCGCGCTCCAGGCTAGCGCGACAGCGGCCCCGAATACCAGAACGAGTGCGGTGTCTAGGCGCATCGCGACTTGGTTCAAGAGAAGAAAGACAACGACCAGACTGGATGCTGTCAACTCGTGACGGGCTTGGGGTGAGGGAGCCAGCAGATGCTCGTAGAGTACATACCCCGCCAGCGCCGCATCCAGGATCGCAAGGCCAATCGGAGCGATCCAGCCTATTCTAGGCCTAAGCAATGCATCTCCCAAGACGCTCCAGAACAGATACGACAAGACCACGATGGCAGCGGAATCGAGGCTGCCGGTCCAGAGAGCCGACGAGACCAGGAGAGCTGAGGCTAACCGTAAAATGAGGGCGCTGAGATCAACGTTGGGTGACATGCGTATCGGCTATAAGAACTCAAACTGGGGTCCCTGGGCCCTTTACGGAGCCCAGGGATGATTGGTCACTTGATTTCAGTGACTGTCAGTTTTCCATCGACGCGCTCAGCGACGAACTCGATGTTCTGACCTTCCTTTAGCTTTTCGAGCATTGCCGCATCCTTGACACGGAAGACCATCGTCATGGCTGGCATATCGAGGTTCTTGAGGTCTTCATGCTTGATGGTGACCTTCTGCGCCTTGGCGTCAATCTTGTTGACGACGCCTTTCGTGAATTCCTGAGCCAGAGCCATCGACGTTCCTGCGAGGGCAATTGTGGCTGCCAGCGCGAGATTGATTGCGAATTTCATAACGAGTTTCCTTTCCTTACTTTGCTGCAACGGACACGTCGCCGTGCATGCCAGCTTCGTAGTGACCGGGGATGAGGCAGGCGAATTTGAATTCACCGTCGTTCGTGAACTTCCAGACGATTTCACCCGTCGCGCCTGCTGCCAGACGGATGGAATTGGGGTCGGCATGTTCCATTTCCGGGAATTTCTCCATCACAGCCTTATGCTCCATGATCTTGTCTTCCTGATCGAGCACGAACTCGTGGTCAGTGCCGCCCGCGTTCTTCAGAGCGATCTTGATGGTCTGACCCTTGCGGACCTTGATGATTGCAGGCTGGAAGATCATCTTGCCGTCGTCGGTTTCTTTCATGGTCACGCGGATGGTTTGCGTGGCCTTGGTCTTGTCGCCGGGTTCGCCGACAGCAAGCTTCTCGCCATGTCCGCCAGCATGGTTGCCGGAGGCCAGCGTTGGGCTCGCGAGAGCGGCGAGGGCGAGGGCGATTACATAATGCTTCATTGCAGGTTCCTTCTTCTTGGGGGGGAGTATGCTTCAGCCGTTCGTCGGCTTTGGCGTGATCTGTGTCTTGGCGTCTGTGGCTTTGGTGGCGTCCGGCAGTTCGCCGGTCCATTCCCAAGCCTGGGTCCCGGGCGGGTTCTCGTACCAACCCGGATCGGAGTAATCGTCCGCAGAGATACCCTCGCGAACCTTCACGACGGAGAACATTCCGCCCATCTCGATGGGGCCGTGGGGACCCCAACCGGTCATCATCGGAACGGTGTTTTCAGGGATTGGCATCTCCATCTCGCCCATGTCGGCCATACCCTTGGTGCCCATGGGCATGTACTCGGGTTGGACCTTTCGGATTTTCTCGGCGACCTTTGACTTGTCGACGCCGATGAAGGTTGGAATGTCGTGCCCCATCGCGTTCATCGTGTGGTGTGACTTATGGCAGTGGATCGCCCAGTCGCCGAGGTACTTTGCGTCGAATTCGTAAGCCCGCATTGCGCCAACCGGGATGTCGATGCTGACTTCCGGCCAGCGGGCTTCGGGGCGTACCCAGCCGCCGTCGGTGCAAGTCACTTCGAAATCATACCCGTGCATGTGGACAGGGTGGTTGGTCATGGTGAGGTTGCCGACGCGCACGCGCACGCGGTCGTTCTTCGACACGACCAAGGGGCTGATGTCCGGGAACACCCGGCTATTCCAGCACCACATGTTGAAGTCGGTCATCTCCATGATCTTGGGAACGTACGAACCCGGATCGATGTCGTAGGCGTTTAGAAGGAACACGAAATCCCGGTCCACCGGCATGAACTTCGGGTCCTTGGGATGGATCACGAAGAAGCCCATCATGCCCATCGCCATCTGGACCATCTCGTCCGAATGCGGGTGGTACATAAAGGTGCCGGACTTCACGAGGTCGAACTCGTAGACGAAAGTCTTGCCCACCGGGATGTGTGGCTGCGTCAGCCCGCCGACGCCGTCCATTCCCGAGGGCAGGATCATGCCATGCCAGTGGATCGTCGTGTGTTCAGGGAGCTTGTTGGTGACGAAAATGCGGACGCGATCACCTTCGACGGCTTCAATCGTCGGACCCGGGACTGGCCGTTGTAGCCCCAGAGGTAGGCGGTCATGCCTTCGGCCATTTCCCGTTCCACTGGCTCCGCGACGAGGTGGAATTCCTTGACGCCGTTATTCATCCGGTGGGGCAGGGTCCAGCCGTTGAGAGTGACCACCGGCTGGTAGTCGGGACCGGACGTCGGATGAAGCGGCGGCTGCATATCGGCCGACTCCATCGTCGGCGCGTCAGGCAGGCCCATCGCCGATGTCTTGGTCCAGGCACCGGCCGCCATCAGAGCTGCGCCCGCGCCAAATAGTTGTCGTCTGTTGAACATTTGGATGCCCTTTCTCAATGCCCGCCACCACCGCCGCCTTCGGACGCTGCGGCCACTTCTGTTTCGGCTGATGCCGCAGAGGAGCCGCCGCCGTAGACAGCAGGTGCGAGGTTTGCTTCGGCAAGCCAGAAGTCGCGCTTGGCGTTGACGGAAAGCAGGATGGAATTGATCTTGTCTCGGGTGTCGGTCAGGAGTTCGAACGTGTTGGTGATCATGCCGTTGTAGGTGAGGAGGGATTCCTCTTCGACCTTGGTGCGTAGGGGCACGACGTTGTTCCGATAGTGCCGAGCGATGTCGTAGTTCGACCGGTAAGCCTCATAGGCAGAGCGAGCTTCCGAGCGCACGTTGACGGCTTTTTCCGCCAATTGGTTGGCAGCACGCATGTAGCCGAGTTCAGCCTTGCGCATTCGCGCCTTGCCGGTGTCGAAAAGGGGGATGGCGAATTCTAGTTCCCCGGACGCCGTGGTTTCCCACTTTTTCTTGCCGTCTTCGACTTCACGCTCGGATTCGAAGCCTGTCAGGATTTCGAGATCGGTCACGTAACGTGTGGCTTCTGTCAGGCCGTAAGACCGCGCGGTTGCCTCAAGCTCTAGTTTCGCAACCTGGAGGTCAATACGGTTGCGAAGCGCCTCGGCCTCGATGGCATCGCGTTTGGTCACGCCCTTGGGCAGGGAAGGCAGGCTATTGGGCACCTTGTAATCAAGGTCTGATCCCCACAGTCCCATAAGACGGGTAAGTTCTTCCTTTGCCAGACGAGCTGCCAACCGTGCCTTTGCGGTTTCGCCCGCCAATTCAGCGACGAACACATGCTCACGCGCTTGTGGACCTTTCGCCATCGCACCCGTTTCGCCAAGCTTCTGTGCCAGCTCCGACGCGGCATCGGCGGCTACCTGCGCCCGCTGCAGCTGGCCGACATTCTCCCAGGCGGCGACCGCATTTATCCACGCGCGGCGAGTATCAGCGGCTGTTTGCAACGTACGGACAGCCGCGTTGAGCTGCGCTTGGCGAAATCGCGTGTCGGCAATCTCGATGTCACGTTTCTTGGTCATCAGTGCGAGAATGTTGGTTGTTATCGCGCCCTCGATGGCCCGAAAAGCTTCAAGTTCCGGTGTGCCGATACCGGAGAAGCCGACCGAGACCGTCGGGTTCAGCAGCATTGTCGCCTGCCAAGCGTCGGCTGAGCTATCCCCAAGCTCGGAATAGGCTGCCTGGAGACCCTTGTTGTTGAGAAGGGCAATCTGGACAGCTGTATCGGCATCGAGCGTCTTCTTTCGCGAAAGCAGGGTCCTGACCTGAGCAGAGGTCGCTTGCGCCTGCTGCTGGCTTTGAATCCAGACCGTTTCTTTCGCTGTGATCGCAGCAGTCTTATTGGCGACGGTGCTGAAACCGCCATCCTTCTTGGAATACTCGGGATTAGTAACGCAGCCCGCGACCGCAAGAGGGATGACCGCAACGATCAGAAGGGTTCTCAGGGAGGTCATGAAGCACCTCCTTCTTGCTTTGTCGTGCGGTTGTCCTGCCTGCGCCACGGCTTGGGATCGACAGGCTGCCGAGCGGTGTAACCTGAGATCGGCGATGCATATTGAACCGGACGAACTGAGTAGGTTTCGTCGACGTCAGACGAGGCGACGACGTCAGGAGGCAACGTGGCGGCGCAACTGCCCAGCAGAAGGGGCAGACCAACCACGAATATGGTCGTTTTCATTTTTCGGAATCCAAATAAGCAATGTCATTCCGGCGTGCGGTATTCGCAGCGCCTGGTGAGCCCGGCCGAACGGGATTGCTTATTCAGATATTAGGCGGACGATGAAGGACCGGCAGTTCGCCAACTGTTTCGCGATCATCGACGAACTGCCGGATGGCGGCGACGATGGGCCCGCCAACATCGTGGCCGTCGCAAATGATTCCAAATCCACCGCAGAAATCTTTGCAGCACTCTTGCTTGGCAATCTGATCGTTATCACCATCAGCTGCATTCTCGGCACCGGCATGGTGATGGGCGGCATGCTGACCCGGCGCTTTCGCCTCTAAATGAACAGCATGGGCCGTTGCGGAAACGTCCGCGACAGATACTTCGGGAAACGCGTTGCCATGCATGGCGGCGTTCGCATTGGACAACGTGTATCCTGCCAGTGATACAATGATCACCAGCCGCACAATGACGAGCATCTTGCTCAGTGCGATTCGATACATTTTGCCCATTCCAAAGAGCTACATCGAAAGCAGCTCAAGTTCAATCGGAGCGTCCTGCCTGTCAAAGATTCGCGACCTTTTCGAGGCGGACGAGGGAGCGTGTAGACCTTGCCATCGTTGTAAGGTCAACCTGCGTGATCAATGAATTCTACGTCATTCGGTCATAGCCCGACCATCTGGACGAATTGAATCAGGCTGCTTCTCCTCATAGAAAATCAGCCATGGCTAAGATGTCGAGAAACTCGCTGTGGAAAGCAGTTGCGATCTTGTGGTTCGCGATCTCGATGAGCTTTGGTGCGATTTCGTTATCCCTCGATCACGACGATACGGGGCGAGCTGACCAAGTGTCCCTCCACGAAAGTGCCAAAAATCATTGCGGAAAAGGCGAGCCTTCGGCAAAGGATCAGCACCAGAACGGGCGCTGCTGCAGCCCCACATGCAACTCTCCAGCCATCCTCACTGCGTTTGCGCAGGTTCGACTCCCGCAAGTCAGCGGGACGGAGCCTGACCCGGTCGTGTCGTCGCTCACGTCTCAATCGCCGTCTGGTATCCTTCGTCCGCCGCGAGCATAAGATCGCCGATCTCGCATCCTGCTTCCTGCCCGTCTGGGCCGAACGCGTCAGCGAGACCATCTCCATTTCAAATCACCTGGCTTGATGCGCCTCTTGGAGCCAACAGCCACTGTCTTTTTGACCTGAGCGCCGCGCTGAGCCGCAGAGCGCTGAAGGAGCCCTTATGCTTACTCATACGATGGCGAAGTTTCGCCGAATGCCGCGTCGTGTCTGCCGGACAGTGTGGGAGACCATGCCAGCGTCCGTCGCACAGACGCCAATCATGAATAAAACCGGTCGGTTCATCTATCGGCGGTTTACCCGAGATACCGTGAAAGTGCAGACGCACTTCACGCATTTCATGCGCAATCCACCTCTCCTGGATGCACTGACCCAACTGACCGGCAGGATGGAGACAGGTGAACCTCTCCGCATCGCCTCGATAGGATGCAGTACCGGGGCCGAATTGTACTCTGTGCTTTACACGCTTCGAAAAGCTTATCCAGGCAAGGAAATTTTCGGATATGGCTCGGACCTGTCTGAGGAGGTAGTCAAGGTCGCGCAGCTAGGAAGATACCAGCCAGGAAGAGCGGCTGGCGAAGGAGGAATGTTCCACGCTGGTCGGCCTGAAGTGGAGGCCTCAGAGGTCGCCGAGTTCTCCGGATTGATGGAGCCGGGCAGAGATGGGGTGTGTGAGGTCCACGACTGGTTGAAGGCTGGGACCTCATGGTTTGTTGCCGACGCAATCAAGGACGACATCGTAGCGATGATCGGACCGCAGGACGTAGTTCTCGCGAATAACTTTATGGGTCCAATGGATGATCGTTCAGCGGATCAATGTCTTCGTAATGTGATGGGTCTGGTCCGCCCAGGTGGCATCCTTGTCATCGACGGCGTCGATCTTGATGTAAAGACGCGGACCATCCGGGGTTCTCGGTTCACCCGGTGCTTATCAATCAGGACGCGATTTGGACTTCAGACGAGTCAAAGCAGGGCTGGCCGTGGTTGCGGTGGGCCGCTGAGCCAATTGACCGGAGCGAGCCAGACTGGCGGGTGCGTTACACCATCATTTTTCAGCGTTCACATTGATAACAGGGCGGCGGCGTCGATCAAGCCGCCGCTGCCCACGGAGGTCAACGATATGCTCAGACATGGTGTGTGGCTCTTGGGAGCTAAGATCGGGTCGCAGGCGATCCAGTTTCTGCTCTTTTTCATGGCGGCCAGGTTCTTGGAGGCGTCAGAGTTCGGTCTTTACGCCGTTTTGTCCGCCGTGATGACGTTGCTGACAATCATCGCGGAAGCTGGATGGGCCGAGCACCTACTGCGCACGGGTTACAGCCGATCATTGTTCCAGATAGTTACCTCGCTCTCTGTGGGAAGCGCCGGGCTCTGCTCGGTGATCTCTCTGGCGCTGGCTGGTTTTGTCGCGGCACTGGCCGGGCCCGCAGCGGGGACTTTGCTCGCCGTGTATAGTTTGGTGATCTTGCCAACCACTGTTGCCACCTCGTTCGAGGCCGCCCTCATATCCCAAGGGCATCTGAAAGCCCAGGCTACAGTCCGGTTGGTGTCAGAGTTTGCGGGGCTCGCAATTGCGGCCGGTGGTATGGCAACCGAACTCGGCGTCGTGTCATTGCCCTTGGGACGGTTTATGTCTCAGATTGTCGCCATTGGCTTGTATTTTTATCATCTGCGTGAGCGGCCATCGCTGCGCCCGACAGTTCGTGATGCCCGGGAACTGGCGGATTTCTCGTTCAACATCGTCGTCAATCGCCTCATAATATTCGCGGGCTCGTTCTGTAGCACCTTCGCAGTCGCAGGATTTCAAAGCGTCACAGATGCGGCTTACTACCGTGCGGCCGAGCGAATTGTTGCGGCCTTCTCGGAAGCCCTTGGGGAACCGACGCGAGCACTTTCCTGGATCATGTTCCGGCGGGGGTATGCTGAAGGGAAGGGAACGCTGCGGGAGTTCGTGGCAACGGCTTGGGTGGCGCTTTATGCAGTTTCCTTTCCCATCTTTTTCGTCCTGCTGCTGTTCTCCGGCGAGATCGTTGACAAGCTGCTCGGAGAGCGCTGGCACGCTAGCGCCCTTATCGTCTCAATCCTTGCTGTGAAGCAACTGCTGCTGCTGCCCGGCTACTTCAATGAACCCTTGCTATCAGTGACCGGGACGATAGCGAAGCGGCTGAAGATAACGATAAGGAATGTTGCGCTCCTCGTCGGGGCGACCTTCGCATTCGCGCCGCTAGGGCCCGTTATGCTGGCGATTGCCCAGTGCGGGGTTGCTGCCTACGGTCTTTGGTCGACGGTTGGTCTTCAGCATGACAGCGGGGGTCTGGAAGCGAAATCGACAGCGAGAGCGCTGTTGCATCGGGTTGTGCCAGCAGTCTTCTGCATGGCCGCAGCCTTCATCTGGCGCAGCGAGGCTCTGCCCCAGAGCCTGCAACCTTCCCTCAATCCCGTACTCGATATCGCCTTCGTCGTGCTTGTCTACTCAGTAGCGCTTGCACTTGCGCACGCGGTTTATAGGCTGAGGCAGAATAAACCAAATGTTACGGCGTCGAGAAGGCCCGACCAGCAAATCGGCCGCGTCTCATAGTTCGGATCGGGTCCAGGCGTGCTTCTGACTCTCACTTCCTATGCAGCTCTGTTTCTCACCGCTTTGGGCGCGGCAAGTGTTCTTCCGCTTCAGTCGGAGCCGGTGCTGGTCGGGATGATCATTTCGCAGAAGTTTTCGCTTTGGCTTCTCCTCGTCGTTGCCAGCATCGGCAACACGCTGGGCAGCGTGACGAACTGGTTCCTTGGGAGGGGCATCGAACGCTTCAAGGGGAGACGGTGGTTCCCAGTCACAGAGGAGCGGTTGAAGCGGGCATCAGACTGGTACCGTCGGTATGGAAAATGGTCTCTACTGCTGTCCTGGATGCCGATCTTCGGGGACGCGATCACCGTGGTTGCAGGGATTTTGCGGGAGCCGCTGTTGACGTTCACTCTTCTCGTGTTTGTCGCGAAATCCGGGCGCTACGTAGTTTTGGCATTTTTGACGGTCCAGGTCCTTGGCTGATCCGAACGTGGCAGCATCATGCGGTCGAGGGTGGCATCGCGACGAACCAACGTGTGCCATGCCGCAGCAACGAAATGTAAGCCCACGACAGCGAGAATGACATTCGACCCGATGACGTGGAGCGGCGCGACCGCAAATGTCACGTAGCTTGCGACCACGCCCAGCGCGGCCTGGAAGATGATGGCCACGTACATGCTGCCGTGGAGCAGGGCGGCCGCGAGATGCTGTCCTTTCAACCGCTTTCGAGGGCTTGGCGGCTGAAGCACTCGGAGAAGCAGGCGCAGTACCATTGCTGCGCCAATTAAAAGCCCGGCGTAGTTATGAATGGTGTGCTGGAGGATGTCGGAGGAAGCGGGCTGCATTCCCATGTGAACCGCGTGATGGGTTCGCTCAATGCTTCCGCCCGTCAGATACTGGATCGGCAAGAGAAGCGCGATAAACCAATGCATGACAATTTGGGAAAGATGGTATCCGTTGCGCATTGGTTCCCCCGCTTCTGGGAGTCACACTAAAGCGCTGGCGTTAACTTTACGTGCCCCGCATTCGATCAATTTTCCATTCTCTGATTCCTTGTAATCGAGGCGGTTACCGCGCCCTTACCCATGAGGTTGATTGGTAGGGTTAGGGTGAGTTCCTGCTTCTCCGGACCGTCGGGGGCCGAGTACCGCTTGAGGATTGTTCTTTCGCTTTGAACCGTATCTTCAAGCGTCGCGACCGTTTTTGCCACGATCTGCTTCTCGAAGAGCGAGACGTCCTGATTTGCTGCGGCGACGGTGCATGCCTCCACTGCACGGCCAGCAACTATATTCATGCTTGATGCTACCGCGACGAATGGATCATCCGCGATAATCCACCCTTTTGCGGCTGCTGCGTTTTCGCTCAGGGTGAATGCGACCACCAAGTCCTCCGCGAGCGGCTTCCATCGAGAGGCCTTGGCGAGGTCCTCAAGATGATCAAGGATCGGACCGTCGGCAAGACAGACGTTCTCGAAGACGGCCGCGCCGGAAATAGCTGAAGACCGAGGTTTTGCTGGAGCAGCAAGATTGGTAGAGGCCAATATCGCGAGCGTAGCCACGGACAGCTTTGATATGCCATCATACATGCGACGTTTCTCATCTTTCAATCTGCCGGGAGCCCTTCCAGGTCTAAGTCAACTCGTTGGATTGAATGCCGCATCCGAAGCTGTCCTTCCGTTCAATGTCATCCACGCGATCTTATGTGCCGCATTAACATCGCAGCCGAAATCGACCACCTGAGATAGCGCTCCATTCATCGAGGCGGTTTAAGTTAACGGCTTCTGCTCACTTTTACTAAATGTTTAGCTTATGGGCAGTTCGGAAGCCGGATGGATTTTCGAGCCCGCGCATGTCCTCTAGGTTGCTGGCGCACGCATTATCCGCGTGTGTGGGAACTGCAATGGCTCTTCAAGAAGCGACTTTATCTTTCGCCACGACCAAACCGGACGTCATCACCGTAAAGGCGGGCTCTTCGCGAACAATTGGGCCCGATCTTCTCCGTGCTGTTGCTATATTGCTGGTGATGCTGGTGCATTTGCCTCTGGAGGCAACGCCGTACGGATTGGTTACGATCCGCAACTATGGTTGGCTCGGCGTAGATGTCTTCTTCGTCCTGAGCGGCTATCTCATCGGTACGCAGCTGTTCAAGGAGATTGTCGAGACCGGAGGCGTCGACCTAAAGACCTTTTACCTGAAACGGGCGCTCCGCATTTTTCCCGCCTATTTTGTTGTATTGGCGCTTTATGCGTTCGTTCCGCTGTTCCGCGACACGCCGAACATGCAGCCCCTATGGCGCTTCGCGACTTTCACTGTGAACTTCGGTCTTGATCCGCGAACAGGAAACGCTTTCACACAGGCTTGGACTTTAAGTGTGGAAGAGCAATTTTATCTGGTCCTGCCCGTGCTAGCGATGGTTTTCGTAGGCCGTTTGTCTGTGTTCGCATCCATGGTCACGTTGATTCTCCTCGTTGCGGCAGGGGTCGTGTGTCGTTCTCTCTTGTGGGAAGGCCAGATCGGTGTGTTGATCGATGACGGTAGAGCGCGGGAAGCATTCGCCGTATACCTTAAGGACATCTACTACCCCACCTACACAAGATTGGATGGATTGCTGTTTGGGGTGTTTCTTGCTGCCGCTCGGTTCTTCAAGTCAGACCTATACAAGCGTTTCCTCCCGCCCTTGATCGCTATTCCACTCGGCTCTGCCCTGATTGCGATTGCAATTGTGCTCTTCACGATACGGGGGCCTCTGGAAGGGACAAACCTCTTCCTTGTTTTTCAGGCGATGCCTGGGGCGGTAGCGGGTTTCCCCCTGATTTCGGCGGGTATCGCGCTGCTGCTAGGGGCGGCGCTCGATGGAGAGCAGACGCTGCGAAATATACCGGTCCCCGGCGTGGCGGCGGTGGCCACGCTTTCTTACAGCTTATATCTGACGCACAAATCTGTTTTCAGCATCGACAGGGCGCTCATCGGGCAGGAGAATCTCACTGGTCTGTGGGGCTTCGCCGTCTACGGCGTGACCAGCTTTGCAGCGGCATTTTTGCTCTGGCTGGTCGTGGAGCGGTCATTCTTGCTTGTACGAGACCGCCTTCTTGTGAGTGGACGGCACAGGACGCAGTCAGCCAGCCGAGGTTAGGATCGCCGACCCTCCTTGTCCTTTCTTTCCGCTGCTCCACATTCCGTGGAACAATTTTCTAGCCGGAAGGTTCGGGGGCGGAAGGGATTTCCAGTTGCTGACGCTTGGCAAAAAAATCGGCCACATTTTCGTTGCTGCCGCCTTTGGCCTGATGATTGTCCTTATGGCAGGACCGTCAGCTGCCGCCGTGCCTGCAGTTCACTGTGTCACGACGAACTACCAGCAGCACTCGACAGGTGACCAGCATCACCAAAGCACTTCGTGCTGCACCGACATGCACTGCTGCCCGCTCATTCCCGCCCTTCCAGCTGCCAAAGCGCCATCGCCAGGGACGGACGCTGTTGGGTCGTGGATCGCAGCGGCCGTACCGCTCTTGCTGATCAGGGCAATCGACCCTCCGCCGAAGACGGCCGAGTTCTGAATCGTTTACCCGTAGATCAATAGGAGAATACTGATGAACAAGACCCCGTTTCTCGCAGCATTCGCTGCAGCCGCAGCTATTTCTGTGATCGCCATGCCAACGATGGCGCAAGAGATGGCTTATCCAGACAAGTGCAAAATGGAAGGCGGCATGGATATGTCGAAGATGGATATGTCGAAAATGGACATGTCCGGCATGGGTGAAATGACCGACTACCAGAAGGCGTCGATGGAAGGCATGAAGTCCATGCACATGAACATGATGCAGGGCATGATGAAAAAAGACGCTGACGTGTCGTTCATCTGCGGGATGATTGCTCACCATATGGGCGCGATCAGCATGTCTGAGGTCGAGCTGAAGTATGGTGACAACAAGGAAGCCAAAGAGATGGCACAGAAGGTGATCGACGCTCAGAAGAAAGAGATCACCGAAATGACCAAGTGGCTTGATAAGGAAGCAAAGTAGGGAGATCGTCATGCACCATCAATCAGAAGAGATGAAGCGCTGCATCGAAAACTGCCTGGCTTGCTACCAGGAGTGCCTTTCGATGGCGATGTCGCACTGCCTGGAAATGGGTGGCGAACACACGAAGCCGGATCACTTCCGCCTTATGATGGCATGTGCTGAAATGTGTCGGACGTCGGCGCATTTCATGTTGATCGGCACCGAACATCACAAGCACACCTGCCGTGAATGCGCGGAAATCTGCCGACAATGTGCGGCCGACTGTGAACGCGTCGGTGACATGGAAAGCTGCGTAGATGCTTGCCGCAAGTGTGCGGAAAGCTGTGAGCAAATGGCCGCTTGAATAGGCGAGGGCGGCTTTTCAAGCCGCCCTCGGTCGTCTTTGAAGCGATCAAACGACGGCTGCTTCCAAATCACTTATGACCGACCACTGGATTGCACCCTCGGGCAGCGGCTCATCGTGGTCCACCAAACCTCTCAGAAGCGCTGTGATTACCTTGCGGCGGCCTTCATCCTTCTCCAGGTTTTGCACTGCAGTGTAAGGCTTCTCCCCGGTCAGAGCGGTGTCAAAGAATGCTGCCTCGAAGTGCACTCTGGATGCGACAAGTCGAACCGTCTTGCTATCGAGCTGCTTTTGAACGGCGGTAAGGATGTTCTGGTTTGTCGTCCAGGCAGGATTGACGATTTCCTCTTTTTCACCGCTCTTCGGGTTCTTGCGCATCGTTTTCGGTGTGTCCGTGTCATGCAAGATCGAGTACCTCGCGCCGAACTGGTTCAGGATTTTTGCGAGCGAGGCAATCGTTGCCTTTCCTCGGGCTCGGATGACATGAACGTTCGGAAATGTCTTGTCCCCATCCATGATCATGCGGAAGGCCGAGTATTCCGTATCTCCTTCTACCAGGATCACCGACCCGCCGAAGAAAAACTCCGCTACGTAGGGATCGTAGATATTCAGCAGCTTGAGGTTTGTCCGGTCGCAGCTGTCGAGCTGCGCATTTTCAGGGCGATAGAGTGTCGTCCCGACGATTTCTCCTTTATCCTTGCGCTCGACTCGGACGATTGAGGTGTTGTCGCGCGAGAGGTCGATAAAGACCGGCGAATGCGTGGTGATCATCACTTGCCAGCCGTCCTTGGATGCCAGGTCGTACAGCACCTTGCAGGCATCCCTGATCGCGCTCGGATGCAGGCATAGCTCCGGTTCATCGATCAACAGCACGTTAGCCCGTTTTTGGTCTGGAGCGCTGTCTTTAAGAAGCTTTAGGGTGGCCCAGAGCATAGTTCGGCGAGCGCCGCTGCCTTGGGACTCAAGGTCCGACATATGGCCGTCCTTGTGACCCATCGTGAGCTTGCCGCCGTCCGGAAACAGCTTCAACGAGGACTCTGAGGCATCGGTGCTTTGCACGTACTCAACCGCGTGATCGATGAAGATCGAAGAGACGATCTCGTTCAACATCTTTTCCGCTTCTTCGATTTTTCCTTTGTTATGGTCGACGGCAAGTTTTTGAAATTCGGTAACGTCGGCTAGCAGCTTGTCGTACAGGTTCACGCCGTCTTTTGTCAGTTGCCGTGCCGAACCGATGATCGCTTTGCTGAGGAGATCATGTATTTGTTTTGCCTGCGCTTCTGGTGGGTCGAACGCCCGAACTGGATGTACAGCTGGTCGACGAGCGTTCGCAACGTTTGCCCAGCCCCATGGCTTCTTGTCATCCCACGATTGCTTATCAACGTTCCAGCCGAACCGAGTACCCTTGCCAGCTGCCGTCCAGACCCATTTTTCCTTGACGTATTTTCGGCCGCCTCCTTCGACAGGGTTTCCGTCGAGGTCTCCAATCCAGTGCTTTCCAGGATCGCCATCAACCACCTCGGTCACGAGTTCTATCTCGGTGGGCGTATCAGGATTTGAGATGCCGTTCGGGAAATCCTCCTGCTTTAGGTTACCCGGTTTCGATCCCTCGCTGACCGCAATCTCATAGGCTCGCAGGATCGAGCTTTTGCCCGAATTATTTGGTCCGACGAGAACCACGATATCGTCGAGATCGACTTTGACCGGGTCATTGCCGATACATCTGAAATTTCTTACCGACAGGGACCTTAATTTTCCCCGTTCGATATCCTGCAAGTCAGCCATCAAAGTCCCTCGGTTGATTCCCGAAATCACATTATCAACTAATGAGGGAGTGCCGCAACGCCGCAGTGAGAGCCGGTCTTAACGGTTTTTTGAGCATGTTTGTTAACAATGCTTAGTCACGAAAACCGAGCTGGCGTTGCTGTGACGCAGCCTTATGCAGGAGCGAGTTCATTGTCAAAGAAGGGAAGGGCGAACCCACGCTCCGAAAATTCCGCAAGGGGCTTACTCTCCAAGGTTTTGCTTGCTTCCTGTCTCGTGACTGCGTCGGCGACAACAAGCGGAGCAGCGCAGAACGAAGACAAGACGCTGAAGCTGTACTTTGGGAACACGGGTGAGCGAGCTATCATCACATACAAACGCAACGGTGTCTTCGACCAGAATGGCCTTGCCCAGCTGAACCATTTCCTTCGTGATTGGCGACGCAATGAAACGATCCGGATGGACCCGCGTCTATTTGATATCGTCTGGGAAATGTACCGTCGAAGCGGGGCAAGGGACTACATCAATGTCGTCTCCGGCTACCGCTCGCCGAACACGAACGCCATGCTCCGGTCGCGATCCTCGGGCGTTGCGAAAGAGAGCCAGCACACCCGAGGTAAGGCTATCGACTTTTTTATTCCTGGTGTGAACCTCGCTACTCTCCGCGCCATTGGAATGCAGATGCAGGGTGGGGGCGTTGGTTATTATCCACGGTCGGCCTCGCCTTTCGTTCACATCGACGTCGGCGGCGTTCGCGCCTGGCCGCGCATGAGCCACCAGGAGCTTGCGAAGCTTTTCCCCGATGGGCGGACCCTCCATCTGCCGAGCGATGGCAGGCTATTGGCCGGGTATGCGGAGGCTGTTGCGGAGTACAAGCGACGGGGATCGCTTTCGACTGTTAGCGTCGCAAGCTTGAGCACGGAAACGGGAAGCAGAAAGAGGAGCCTGTTCAGGGGGGCGGATGCTGAAGAGGCGAAATCCACTGCTGGAGCCAGGGCGTCGGCTGTCGCAGGGACAACTCCGAATTCTATGGTGGTCTCTTCTCCCGTCACGGCGTCCGGAAGCGCGGATGCAGTTTTTGCTGCGCCGGTTCCAGCGATGCGTCCGTCTGATAGCGTTCTCCTTGCGATGCTGCCGGTCAGGCCAGAGGAGGTTCACAAAGGCCTGTTGGCTGCTACTTCTGGCAACGAGGAATCCGACGATTTAGAGGATGAAGTCCTCGTTCCCTCGGGAGCGATCCCTGTACCAACCTTCGCGTCTCGCGCAAGCGAAGAACGAACGGATGACGAGATCGTCACGGCTTCAATCGAGCCGCAGCCTGAGTACGTCAAGGTCGCTCCTTTCGTTCCCAGGACTGGTGCCGTTGCCCTGTTGATCCCGGCTAGCGTTACTGGGGAGGCGACTGCTCATTTCGCCAAGAGCTATGAGACGGCCAACTTCGTCTCGCGGACTTTCTCCCACGCCACTTCGGGTGCATTTGATAGCAACCGTTTCGGCGACGATCCTTGTCCGCCTATGACTGCCAATACCGGTCGTCAGGCGATTGATCAGCCGTGCTGAGCTGGGACGAAGGCGGGAGGCTTGCTGTTTCAGGATCGTGAATCCGCCACATTCCCCGCAAACACATGCTTGCCTATTATGGGGACAAACGTGACAGAGCGATCACCTCGTGAAACGCGACGTCCAGCCGGTCTTGTTGCCGCTCTGACGTCAGCGATTGCTGTTGCTGTGATTGGCACAGCAGCTATCGGAACCGCTTCCGAAGATGTTGTCGCCGAACGACAGAACGACATGAAGCTTATAGCAGCTTCGGCGAAAACGATGGCAGAGATGTTCAAGTCACCAGGAACCTATGCCTCGGCAGCTTTCAGACAGGCCGCACAATCAATCAGCACACGTGCTGACCGTCGGCTTGCCGACCACTTCTCCAAGGTCACCGTGTCAGAGGGCTCCAAGGCAGCGGAGACGATAGCAGGCGATCCGGAAAGGTTTGCCGCCCTGGCCAAGGACCTGAAAACTTACGCGGATGCGTTGGCGGTCGCGGCGGAATCTCATCCCGGAGAGATGACCGACGACATGCGTATGAAACAGGGAGAGGCGATGGGCGGCGGTCCATTGGGCACCAGACTACGGGACGAGACGCAGCTGTCGAAAATGTCTGCCGAGCACGCCTTCCACCTGATGCTGCAGACATGTACCACCTGCCATGCTCGCTTCAGGAAGGAGTAGTCGCTTGATTGGGGTACGGGCAGCTGTTATCGCGCCTGCTCGGCTCTTAGACCGTTCACGCCGAACTTCGCCTTGATCTCCGGCATCTCTTCCTTGCCGGTGGCGATCTCGTCGATGATCGGGCAATCTGGCCGTTCATCGCCATGACAGTGACTGGCCAGATGCTTCAGTGTGCGCGACATCGCCTGAATTGCCTCTGCTTTCCGTTCAAGTTCCTCGACGTGCTCCAGCGCCATAGCTTTAACATCAGCGCTGCTGCGAGACTTATCTCGCCACAGGGCGAGCAATGTCTTCATCTGCTCGACCGAGAACCCCAAGTCCCTGCTTCTGCGAATGAACTTCAGGGTGTTGATGTCGTTTTCGCTATAGGTTCTGTAGCTCGCCTCCGTCCGGTGCGCTGGACTGATCAGTTTGATCTGTTCGTAGTAGCGGATCATTTTCGCGGAGACCCCGCTTGCCTTCGCGGCTTGTCCAATATTCATTTTTCGTCTCCTTCAAGGATTTGCAGAGCGCAGACGCAAGGCGTTGCCCAGCACGAAGACGCTGGACATAGCCATCGCTGCTGCAGCGAAAATTGGCGACATCAAGGTGCCGTTTACAGGATAAAGAGCGCCAGCGGCGACCGGGATCAGGCTTACATTGTAAGCGAAAGCCCAGAAAAGGTTCTGCTTGATGTTGAGGATCGTGGCCTTGCTGAGGGCTATCGCCTTCGGCACACCATTCAGGTCGCCCGACATCAGAACGACGTCGGCGCTCTCGATTGCGATATCCGTTCCAGTCCCGACGGCCAACCCAACGTCGGCCTCCGTCAGGGCAGGGGCGTCGTTGATCCCGTCACCGATGAAGGCGACCTTCCGTCCGCCTGAGCGGAGCCGTTTCACAGCCTCAACCTTACCTTCGGGCAGGACCTCGGCCACTACTTCGTCGATCCCCAGCTGCCTCGCGATTGCATTTCCTGTCCGTTTGTTGTCGCCAGTGATCATCGCAACCTTGAGACCGAGCGCGTGCAGCGCTTGGATGGCCGCTGGTGTCGTGTCCTTGACCGGATCAGCGACCGCAATAATGGCGGCAACCTTTCCGTCCACAGCCGCGTAGAGCGGAGACTTGCCCTGGTCTCCCAGCGCTGAGGCCGTGTCACTCAGCTCAGCCACCGAGATACCTGCTTTGACCAGCGCTCTGTCCGCGCCGACGAGGACTTTGTGGCCCTTCACAATCCCCTCGATGCCGAACCCGGGAGCGGCCTGGAAATCTGTTACCGAATGGAGATCGGTCCCGGCGTCCCTTGCCGCCGCAACAATCGCTTCGGCAATCGGATGTTCCGAGAGCACTTCCACGCTCGCCACCAGTTCCAGCACCTCGTCCTTCGCAAAGCCGTCGGTGGCGACGAAGTCGGTCAGCTCCGGACGGCCCTTAGTCAGGGTGCCGGTCTTATCCAAGGCAACGACATCCGCTTCCCGCAGACTTTGAAGGGCCTCGCCCTTTCGGAAAAGAATGCCCAGTTCTGCCGCACGACCAGTGCCGACCATGATCGATGTCGGTGTCGCTAGGCCCATAGCGCAGGGGCAAGCAATAATGAGGACCGCCACTGCGTTGACAAGCGCAAAGCTCAAAGCAGGTGAGGGACCGAGCAGATACCATGCTGCGAAAGTTGCCACGGCTGCCATAATCACGGCCGGAACAAACCAACCGGTGACTTTGTCGACCAGTGCCTGGATCGGCAGCTTCGATCCCTGTGCTGCCTCGACCATCTTGATGATCTGGGCAAGGAGGGTTTCGTTGCCGACTTTAGTGGCTTTGAAGGTAAATGAACCAGTTTTGTTGATGGTCCCGCCGACCACCTCGCTGTCGGCAACTTTTTCGGCTGGCACCGGCTCGCCTGTGATCATGGATTCGTCGACGAACGAGCTGCCTTCTTCGACCTTGCCATCGACAGGAATTTTCTCTCCCGGGCGAATGCGGATCACATCACCGGCAATCACCTCTTCTATCTGGACCTCAACAAAGTGATCGTTACGAAGCACGAAGGCCGTCTTCGGCTGCAGATCGACGAGACGCTTGATCGCTTGGCTGGTCTGACCCTTCGCCCGCGCCTCAAGGAAACGTCCAAGCAGGATCAGGGTCACGATGACAGCAGCTGCCTCGTAATAGACGTTGGCGGTGCCTTCCGGCAGTACAGTGGGCAGGAACGTGGCTACAACCGAGTACAGCCAGGCCGCCGATGTGCCGAGAACAACCAACGAGTTCATATCCGGCGTCCAACGTAACAGGTTGGGCACGCCTTTCCTGAAGAACTTGAACCCGGGACCGAATAGGACGACGGTCGCCAGCGTGAACTGGAGATAGAGGTTATTTTTCATGCCGATTGTGTCCATGATCAGCTCATGGACGCCTGGAATGAAATGAGAACCCATCTCCAGAATGAACAGCGGAAGCGTCAGTGCTGCGGAAAATATCAGCAATGCCCGCAAATTCGCGACCTCGGACGCTTTTTGGTCTGTCGCGTCATCTCGAATATCTGTCCGCTGCATACGGTGGACGTTGTAGCCCGCCTTTTGAACGGCCGCTTCCAGGGCAGCGAAGTCGGCAGCGCCAGATGCAAGGCGAACCGTCGCCCGCTCTGTCGCCAAGTTTACGCTAGCCTCGGCGACGCCGGGCACCAACTTCAGCGCCTTCTCGACCCTGGCAACGCAGGATGCGCATGTCATGCCTTGAATCTCAAACTCTTCGGTCGAGAGCCTTGGCTCATAGCCCGCGCGTTCAATAGCGGATAGAAGTGAGGACGTGTCAGCCGGGGCAGCGAAATGAACGGTTGCCTTTTCGGTGGCAAGGTTGACGGTCGCCGATGTGACGCCGGGGACCGAGGCGATTGCCTTCTCAACCCGGACGACGCAGGACGCGCAGGTCATGCCTTCAATGGCGAAATCGACCGATTTGAAGGGCCCTGCCGCAGCCTCGATCTTTAATAAAGCAGTCATCGGAGAAATCCTTTCCTTAACTGCACAGATATGTAAACCTTCCCATGACGGGAAGGTCAAGCTTCGAAAATATATAATTCGAGAGGGAGAGGAGACGTGGTGATCTATGAAGACGAATTACCCAGTTCGCTGCTGGAGAAAGCTACAATGATGGAGCAGCTTCTTACCGCCAGCGCCACAGGAAAGGAGGCTGATACGCATACATATGAGCATCTTCGGCAGGAATTCATGCTGGTCGACGAACTCAAGGACTTGCTGCCGAGCTTCGTCCGGACGAGCCGCACCCTCGAAACCTTCTGGCCCTTCATCAAGCGCACCGCTGGGACTTATGCCGAGCGCCGGGAGTACATTAGCCAAGCCTTCACGCCGCTAATCGAGCATTTGGAAGGGCGTAATCGACATCCAGGGGACAGCGTTACGTCGGACGCTCTGCTGACGTTTGATGCGGAGGGCGTTCATGCGGTTTGGCACAAGGCGTTGGCAAGACGGCAAAGCGATCCAGAAGGAGCGATCACTGTTGCACGGACGTTGCTAGAGACGGTTTGCAAGCGGGTTCTCGATGAGCTGGCGGTGAAATACACCGACAAGGAAGACCTTCCCCAGCTTATCGGATGGCGGCAAAGGAACTCAACCTTGCCCCCGACCAGCACACGGAGGAGCCGATTAAACAAATTCTCGGAGGTGCGATGACTTTAGTGAACGGGATAGGCACGTTGAGAAATCGTCTCAGTGATGCCCACGGACGGGGCGGCTCGCTTCCTGTGCGGCCATCACCACGTCACGCCAGCCTTGCCGTCAACACCGCAGGAGCTGTTGCAACTTTTCTTGTTGAAACGCTTGCTGCGAAGCGAACATAAGAAGTTTAGTGGGTGATGGTTCCGGGGCGTCCGTCAACTCCAAGCTATAGCGGCGTGTTCATGGCGCTGCCTTCATCCACGAATGGTTTGAACCGAAACCACCCTACCAGGACAGTCAGGATCGTTAGTGGATAGTGGGACCAGTGAGCTTGCCGCCGCCTTCTTCTTAATCGCTCTTCTTTACGCGGCCGTTGGGCAAGCCGGAGCATCAGGTTACATAGCTGTCATGGGCTTGGCAGGCTTCGAGCCCATCGCCATGAAGACGACGGCTCTGGTACTGAACTTGATAGTGGCTGGTATCGGAACCGCCGTATTCTTGCGAGCTGGCCGAGTGTCATGGCGAAGCGTTTGGCCGTTTGCGGCACTTGGTTTTCCCTTCTCTATGCTGGGTGGCGCTGTTCACTTGCCAGAGCAAGCTTATTTCCCGGTGGTAGGTATTGTGCTGATCGTCTCGGGAGCCCAGATGGCTCGATCCGCCTTTCGGGATAAGTCACGGGAAGCCGATCAGCCTCCTGTTGTCCCTCCTTTTGGCGCAGCGTTAGCAACCGGAGCGGTGATCGGCTTCGTTTCGGGGACGACTGGAACGGGCGGCGGCGTCTTTTTAGCTCCTGTGATCCTGGGCATGAATTGGGCGACGGCCAGGCAGTTGGCTGCCACGACCGCCGTCTATAACCTCATGAACTCAGCAGCGGCATTGATCGGAGCGTATGCAATATGGGACCAGGCTCCCCGCGCTCTTCCGCTCTGGTCGATTGCTGTGGCGGCAGGCGGCTTGGCAGGTGCTTTTGCTGGCAGCCGTTACCTTCCCGAGCGATGGCTGCGGTTCATACTGGCAGGCCTTCTGGTGATCTCAGGTGCCAAGCTGGTTCTCTGACGGGAGTATCATTTCGTCCTGAGGATCGGCTCGCCTGCCGTTCACGACGACTACAACAAGGTCTTGGTGTGGTAGGAACAGTCTGTAAAAGAACCTCGCAGCAAGGTTAAGTGCGGGAGCAGAAAGGCTGCACTTAAGCTTCCCTAGCGAATTCGCGGTCGAATACCTTGCTGGTCACCTTCATCTCTGTTATCGGTTCTTTGATAATTCAAGGAATATTGAAATATGAATGACCATCAAGCGCTTTTGTCATTCGCGGCACTCTCTCAGGCAACCCGGCTCGCGGTCGTCAGGGCACTGGTTGTCGTCGGACCGGATGGGTTGCCAGCGGGGATTATTGCAGACCAGATGGGGGTTTCCCCGTCGAACATTTCGTTTCATCTGAAGGAGCTTGAACGATCTGGCCTAGTTGTCCAGCGCCGTGTATCGCGCTCGCTGATTTACGCCGCGAATTTTGATGCCCTTGCGGACCTCATAAAGTTTCTCATGGAGGACTGCTGCTCTGGCCACCCGAGAATTTGCAGCTCAGTCGAGCAGTCGGACGACTGTTCCGCACTGACCGAGGACGCCAACCTTGCGTGAGAACAGTATTCACGTCGGTCTGGTTTCCGCTCTCGGCCTTACTCAAATTATTGGGTACGGTACGCTCTATTACTCATTCTCGATCCTCGCGCCTGGCATAGCAGAAGACCTTGGCATCAGCCTTGAAAACGTGTTCGCGATATTTTCAATCTCGCTCTTCATCGGGGGCTGTCGGCCCCTATCATTGGCAAGGAAATGGACAGGATCGGCGCTGCCACCGTTCTGACGGTCGGCTCGGTTTTGTCGGCACTGACGCTCATGCTTTGCGCATGGTCGCCATCGGTCGTCGTTTTCGCCCTGGCGATTATCTTGCTGGAGGTGTCCTCAGGCATGGTCCAGTACCAGGCAGCGTTCGCCGCTCTGGTAGAAAGCGATCCTAAGACGGCGTCGCGGAGCATCACCTACCTCACGCTGATTGGCGGGTTCGCTTCGACTATTTTTTGGCCGATCTCTGCCGCGTTGATGGGATATCTATCTTGGCGCGAAATCTACCTTATCTTCGCTGCTCTCAACCTTGTCATCTGTATGCCTCTGCACCTCTGGATGATACGGAAAGGCAGAGCCGAAAGCTCGAAAGCTACCAGGCGGGCACGCGAGCACGTCGTGGGCGCGATCCCGCTGGAAGGGCGACGTGGCGCAATGATCGTCGTCTCAGCTGCGTTCGCCATCCTTGGCTTCACATTGGCGTCGATCCTTGCTCATATGGTGCCGATGCTTGGTAAACTCGGTCTCGGTACCGCAGCCGTTGTTGTCGGCTCGTTGTTCGGCCCGGCGCAGGTTCTCAGCCGCCTGATCAACATGATCTTCGGCACGCGCTTATCACCGCCGATGTTAGCGGTCATCTCGGCCGGGTTGATGGTCACCGGCATTACCATTTTGGGCCTGACCGGCAACTCCCTTGTGGGTGCAGTCTCATTTGCAATCTGCCTTGGTCTTGGCTCAGGCATCAATTCAATCGCGCAGGGCAGCCTGCCCCTGTATCTTTTCGGAAGCGATGGGTACGGCTCGGTCACCGGCAAGATGGCGGCAGCGCGACTGGCAACAGGGGCGGCTGCGCCATTCATGTTCGCGACGGCGATGGCTCAATTCGGGATCGGATTGTCATTGTTCGCTACCGCTGCGCTGGGGATGGTCGGCATGGCCGCGTTTATCAGCGTCGCTAAGTCGACCAAGCGGAACTTAGCCCCGGCTGAGTGAATCTCAGATGGATTTCAGCTGCACTCGCTTTTCCAACTTCTCGGCATCTTCTTTCCGTTCGCTATAGCGGTCGGTGAGATAGGAAGAGGCATCCCGGGTCAGTAGCGTGAACTTGACAAGCTCTTCGCAGACGTCAACGACGCGGTCGTAGTAGGACGATGGTTTCATCCTGCCATCAGCGTCGAATTCCTGAAACGCTTTCGCAACCGAAGACTGGTTGGGGATCGTGATCATCCGCATCCATCTGCCAAGAATTCGAAGTTGGCCGACAGCATTGAATGATTGCGACCCACCCGACACCTGCATCACTGCGAGCGTCTTCCCCTGTGTTGGACGGACAGAACCGACAGCTAACGGAATCCAGTCAATCTGAGACTTCATTACACCCGTCATAGAGCCGTGCCGCTCCGGACTAACCCATACCTGACCCTCTGACCACTCGGACAGCTCCCGAAGCTCCTGCACCTTCGGGTGCGTGACCGGCGCTTCATCCGGAAGAGGCAATCCCTTAGGATCAAAAACCCGCACCTCGCATCCAAAATGCTCCAGAAGGCGCTGAGCCTCGAACGCCAGAAGTCGGCTGTACGATACTTCTCGAAGAGAGCCGTACAGAACCAGAATCCGAGGCTTGTGTGTCGAGAACGGTGGTCGTAGAGCATCCAGATCAGGCGCACGAAAATGCTCGGGCGATGCAGCAGGAAATGTTTCAGACAATGCGCTTTCCTTCGTCATCGAGTACGCGTTCGCCGTCTTCCTTGGTGAAGGGGCCCTTGAAGGCCTCACTCGGCAGAATATCCAGCACCATTTCGGAGGGACGTGACAAGCGAGTACCCAATGGTGTGACTACGAACGGCCGGTTAATAAGGATCGGGTTCTTCAGCATTGCATCAAGAAGCTGATCGTCAGACAGTTTCGGGTTGTCGAGGCCGAGCGCGGCTTAGGGCGTTCCTTTCTCGCGGATCGCCTGACGCACTGTCAGACCGGCATCTGCTATCATCTTGACGAGCTGTTCGCGCGTGGGCGGTGTCTTCAGATACTCGATGATCACTGTTGGTTCGATGCCAGCGTGCTTAATCAGCTCCACGGTGTTGCGTGAGGTCCCGCACTCGGGATTGTGGTATATGGTGACGTCCATTTCAGACCCTTTCGGTTGCTGTGTTCTTGGAGACGGCGGGTGATGCCTCGTACCAGCCCTTCGAGCGGTTCACGATCCAGACGACCGACAGCATGACAGGAACTTCGATCAACACGCCCACGACGGTTGCGAGCGCTGCACCGGATTGAAAGCCGAACAAGCTGATGGCGGCGGCTACTGCAAGTTCGAAGAAGTTGCTTGCTCCGATAAGCGCTGACGGCCCGGCAACGCAGTGCTGTTCGCCGGAGAGGCGGTTCAACAGGTAGGCAAGTCCGGAGTTGAAGTAGACCTGGATCAGGATCGGAACCGCTAGCAGCGCGATAATTGTAGGCTGCGCAATGATCTGCTCGCCTTGGAACCCGAAGAGCAGAACGAGTGTCGCCAACAAGGCAATCAGCGAAACCGGCTGAAGCTTTGACAGCATCAAATCCAATGCCCCTGTGGTTCCTTCGGCGGTGAGACGGCTCCTGAGCACCTGAGCAATGATGACCGGAACGATGATGTACAGAGCCACGGAAATTACCAGAGTATTCCACGGCACGGTGATCGCCGACAAACCAAGCAGCAATCCGACGATGGGCGCAAAGGCCACGATCATGATCGCGTCGTTGAGCGCGACCTGTGACAAGGTGAACAGCGGTTCGCCTCGCGTCAGATTGCTCCAGACGAAGACCATCGCCGTACAGGGGGCCGCCGCCAGAATGATCAAGCCCGCGATGTAAGAGCCGATCTGATCGGCAGGCAAATACGGCCGGAACAGCCAGCCTACAAATAGCCAACCAAGCACCGCCATGGAAAACGGTTTGATCGCCCAGTTGATGAAAAGTGTGACGCCGATACCGCGCCAGTAGGTCCCAACTCTTGCAAGGGACCGGAAGTCGATCTTGACGAGCATCGGGATAATCATCAGCCAGATGAGGATGGCTACGGGAATGTTCACCTTGGCGATCTCTGCCGCGCCGATTGTCTCAAAGACGCCAGGCATCAGGTGGCCGAGTGCTACGCCGACGACGATGCAAAGGAAAACCCAGACTGTCAGGTAGCGTTCGAACGTCGACATCAGCTGGCCTTCTCCTGTGAAATGCTTGCCCCTTCCATTCGGCCGATCTGCCGAAGCTGCTGCTCCAGTGCGAGTTTTTCGATGGACGACAGAGGTAGGCTGAGGAAAGCAGTAATGCGGTTTTTGAGGAACCGCGCGGCGTCCGAGAAAGCGCGGGCCTTCTCAAAGTCGGCTCCTTCTACGGCGGCCGGGTCTTCAATCCCCCAGTGTGCCGTCATCGGATGGCCTATCCAGACAGGACAGGCTTCTCCAGCAGCGCTGTCGCAGACGGTGAAGATAAAATCCATCTTCGGAGCGCTGGGATAGGCAAAAACATCCCAGCTCTTGGAACTGAAACCCTCCGTGGGGTAGCCAAGCGCTCTTAGTGTATCGAGCGCAAGCGGGTGGACTTGTCCCTTCGGCTGGCTGCCAGCAGAAAACGCCCTGAAGCGTCCTTTGCCCTCGGCATTAAGGATGGATTCACCTAAGATAGAGCGTGCGGAATTGCCCGTGCACAAGAAGAGCACGTTGTAGGTCTTGTCGGTCATGGTCGTGATCCGTGGTTAAGTTCGAGATCGGGTTAGTTTCATGACGGTTGCGGAAGCTGGGCAAATGCCGGACAATTGTCGCGTGGCCATGACATCGGCAGGAACGTCAGCGCGGTTCACCGCCTCGAAACCAAGCTTCTCAAAGAACGATGCAGCCGATGTTGTCGCGAGGTAGACCGCCGCGTGTTCGCCGACGAAAGCCAGCGTCTCTCGCACAAGCAAAGCTCCAAGTTCCTGCCCTCTGTGTTCCGGCAGGACAACGACCGAACGAAGCAGGGCGTCGTCGCCGCACGCTTCAATTCCAGAGTAGCCGATAGCCTCGCCATCCTCGTTGGTCGCGCAAAAAAATGAGCGGTCAGTGTAGGCCAAGTCCTCAATTGGTAGGCCAGACGCCGCCAGGGCGACTTTCAAGCCAGGATCGGCTCCTTGTACGGGCGTCAGAGCAAGTCTTGTCATGATGGCCGCACTCCTGGCTCGCAGCACGGTGTCAGTTCGGCGATCAACGGAGCGCAAAGCTCGCTCGAACCGCCGCAGCAATCCTTCAGCAGGAACAGCGTTAGGTCCCGGAGAGTATCCAGCTTTGCTCTGTAAATGATCGAGCGGCTATGTCGCTCACCGGAGAGCAAGCCCGCTTGGGACAAGGTCTTGAGATGGGCCGACATAGTGTTCTGCGGGATGTCGATTGCAGCAGCAAGCTCGCCTACCGGTAGGCCGTCGGGCTCGTGCTTAACAAGCAGCCTGAACGTTTCGAGGCGGGTGCCCTGGGCAAGGGCGGCGAGAGCTGCGATAGCTTTGATAGAATCCATATATCCAAGATAATGGATATATCCGATGTGTCAATCAACTTTATCCGCGTTCGAAGCGATGCGCGTTTCGGTACAGGCGGAGCTGTCGGAAACCCCCTTCCAGACCTGAAAGCTCGTCGAACATCGCCCCAAGACGGCCGCGTCGCGGAAAGTACGCCAACGCGGCCACTGACCCCGGGTCAATGTTGCTGTTACTTCCAGTTCATCAGCGACTGCACCGCCAAGTCGAGCTTGCGAAGCAAGGCGCGGACGGGCTGGCAATCAGGATATGCAGAGCCAATCAGTTCCTTGGCTTCCATAAGCCGCTCAATGTGCACGTCGCGACCAGCGAGACCACGCTCATCATCGGGGACAGTCACACGCTCCCGGTAGTAGAGTTCGAAAAAGACATCATTGGGAAGTGCCTCGTGGTCGTACTCCATCTGGACCCAATCGTCGAGTTCTGACCGAACAGACCCAAGTCTGTTAGCAACGCCAGCTCGATCACGGGTCGCCGACAGCACGTCTTTAAGCAGTTGCCCGACCCGCTGGTGCGTTGGGACAGCCATTTTTGCATTCGGCCGCCGTCCTGATGCCATGACCATTTTGAAGGGGACGGTATCAGCAGCCGCGCGGGAAGGGCGCTTTTGCTTTGGCTTCAAAACCTTTGCATTGGCGTCGCGTTCCTGCCCGGGTGACCTGAAATACTCGCCATCTGGCACATGAACCTGCTTGCAGTTCTCCGGCACGGTCGCAGCCTGAATGTGGGACAAGTCTGCAAGAACAGGGCCGATAGGCAGTCCCCTCTTTCCTTCCGTTGCAAGATAAAGCTCGCTACCACCCTCGGGATAATACATCCCCGGCCAGATTGCTCTGGCGACTTCCCATCCATTCCGGCGGCCCCAATCGGCACGTTCGTCCTGGCGGTCCTTCACTGCGGCTGCGTAAGGCTCGTCGACGTAGATGTACCGCCTCGATTCCGGATCGAACCAGCTGCTTCCGTGGTCTCTACCCGGCAGTCCACTCCCACGCCCGTCACTCACGGGCACAGCCTTTGAAGATGGCTGAAGTCCGGTTGCCGCCATGAATTGCAAGGCCCGCGCTGCCTTGCAAGCCAATGCGAGTGCAGATGAGCTGTCGCTAGTCATCTCACAGTAAATAAGGTCCGACGCTGAACGCTTGAAGTACGCCAGTCCGCGTGCGTGCTTGTAGTTCCTACTGGGAACAATCTCGTCCAGCGCCTTGGGGAGAGCTACTTGTATGATCTTGCTGCCGCTGATCTTCGTCTTCGGGTCACGCCAATAGACGCTGATGAACGTCGAAAACTCAGACGCGATAGTAGTGGTGCTCGAAGCCAATATCGAGCGCCGGGCGTGCTGATAGTTCGAGAAACCTGCGCGGGACGAAGCGCGGTCGAGCCCGATTGAATGAGCAACGCCGTCATGCTTCGAGATATCTCTCGCTAGGCGCTTGATTCCTTCGATGGTGGTGGGTGTGACGTCGTGAACGGACATGTTTTCTCTCCCAGACTCTTTTGAAGCGTCACCCGTCAACCACCTCGCGAGCCCGATCAAAAACATGAACGGGTGAGCGTCTAACCTAAGGCAGTGCTGTCAACAGCTTCGCAACTGACGGGCGGCGTGCTCCTGCCGGGAACAACATAAAGATAGTTGGGAATTGCGTGGCTTTCAAGTCTCTCGCGGCTGGCGAGCTTCGGCCCTTGCTGTATCAGTTCGTTTGACGGGAGAATGTCGTGGATTCGCTGAAGAATTTCGTCAGTGACGATTTCGGGAAAGCCATCTTCACGGTGGCGGGGACCCTGTTGGTCACCGGTTTCGGTGTCTGGCTTGGAGCATTTAAAGAACTTTTCACCGACTGGTGGCGGCGCAGAAGGCAAGCGCGATACCACGCCATGTTGCTTGCCGTGACGCTGGACCAGCTTGTTGACGATTGCATGACTGCAGCGTTCGACGACGGGATCGCAGATCAGGAGGGTGAGCGAGTCACGACGTCGGCAAATCCGGCTATTGTTTGGCCCGACGCTTTAGATTGGCCGCTCCTCAACACTGAGGTTATGTACCGCTGTCTGCTGTTGCCGGGATGGTCAAAAGCGCCCTCGAAAGCTTGGCCTTCATCTCGGAGAACATTGCCGGTCCGCCGGACTATGAAGAATATTTCGATGAGCGCCAGCTTCGATATGCCGCTATCGGGCTCTCAGCGTTCCATCTGCTTGACCGCATCAAAGGTGACTACGGCCTAAAGTTTGAGAGCCAACGGAAAGGCGATCTGCGGAAATCATTGGAGCAAAAGATCGAGGAGATCGAACTGGATCGGGAAGAAGCACGCGTCTCAAGGCAACGGCTTCAGGATGAGATCGCTCTGAGAGATTCTGACGGGCGATATGACAGGGCTCTCGGGCCGCTTCAGATTGATTGATCCTTCTTTAATCCCGCTGAGCCCGCTGAAGGAACCGCTCGCGGCTCCTGTCTCCATCTGGCGGCGATCAGCCGCATCCGGTTGCCGCCTATGCGTTCGCATTGTACATTGGTCCTATGAGAGCAGACTGGGCAGCAGGGCTGGTGCGCATGATGGCGAGATTGCTTCTAGCTCTCGTTGTTTCTGCTGCGGCCGTATCGAGCGCCCATGCCAGCTGCGAGCTGAGTACCGTAGAAGGCCGGACGGCTGCTGCACACATCACGCATCAAGAACACTCCGCCCCTTCAAAAGCGCCGATGTGTTGCGTTTCGGTTTGTGCATCCTGCGCGGTGCCGTTGCTTGAAGCAATGAGCGGCCCATCGTTGGCTGTTCAAACGGTCTCGTACGTTTCCACCTTGAGAAATTTTCATGGGATTTCGGTGGCCCCGGGCCTCGATCCGCCCCGTTACAATTCCTGATCCCAGCTGAGGCTTTGCAGGCCTTTTCATTATTGTTCGGCAATAGCCGACAGGAACAGGAATACGTTTATGAAACGTCGTGATTTTCTCACCAAGACTGTTACCGGTGCCGCCGCTTACGGCGCTTTAGGCGGTCTTCCAGATGCTATGGTCAGGGCAGCTCCGAACTCGGCCGCAGCTCATGAAACGGCTCCCCTTCAAACCCTTGAAATCGTCAAACGCGTTATCGAGGTGAACGGAAAGCCAGCCAACGTGCTCGGGCTCTATCGCCCGATGGCCAGCCCGGGTTGGTGCTCGATGCTGACACTGCCTTCAACGTCCAGCTTTCGAGCCAGATCGACCAGCCGACCTTGATCCACTGGCACGGTCTCACACCGCCCTGGGACCAGGATGGCGTACCCGACAATCCGGCAGCACCCATCAAGCCTGGCGAAAACCGCGCCTACAATTTTCACCTTGGGGCTGGGGCACCCATTGGATGCATGCCCATACGCTTCAAGAGCAGAGCCTGCTGGCTGCACCCTTGATCGTGCGTACTGCGGAAGACAAAAAGCGCGATGAGCAAGAGGTGGTTGTCCTGCTTCACGATTTTTCGTTCAAGACTCCTGAGGAGCTTCTCGCCGGTTTGCGGAAACCGTCTGACAGCACGGCAACACCTCATGACATGACCGGCATGGACATGACCGGCATGGATATGGGCGGAATGTCCCATGATGCCGGTGGATCGGGTATGGCCATGGGCAATGCTTCGTCGATGACCGGAATGGACATGCCCGCGATGGATATCAACGACATTGACTACGACGCCTATCTTGCCAACGACAGGACGCTCGACGATCCGGAGGTCTTTCAGGTTGAAAAGGGCGGCCGGGTCAGGCTGCGGTTGATCAACGGTGCTGCGGCTACCGCCTTCACGATTGACACGGGGAAGCTCGATGCAAAACTTGTGGCGGTTGACGGCCAGGATGTACAGCCGATCCCAAGAATGATGTTCCCGGTGTCGATGGGGCAACGCCTCGATATTCTGCTGCAGATACCGAAGGAAGGGGGCACCTTTCCTGTGCTTGCGTTGCGGGAAGGAGCCCGAGAGCGCACCGGGGTAGTTTTGTCCACCGTGGGGGCTAATATCTCGAAGGTCGCGCCGGTCGGTGAAACAGCGGGTCCCTTGGTAGGCCTCGATCTGGAGATGCGCCTTAAGCCTACAAGTCTTCCGGCGGAACGGCATATCGACAAGTCGTTCACTCTGTCCCTGACGGGTGACATGGCCAAATATTCCTGGGGTATCAGCGGCGATCCCTTAACGGTTTTTCCTGGCGACCGCGTAGAGATCGCCATCAGGAACGGATCAATGATGTCACATCCGATGCATCTACATGGTCACCACTTCCAGGTCACCCAGATCGAGGGCAGAAAAGTCAATGGCGCTTTACGCGATACGGTATTGATCCCGAGCCTGTCGCAGGTGTCGATAGTGTTCGACGCTCATAACCCCGGCCGATGGCCGTTGCATTGTCATCATCTCTATCACATGGTGAGCGGGATGATGACATACGTCGGGTATGAAGCCTGACGTTTGCGGCCGCGCCTTCGTTGCTCTCAAAGGGCGGTCGTCTGCCAGGCAAGGTTGGGCAAGCCTTGTCTGGCTCCAACTTTGCGCAAGCGTGCGGTGACAAGTTTTCCGCGATTGTCGGACAGGATTCCATGCGAAGGATCATCGCGGGCGTTATGCTGGTTTTGCTGATGCTGGTCGGCGGGCAGGTTGGCTGTCCGGACCAGGCGGAGCATAGCTATGGGCAGGAATTGACGCTGTCGAAGGCTATTTCCGCAGATAAACACGCCGTTCCGCACATAGGCCAGAGCGAACATTGTCTCTCGGTCCAGCTCAACTGCGACCATCCCGAAATTTCGATGGTACGGGTCGAATATCGCGCTCATTTTTCAGAGGCCATTACCTCAATCACTGGCACACCGGTTGCTCCGGGGCATCGTCCGCCCATTCTGACTGCCTGACACCAAAAAACCATTGGTTTCAACGCGTGCGGGCAATGCCCGGCGGATGGGCAACTATGATTTCATTCCTCTCGCGAGCGCGGCTGTGCGCTCCATCCAGTTCGTTCGGTCACCGATCCCCTGAAGGCGGAGGATCGCTGTTATGACCTTCCTCACTAGAATTATCGCCATGAAGAGCAGGGCCCACTTTCGGTCCGGCGTGTTACCTGGTGCCACATCCACAAAGGGGGTACGGGGTGGCCAGAAGAGGCGGCAGGCGCGGAGCCGAACCCGCATTCTCATCATCCTGTTCGTCGGCCTCTACACGGTCATCGGCGGAAGGTTGATCCAGTATGCGATCCGCGACCCCGAAAGCGCTGCGTCGATTCCACCGGGTGATCGACTGATGGCGTCGCGCCCGGATATCGTTGACCGGAATGGAGAGTTACTCGCGACTGACATCAACACGGTTTCGCTGTTTGCGGAGCCCAATCGC
The DNA here is from genome assembly GCF_016864575.1 of Rhizobium sp. BG4. NCBI lineage: Bacteria > Pseudomonadati > Pseudomonadota > Alphaproteobacteria > Hyphomicrobiales > Rhizobiaceae > Rhizobium > Rhizobium sp. BG4. The sequence goes on from NZ_CP044125.1 coordinate 3,583,726, forward strand.
ATCGTTGATGCCGATGAGGCCGTAGAGAAGCTGGCGACTGTTTTTCCTGACCTCGACCGGCGCGACATCTATAGGAAACTGACGGTAAACGGCGGCAGATTTGCCTGGCTGCGTCGGCAAATCACGCCACGCCAGCAAAGCAACATCCTTGCCCTTGGCGTACCCGGTATCGGTTTCCGGCCTGAAAAGAAAAGGTTCTATCCCGGTGGTGCGACCGCGTCCCATATCCTGGGCTACGTGGACATCGACAACCGTGGTGTGGCAGGGATGGAACGCTATATCGACGAACAAGGCTTCGCCGATCTGAAGTCTGCCGGGCTCACAAACGATCAGCCCCTGGAGCCGCTGATGCTCTCCATTGATAATCGCGTGCAGAACATTGTTCGCGATGTCGTCGTGAACGCGGTGGCCAATTATCAAGCGAAGGGCGCGGGCGCAGTCATCCTTGATGTCAATACGGGGGAGGTGCTGGCGATGGCTTCAGCTCCTGACTTCAACCCGAACAATCCGCTCGAAGGAGCGAAAGATGGCTGGCTCAATCGGATGTCCGCTGGCACCTTCGAAATGGGCTCGACCTTCAAGACCTTCTCGCTGGCACTGGCTCTCGACACTGGGAAGGTCAAGATGAGTGATAGTTTTGATGCTACGCAGCCGCTGCGAATTGGTGGGTTCACGATCAATGATTTTCATGGGCAACGGCGCTGGCTAACGCTCCCGGAGGTCTTCGAGTTCTCGTCAAACATTGGAACAGCTCGGATCATCGACGTAGTAGGGATGGAGACCCAGCGGCGATATATGACCGACTTTGGATTGTTGACGCGGCTTCAGACCGAATTGCCCGAGGTGAAGTCGCCCTCCCAGCCAAAGGAATGGAAGAAGATCAACTCGATCACGATCTCATTCGGACACGGCGCTGCGACGACGCCTCTGCAGACAGCTGTCGCCGGAGCAGCCCTTGTCAACGGAGGAAAATTGATGAACCCGACGTTCCTGCCACGGACGCGCGAACAAGCGAATACCGTCGCAAAGGTGATCGTCAAACCTTCGACTAGCGATGACGTTCGTTACCTATTCAAGCTCAACGGTGTGAAGGGGTCAGGTCGCAACGCTGATGTTGCCGGGTTCAACGTAGGCGGAAAGACGGGTACTGCCGACAAGGTCGTGAACGGACGCTATGCTGACAACCTGAACTTCAATGCCTTCCTGGCCGCGTTTCCAATTGAGAAGCCGCAGTATGTCGTGCTGACGTTTTGCGACGAGCCCAAGAACGGCGAGCAGGGTCAGAACATCGCTGCCTATACGGCGGCACCCATGGTTCGCGATATCATCAAGAGGGCAGCACCGCTGCTTGGTGTTGAAGCTCGCTTCGGGCAGGAAGGAGCCGCGCTGCTTCAATCATATTGAAGGCACGCCGGGAAGGGGGCGGCAGCGCTGCCCCTTCGACCCAGGCTGCTTGTCAGACTAGGTATCGTGCGATCTCGGACAGAGCGCCCTTGTAATAGGCGTGAAACTGGGACGACTTGGGGTCGTCAGCCGTTTTAAGAGCCCACTCAGCCAACACTGGGTGCTGCCTCCGGGCGTACTCGGTCACGTCCGCGCTCTTGATGTGGCGCAGGAGTGAAGCGAAGTTAAGGACGATCTTCCCGCCCGGCAGGAGGTGGATACCTTTCTGCAGACGCATGACGAAGGTTGGATCGTACTTCAGCAGCAAGTCGATGTAGCGCTGCAGTGTTGGTGCCTGCTCTACAAGTGCCGCTCGTTCGGCGCTGAATTCAGCTTTGTCGATGATCGATCCGTCGCGGTAGACAACCGGAGCATCGTCGCCGGTATTACACTCCCAGCCAGGGCGGGGGACGAGCATGTCGCGCTGGCTATCCTCGTCTTTGTAAGCATAGAACGGCATCGTCTTGCAGCGCTCTGGCTTCTCATTGTGAATCGAGCAAAGGTTATCCGCACCAAGAGCCGGGCAGGGCGATGAAGGTGGAATGAACGATATTGGGGTGACTAGCAGATTGATTGGCTTGCCCTTGCCGATGCTAGCGGTGACGCCAATGCGTGAGATCGACGTATGACCGCGTGTTCCGGATCGTACCGGCGTCACGGAAATCGCGAGCGGAAACCTGTCGGCGCGGCTGATTGCTTCATTGATGGTGAGCGGCAGTAGGCCGTAGCAACAGAGGCCACAGGCAGTGCATGCGAACCTCTGCTCCTTCATGCATTAGCACCGCAGCACTTTTTGTACTTTTTCCCGGAGCCGCAGGGGCAGGGCTCGTTCCGTCCGATTGACTCCACTCTGATGGTGGCGGGTTTCGGGTTCACGACGCTGTCATTGAACAACCAAATTCCGTCGACGCGTCGGAAGTTGGCGATCTCGACCTGGGTGAACTCTTTGTCCTGGAAGCGATATCGAAAGGCGAACGTGACGCTTCCGGTATCTCGTTCGGGTTCCTCAGTTGCTTCCCGTAACTCGAAGCCAAGGAAGGTCGTCTTGGGAAGCGAGCGCTCCATTTCGAACCTGTCGAGGCTCGACTTGCCGTCGTCCGTGCAGGTCCGCTCGATGAAATCGAGGTCACCACGAGTGAACGCAGTATAGCGTGCACGCATCAAGGTTACCGGGTCAGGAGCTGGTTCTCCGGAAATGTACCTGCCGCAGCAAGCTTCGTATTCGCGGACTGACCCGCAAGGGCACGCTACCATTCAGTTCCCCATTTTAGCTATCGTGTCAGCGGCGGACGAGACATTCCAAGCCCGCCGCTGGAGATCATTCATTTCGCAAGCGATGGTGTATAACCCGCGTCTGCGATTGATGCGCTGATGATCTCAGGCGCGATGGCACTTTCAACCGAAACGGTCTTTGTGGAGAGATCGACGTTGGCGGAAGCGTTCGGATCGACTGCTTTGATCGCCTTTTCCACGGTGCCAGCGCAGTGGCCGCAAGTCATGTCCGGAACTTCGAATCTGATCATTTTGACGTCTCCTTAGAAGGTGATGACCTGTATGTGGTGCTTCCCACCATGGGAAGGTCAAGTAGGTTCGAAAGATCAATTTACGGGACCCGAAAGAACGCGAGATCGGACAAAAAGCCGCAAATCTTCGTGATGCACTTCCGCCCGCAAAAATGCCGTGCCACAATAAGCGCTATGAAGTTCGTCGTTTTTCAGCGCCTGGTTTGCCTTTTGGCTGTGCTCGGGATCATGCTTGGTCCCGTGAGCGTTGCTATGGCTGAAAGTGCGATGGCTTCATCGAACGGTATGACGATGTCAGCTAGTGACGTTACTGAAACGCACATTCAAGACGGCATGCTGATGACGTCGTCGGCTGTTGCCGGGGAGCAAGCTAACGTCGACGAGATGCCCTGCTGCCCGAAGGCCAAGCCTGTTGCGCCAGGGTGCCAGAAGAACTGCCCGTTGGCTCTCATCTGCGCATCGATGATCCTGGTCCATCCCCTGCACGGGGTTGGGGAACGGGCCGCATATCCGCTAGTCGTCCGTTACTCGCTTCTGCACGACGATGAAGCACCGTCCGCCGAAGTGAAACCTCCAGCCCGCCCACCTCGGGCCAACTACATCGCAAATTTAGACCGCTGGCCCTGATAGGCTGGTATCCAAATCTCATGGCGAGGCTCTGCCCGCCAGCAAATGATGTAGTCAAATGAAGAAAATCTACGTTTCAACGCGAGCAATTCTCGCGGCAATCACTCTTGCTACCATCCCTTTCTCGACCGTACACGCGGCTCCGCAGGACTACGAGTTCCAGCTCCTCTCCTCGGAAGTTAAACAAGGGCCGACGGCGGAAGTCTCGGTACGCCTGATCGACAAGCGAACCGGGGAGCCTGTCTCGGATGCCGTCATCTTCACGACCCGTATGGATATGGCTCCTGAGGGGATGGAGATGATGACCACACCCGTTGAAGAGCTTCCGGCTCCGCAGCCGGGCACGTACAAGTTTAAGACAAACCTCAGTATGCAGGGCGGTTGGCGCTTTCAGCTGGGCGCGAAAGTGCAGGGCGAGGGCGCTACCGTTCAAGGTGAAGTCGTCGTGAAGGCCGTCCCTTGAAGAGGGTCACATGGCTGGTTGCCGTTACCTCCTTCGCCGTATTCGGCGGGGGAGCGTACTTGGCTGGTGCCAATGGAGTTGGCCAGCAATACCTCAACAACATCCTTGGGAAGGCAGCCGATGCCGAACCCCTTCCGCCGGTAGGTGCGGGCGCGATCATCTATTACCGCGATCCTGATGGCAAAGCCCAATATTCTCACGGCCCCAGGAAAACGTCCGATGGCCGCGATTTCATTGCTGTCCGCCAGAGCGCCGACATAAGCTTCGACGCATCAGGTGTGGTCGCGCCTACTTCTGCAGCTGCCGCGCAAAACCCAAAGGTAGGCGCGACGTCAGAGCCGGAGCGGAAGGTCCTTTATTACCGCAACCCGATGGGTCTTCCGGACACCTCGAAGGAACCGAAGAAGGATTCGATGGGGATGGACTACATTCCTGTCTACGAAGGAGAGCAGGCGGAAACCTCGACGGTCAAGGTCTCGCTCGGCAAGCTGCAGCGGACTGGCGTGAAGACAGCCCTGGCAGAGATGATGCCGATCTCTCGGAAGGTCCGCGTTCCGGGTGTCGTCGGCTGGGATGAGCGGCTGGTCAGCGTCGTCTCGATGCGCACGGACAGCTTCATCGATGCCGTTGCGAACGTGACCACTGGAGATCGTATCGCGAAAGGGCAGAAGCTCTTCAGCTTTTACTCCCAGGAGATTGCCACCGCCGGAGCTGAATATGCTGCCGGTAGAGGTGGAAGGGGAACTGCAGCAGGCTCCGCGCTTCGCCTGAAAAACCTCGGCGTCCCCCAGGAGGCAATCGAGCAAATCGCAGCGCAAGGTCAGGTCCCGGCGAGCATCGACTATGCTTCGCCGCGTGAAGGCATCGTTCTGGAGCGAATGGCAACAACGGGCATGATGGCCAAACCTGGTGATCAGCTGTTTCGTGTTGCCGATCCATCAGTGGTCTGGGTTGTGGCTGAGGTTCCGGAATACGATATCGGCTCGGTCAAGATCGGGTCCCCGGTCACCGTCACAGTGAGAAGCCTGCCGGGGCAAAAGTTCAGCGGTAACGTCAGCCTGATTTATCCTGAGGTCGAGCAGCAGACCCGGACGACGAAAATCCGCATTGAGCTGCCTAATCCTCAAGGCAAGCTCTTTGCGAACATGTACGCCGATGTCGACATCGAAGCGGGTGCCCCGTCTCCCGTGTTGAGCGTGGATTCCAGCGCGGTGATAGATACGGGCGACCGCCAGGTGGTGTTCGTTGACAAGGGCGAAGGCCGCTTCGAGCCAAGGGACGTGACGCTCGGGGTTCGCGGCGATGAACGGAGCCAGATCACCAAGGGTATCGCTCCAGGCGACCGCGTCGTGATCGCAGCTAACTTCCTTCTGGATGCTGAGAGCAACCTGAACTCGGCTCTGAGTGCGATGACACCTCAGGAGGCAAAGCCATGATCTCGCGAATTATTTCGTGGTCAGCTCACAACCTGGTGCTGATCATCGTTGGGGCGGCTCTCGCCGTCGGCGGGGGCATCTTTGCCTTGCGTTCGCTTCCCTTGGACGCCATCCCCGATCTCTCCGACATCCAAGTCATCGTTTACACAGAGTATCCTGGCCAGGCACCGCAGGTCGTTGAAGATCAGGTGACCTATCCTCTGACGACGTCGATGCTAACGGTGCCAAAATCCAAAGTCGTCCGAGGATTCTCGTTCTTTGGTGTCTCGTTCGTATACGTGATCTTCGAGGATGGCACGGACCCCTACTGGGCCCGAAGCCGCGTCCTCGAATATCTGAACGCGGCTGCCAGCCGATTGCCTCAAGGCGTGTCGCCAACGCTTGGACCTGACGCAACAGGCGTCGGCTGGGTTTATCAGTACGCCGTTCTGGCGAAAAACCTCAGCCTCGCGGAACTGCGTTCGCTTCAGGACTGGGTGGTAAGGTTCGGGGTCTCAAAATCGGAAGGCGTTGCGGAGGTTGCCAGCGTCGGCGGTTTCGTCAAGCAATATTCGATTGTGGTCGATCCCTCGCGTCTTAAGGCTCAGGGGGTGTCGCTGATGGACATCTCGAATGCTGTAAAGGCGAGCAATACGGACGTCGGCGGCCGGACAATTGAGCTTTCTGAGTTCGAATTCATGGTTCGCGGTCGCGGCTACCTTAAAGGCGTCAGCGACATTCAGAACATTGTCCTGAAGACCAGTGGCGGCGTACCTTTGCGCCTGGCCGACGTCGCGAAAGTCGAACTTGTCCCCGATGAACGACGCGGTATCACTGAGCTTAATGGCGAAGGCGAAGTCGCAAGCGGGATCGTTTTGCAACGGTTCGGGGCCAATGCACTGACTGTGATCGACAACGCGAAGAGAAGCTTGGAGGGCTTGAAAGGCAGCCTGCCTGCAGGAACCGAGATCGTCCCTGTCTATGACCGCTCGACGTTGATCGAAGCTGCCATTGAGACGTTGAAGGGCACTCTGGTCGAAGAATCGATAGTGGTTGCACTGGTGACCATAGCCTTCCTCTTGCATGTCCGCAGTGCGCTTGTGGCAATCATCATGCTGCCCGTTGGCATTCTCATCGCCTTCATCGCGATGAAGCTGCTGGGCATCGGCGCGAACATCATGAGCCTTGGCGGGATCGCGATTGCTATCGGTGCGATGATCGACGCTGCAATCGTCATGATCGAGAACGCACACAAACATCTTGAGCGAGCGCCGCCTGGCAAGCCGAGAGTCGAAATATTGGTCGAGGCGGCGAGCGAGGTCGGACCGGCGCTGTTCTTCAGTTTGTTGATCATTACCGTGTCGTTCCTACCCATCTTCACTCTGGAGTCTCAGGAAGGTCGTTTGTTTGGGCCTCTGGCGTTTACCAAGACGTTCTCCATGGCGGCAGCCGCTTTCCTATCCGTGACCTTGGTGCCCGCGCTGATGGTGATCTTCGTCAGGGGCCGTATCGTACCCGAGCATAAGAATCCTCTGAACAGGTTTCTGATCTGGGTTTACAGGCCAATCATCTCAGGCGTGTTGAAGGTGAAAACAGTGACCATACTGTTGGCGATCATCGTCCTAGCAGCGACGATCTGGCCGGTGCAGCACATTGGTAGCGAGTTCATGCCGAACCTCGATGAGGGAACGCTGATGTATATGCCGACCACGCTGCCCGGTATTTCCGTCACCAAGGCGGCGGAACTGATGCAGACCCAGGATCGTATCATCAAGTCGTTCCCTGAAGTGGAGAGCGTATTCGGCAAGGCCGGGCGTGCGCTTACGGCGACCGATCCTGCCCCAACAGAGATGTTCGAAACGATCATCACGCTGAAGCCGAAGTCTGAGTGGCGGCCGGGCGTGACGACCGAGAGCTTGAAGCAGGAAATGGATTCCGCCCTTCAATTTCCAGGGGTTTCCAATGCATGGACAATGCCAATCCGCGCCCGCATCGATATGCTCTCGACAGGCATCAGAACGCCGGTCGGCGTGAAGGTCTATGGGACCGATCTTGGCGAAATGGAAAAGGTCGCCCGCCAAATTGAACAGGTGTTGAAAACGATACCCGGTACGTCAAGCGCCTATGCGGAGCGGGTGATCGGCGGCTACTACCTGGACATCGTGCCTGACAGGATTGCGCTTGGCCGCTATGGGCTAACAATCGATGATGTGCAGAAAGTGATCGGTACTGCGCTGGGTTCGGAAACCGTGACATCGACGGTCGAAGGCAGGGAGAGATATGGTGTAGCTATCCGTTACCCCCGCTGGATGCGAAGCGACCCGCAGTCGATTGCACGAGATGTGCAGGTTGCTCTACCCGGCGGCGGTACAGTTCCGCTAGGCGAGGTCGCCGAGGTAAGGCTCAGCAGGGGTGCGACCACAATCAGAACTGAAAACGGTCAGCTTGCAGTCTACATTTTCGTCGACATCTCCAACCGTGATCTCGGCGGTTACGTTGCAGAGGCGCAGGCGGCAGTTGCCAAGAGTGTGACCATGCCTTCCGGCTATTCAGTCGCATGGAGCGGGCAATTCGAATACCTGCAGCGTGCCAAAGCGCGTCTGGCGGTCGTCGTTCCGTTGACGCTGGCGTTGATCTTCCTGCTTTTGTACCTCAACTTCAAGGCGCTAACAGAGACGCTCATTGTCATGCTGTCCCTGCCGTTTGCGTTGGTGGGCGGCATCTGGTTGATGTGGTGGCTGGGTTTCAACGCCTCGGTTGCAGTGGCTGTAGGGTTCATAGCCTTGGCAGGCGTCGCCGCCGAAACCGGAGTCATCATGTTGATCTATTTGGATCACGCGATGAAGGAGCAGAAGGCCGTATGCGCGGCTGATCACCGTGCATTCACAAGGACTGACCTCAATCGGGCTATTATGATTGGTGCTGTGGAGCGAGTTCGACCGAAGATGATGACTGTGGTTGCCATCATGGCGGGCCTGGTGCCGATTCTTTGGAGGACGGGAACTGGTTCCGAGATCATGCAAAGGATCGCAGTACCGATGATCGGAGGCATGATCTCGTCGACACTTCTAACATTGATCGTCATTCCGGCCGTCTACGGCATAGTCAAGGGATGGAGGCTTGAGAAGGGCTCCTCGCAAGGCGACGTGGATGCGGACGCCAGCGACGCTGAAGAATTTTACCTGGAAGGAAAGCGAGCATGAACAGGAGAAGCTTCATTTGTCTGGCAGTAACGGGGTTGGCGGTGTTCGCCGCCCGGTCCGCCATCGCTTCTCAAAAGCAGATGGACGTCTACAAGGACCCGACGTGCGGATGCTGCGGAGCCTGGGCGGCGGCGATGGCAGATGCCGACTTCAACGTGATCGTCCACGATGTCGACGATCTGGCCTCGGTCAAGACGAAATACGGCATACCTGCCGGATTGCAGGGGTGCCATACGGCGGTCGTTGGGGACTACGTCTTTGAAGGTCATGTACCACTGGAGGCCGTCGAAAAGGTCCTTTCCGAGAAGCCGTCCATCGCTGGGCTTGCCGTTCCCGGTATGCCTGCCGGGTCGCTCGGGATGGGAGATAATCCCAACGCTTCCTACGAAGTTTACAGCCTTGGCAAGCAGGGGGCTGTCCCAGCTATCTACATGAAGATCGGCGCTTAGTTCATAAGCGCGTCAAGTCCAACCGCGATCATCGCAAGGGTGAAGGCAATCCCGGCGATGATCGCGATCTGTTTGTTGGCCGCCAGCTTCACCCGGTGACGGACGCGCCTGGGAGGCCGCTGCTTATAAGGCTGGCGCAGTTGCGGACTGTTCCGCTGATGGCGCTTTCGACCCACCTGAGACCTCTGCTGCTCAATTTTCGCGCCGACTGTACCACGGTGGGCGGCTAATTTCTGATATTGCTGTGGAGCGGACGCGTTCGATGCCTTCTTACGATTGAACAGCTATCGTCGAGCTGACATCGATGGCAAACCAACCGATGGAGCTTCCCGATGCTGACCGACGTCTTTGTCAATCGATACGACGGCACGATGATCTGGACTTCATACGGAGAGAATGCTCGTCGCTTCATGGTCCAGGCGACCAAGATGGTCACCGAGCAGCTTTTTCCTTTCTACATCAACGGCGAAATCAACAAACCGGCGAAAGAAAGCCTGGAACGTATTCATAATAAGCTTGCCATGGAGATCGGCATTGACCCTCTATCTCCGCTTTTTCTGGGCAGCTATCGGCACACAATCGCGGACGTCCTGAAGAATTTCCTGCAACGTGAGTTCGAAGATGGCTTCGATCCCGACGTTTACATAAAGCGCCGGATCAGCCTGGTGGAGTTAGCCTTCAGGGAATACGGCGATCAGGTGCAGGCCGCCAATAGAGCGCTGCCAGGCAAGGTGTCTGACGTTGAATATGGCGTCGGACTGGCAGGGCTCGCCAAGTCGCTGAAATTGCCTGAGTTTACCAAGGAGTTTCTTTCCAAGCAGAACGAGGCGCTTAATCAGCGATGGGCAGCGAACTTTGACGAACTGAACGAGCGGTTTCGGCAGGCAAAATTCCCACTGTCGTATCACAATGGGTTCGTACAGCTTTCGAGCGACGCGCTGGTGGACAAGACGATTGAGAAGCCTTTCTGGGAGCTTGTTGCTGACGTCAGGTGGGAAAATGTCCAGAATGATATGCTGAGAGCGGTTGATCAAAGAGACACTGGCGACCGAGACGCTTCACTATCGGCAGCAAGGGCATTGGAAAGCACCATCAAGATCATTTCCGGGATGAACAACTGGACTCATGGAAAGGAAAACGGTGCGTCCAGCTATATCGACAACTTGGTCAGCCAAAAGAATGGCCGCTTTATCGACGTATGGGAGGGCGAGATTCTGAAGGCTTTCTTCTCCAAAGTCAGAAATCCGCTGGGGCATGGACCGGGTGATGAGCCGATGCCTGCGCTGACTTTTGAGCAGACTAGCTGGGCCATAGAGACCTGCATGTCCTGGATCAAATCGCTGGTCTCCAGGATCAAGCACTGATCGCGAGAAGATTACCACCGTTGGAATGTCAACAGATTGCCTTGTTCCTGTTGTTGTTGACGTTTCCGGTATGGGGCACCATCATGCTGGTCGTTGAAGCGGGCTGATTCATTGCGGCATTTTTTGAAGCTATTGCTGATCATCAGTATGCTGGGAGGGGTCTTGGTCCTTCCTTGCAGTGAAACTGCGTCTGCTTCTCCTCAATCCTCCGTAGTGATCGCGCTGATGTCTCCAGTTCATCATGACCACGATCATTCGCCAGCAGACGCGAGGCAGGCTTCGCATTGTAAACTGGACGCAGGGCTGCTGAAAACGGAAACACTGCTGGCGCAATCGCGCGAGTGTAGCGAAGCCTATGGACAAGACGCGTATTCGGCGGCGGTCGGGCTGTCTGCTGAGGTGGAGCACCGCCCGCCGATCATCTGAAGTATTTGGACCTGGGTCGATTTACTGTCAGAGGATTCATCATGGCGCTTGGCCATTTCTCAACGAGCGTTATTGCTCGCACTCCTACCTATAAGATTTCAGGAAAGCTGCGGCGGTGGGCGCGGTGGCTGATCCTTCCGGCCACGGCACTGGTGCTGTCCGGCTGCGTTTCTGCCTCTCTTGATGATCTGGGCGTTTCATCGAGAGAAATCCCATCAAAGCTTCTTGCCGACATGAAAAGCAAAAGGATGTCTTCGGACAGCCCTGTCCTTGTGCGCATCTTCAAGATGGAGAGCGAACTGGAGGTCTGGAAAGTCGACGCATCGGGCAACTACGCCCTGCTCAACACTTACCCGATGTGCCGTTGGTCGGGGAAACTCGGGCCGAAGAAAAAGACAGGCGACCGACAGGCTCCTGAGGGCTTCTATCGTGTGTCCCTCGGCGGACTAAACCCGAAATCGCAGTTTTTCCTCTCCTTTAACCTGGGCTACCCGAACCGGCTGGAGTCTGCGCTAGGCTACACCGGGGAGGCCCTGATGGTCCACGGTGCTTGTTCGTCTTCGGGATGCTTTGCGCTGACAGACCAGGGGGTGGGCGAAATCTACGCAGTTGTGGAGAAAGCGCTGCGTGCAGGCCAGCCCGCGTTTCAGGTGCAGTCCTATCCATTCCGAATGACGCCCGAAAACCTTGCAGCACACCGGGACGACCCAAATATGGCCTTCTGGAAGACGCTCAAGGTCGGTTACGACAGTTTCGAAGTTCGTCGCAGGGAACCGAAAGTTTCCGCGTGCAACGGGAACTATACCTTCAACGCGCAGTTCGACGGCGGCGAGCCGACTAATCCTTTGGCGGCTTGCCCCAAGCGGGTCGATCAACCGGATGCAGCAGTTGCGGCCAAATCGGCAGCCGACGATAAGAAACTAGGTGAGCTTCTGGAAAAGTCGTTCCAACCGTTAGCCTATCAGGACGGCGGAATGCACCCCAGCTTCCGTGCGCTCCTGAAGGAAAACGGTGACACGAAGCTCGCTGAAAAGGTTTCCGACATTAAATATCCCATCAGTAGACCGGCAGCCGCATTGGCTGACCCCTTCGTCGGAGGCAAGTGAAACCAGGCAAGAGCCATACGCTCTTGCCCTCGACCTGGAGGATCGTGATGCGCGTCTTACTCGCTGCAGTGTTTGCCTTGACGCCTGTCGCCGCTGCAGAGGCTCACCACGCTCCCTCTGGTTTCAAGTACGACGCATTTTGTTGCAATGGCGATGGTGAGACTGGCGATTGTCAGCCGATACCCAGCGACGATGTTACGTTGGAAGGAGCGAATTACAAAATTACGCTCAAAGCGGGAGATCACCGCCTTGCTACGCGAGAGCATGTATTCATCGTCCCTCAAGCCAAAAGCTTTCCATCACCAGATGGGCTTTACCACCTATGTTTGTTTCCAAACGAAGACACGTTGCGCTGCTTCTACGCACCTCCAATGAATTTCTGATCGTATCCTGAAAAAGGCATGGTCAGGCAACAAGAAGCAGGCCGATTGCAGGGCGCGGTCTCGCCTCTCGATTGGTCGCAAGCGGCTGCGCATGAACGCCAGAACGTCCCAAGATTGACAAAACTGCATCAGAACATATAGTGAACATCAAGCCGCGATTGATCCACGGGGTCTGCTGCTTTCAAGTTCGCTGTCGCTTTACCCACAGCGAAATGCACTCGGCCGCCGGGGCAGAACGTGACCCGGGTGCTCGAATCGCGGTAGACATCGAACAAAGCATTTCTGGAGAAGTTGAAGTGCTGATGGATATGCACTCTGAACAGAATCGAGTGACGAAAGTGACCCGGGCGTCCGGTTACACACCGCCGACGAGCTTTGGCTCCATGCCACTGGGCGAGATGATGGAGTACGCTGGGCGGCCGATGCCTAAAGAACTCGAAGGGCTGTTCAAGAAGGCGGAAGAACGCGATCCGATAATCTTCTTCTCCGGCGATCTTAATCTGCTTAAAGTGAAGTCCCTGTCTGTCATCGGTGCACGGTCCGTATCTACTGACGGTTTGGCTCGCGCGGCTAGGATATCGCGAGAACTGGCGTCTGCGGGGCTAGTCGTAACAAGCGGGCTGGCAAAAGGTGTCGATACTGCTGCTCATCGAGCTGCTATCGCCGAGGGCGGTAAAACTGTGTCAGTCATCGGAACGCCTCTCGACAAGGCCTATCCAGCCGAAAACGCCGACCTCCAACAGGAAATATACGAGCGCCATCTTCTGGTGTCGCAATTCCACCCAGGCCAGCGGACCTTTCAATCGGACTTTCCAAAACGCAATCGTTTGATGGCAGCGCTTTCCGACGGCAGCGTTATAGTCGAGGCGTCCGACACCTCAGGAACGCTTCATCAAGCGGCTGAATGCATTCGTCTCGGGCGCTGGCTTTTCATCATGCGCTCCGTCGTCGAGAACCAAGCGTTATCCTGGCCCGAGCGCTTCTTGGGAAACCCCAAAACGGTGGTCTTGACCAGCGTACAAGATATTCTGTCTCGGATTTCGTAAATGAACGTGCACTTTATCAGTGCCTACTATTCGGAGCTGGCGCACAAGGAAAAGGCAAAGCGGAAGCCCGAATATTGGGATTCCTACCTGTTCGTTTGGGCGGTCAAGACCGGGCAATATAAGACCCCGTTCACAATTTTATTCCGAAACGGGGAGAGGGTTAGGATCACCACCGGGAACATCAAGAGGGCAAGAAGCGCTTTCGGACAGTTCATTGTGGCGACGCTCGACAACGCTGAGGTGCCGAAGAACGCGCTGTTGATTCCGATTCCCTCGAAGGATGCGCAGCCGAACGTCAAAGGCGGATACCGATCATTGTGGATGGTTGCGGAAGCGCTGAAGGACAAGCGATATAGTGGCGTCATTTACGATGGGCTCAGGTGGGCCAAGCCCCTGCCCAGATCACATGAGGGAAACGGGCATCGTAGCCGTGCGCAATTGAAGCAGTTCCTTCGGGTGCAAGGAAATATTGCTGGCCGCAGCGTCGTCCTCATCGATGACTTACTTTCCACTGGAAGTTCAATGCTCGCAGCCAAGGAAACCCTTGAAGAAGCCGGGGCGACCGTTCTGTTCGCGATAACCTGCGGGAAGACCGTGTACGACTTCCAGACCAAGCCGTTCAAACGGCAGGTTGTTCAACTTGAAAATGAACTGCACGAGTACGAGCCAGTGAAGGAAACGCCATGACTGAAAAGAAAGTTGTCGTACCCCAGCCTCCCAGACCGCCTATCGGAAACACCGACGGCAAAAGGGGGAGCTATACCGCGCCGACCGAAAACCATAACCGGCCGCCGCCGCCCAAGAAGTAGTCTATCGCCCTCGACGGCGAAAGTTGACCTGCGCAACCTCTGAAGCGGGGATGTAGGTTATTTCCGATCCCCATTCGTCCCAAAACACGTCGTCTATTGTCGACCACGCATAGCCCACCTTCTGGTCGGTGACATACATTAGGATGTCGCCGGTCGCACCGAACCGGAAGGGGCCGTTGGGCTCGTCCTTGAACCGATGGAGATCGGCGCACATCAGCGTCCGTCCGTCCTTCAGTCGCACGATCAACTGAGAGGCGACGATGCTCGTCTCGCCAAAGAGATTGAGCCACGCTGTGGGTATATCGTCGGCATAACTGACATTCGTGTTCCGCATTATGTTGTAGAAAACCGGCCGCAGCAGCGCTCGCCATACTGCTCCAAGGACAATGGACGTCACCACAGCGGCCCCAGAAGCGGCCAGGATGTTAATGTTCACATATCTGAGCAGCTGATAGGCGAACGCAGCACAAAACCCAAAGACAAGTGTACTGAACGTGACGTCCACAGTCTTGTGGTGATCCCGAAGACCGACATGGGCAACGAAGTAACCCATGTATCCGGCGGCGAGGGTCAGAAGCGTTACCCAGGGAAGGGTGAGAAGTTTCGGGTCCATTATGTTGACTTTTCCACGAACTGCACCGTCACTCTCGTCGTCTAGTGCTTCTGCCCTTCAAATTTTACTGAATTTTCTTTCGCCGCTGACGCTCAAGGAATCAAGTGCCGGGAGGGCGGACACCGAGCATCAGCAGCGTTTGGCCGAGCACCACTGAAAATGCGATAGTGCCCACGACCATGAGAGCAGACAAGACGGGGAGTTTGAAGCGGCCAAGGCTAAGCGGTTTGCCTGGGTCAGGTGCCCACTCGCTTGGACTGAACTTGTTGGTAAAAGCGTCCATAGCGTGCCAAATGCACAAGAATAGAGCATGGGCAGCAAACGCCAGCACGACGATCAAAGACGCGATAAAGAGATCGTCATTCATGGTTTATGTGGTCCTTATGAGTTCCGCCTCAAGGAAATCCGCGAATTCGCTTTTGACGAACTCCGCAATCTCCTCGATCAATTCCTTGTCGCATCAGGAGTTTAGGAATTGTTGCATTCGGACACAGAAAAACGAAAACCGGCCTCTGTCACTGTTTATAATTCGATGATGAAACCTGGGCGGAAGCCGGACGTATAAAGTTCGCCCCTATAGCCCCACGGGTTACAGATGACTCTCGTCTGATCGGCCATATAGTCCCGAAACTTATGTATGTGACCGTGAACCCATCGGCCTGGGCGTCGGCGTATGATCAGGTCGGAAAGATCGGAAGCGAAAGCAGCGTTTGTCACGTTCCCGAAAAAGTCGGGGTTAAAGCTCTGCATCAAGGGCGCATGATGGGTTACCACGACGGTACGTCCGGGAAAATCAACCGATAATTCTCTGTCTATAAATCTCCGACTTTCTCTGTGGCGTTCAAGGATTTCCCAGGCCGTAACCATTCCGTTTTCGCCTGGTCTTCGAGGGTCGGAACGATAAATACATTGGAAATCCATCATCCGCGACGGCACCAGTTCGAATGCTTTAACCCGCCTCTCTTCAGGAGGGATGTGTTCATCATGCCCAACGGAGACCGCGAAATCGGTCCACAGGGTAGCACCGATGAAGCGACAGTCGCCGACTGTGACGGTATCGTTCTCAAGGAAATGAACTCGGCTTCCTTCAACAAGACGTCGGGCCCGTTCTAGTGCGCCGCTGATGCTGCTGCCGTAGTAATCGTGATTGCCGAGCACGAGCACTACCGGCATCTTCGGCTCGATGACTCGACGGATGAAGCCGATGCTGTCATCGATGAAGTTCGTGACGTCCCCAGCACATATACAGATTTCCGCTATGGGAACTTTGGGCGGGTCGCGAAGCAACCTTGTGAGGTGGCTTTGATGGATGTCACTAATGATCCAAGCTTTCACGGGGCCTCCATCGGCCGCAAAGGAATGCGGCGTGTGTATGGTCGGTAGGATTGGCTGAGTGTCGAGCGCCACTAATGTTGACGGCGGCTTTTTGGGCGTTGCGGCGTCGACTGCCGAGTCTTCCGCGATCCCGGCCAGTACGGCTCCAATTGGCGGGCGTCCAGCCGTTTGTGTTTCACGAGCGCGTCGGCAAGCTTGAGCAGTTCGGGCTTAACGCCGTCGAGCATTTCTTTCGCCCGCTGGTACTGCTCTTGAAGAATTTCTTTGACGTCGTCGCGAAGAGCGAGGTCCTCCCAAAGCTTGGGAGGGGACGTCATGTCGACCGATCCGGGAAGGTAATACAAAGAATTTCCGAAGGCGTATTCCGTCACCATCCTGATCGCCAACATGGTCGCGCTGGCAAAGTCGCTGCCCTGGTTTCCGGTTGACCAACTGGCGCGGTGCTCGAAAATCAAATCCTCCGCTGCTGCTCCTGCCAGGTCCGAAGTAATCATCTTCATAACGTCCCATTGGGTTAGAAATTCGCGGGCGGGTCTTTCCATGAACATGCCGCCGTTCGCATCGACAGCGGTGGCGAAGTTTTCCACGTTGTCGTAGATTTCGACCCACTCGATCTTGCCCAGCTGCAACGTGTGGGTCACGAGGGCATGACCCGCCTCGTGAATCGCGACGCGGTACAGAGTTTCGGCATCAAGCGGAGGCGGCACTTGCACCTGTGATCTGACGTCCGAAATGTTGACATCTCGATTTTCCTTTCGGGCAATCCTTCTGGCTTCGCGGGCCAGCCTTTCAATGTCCGCGCCGCTCTTGCCAGGCATTCGTGCAGCTATTTCCCTGAGAGCGGCATCACCCACTAGGTCCGGAAGATGAAATTCAAGGATTTGTCCTCGCGCTGTTGCGTCAGGCAAAGGAAATTTGACATGTTTTTCGAGCCGACCGCTCCTTAGAAGAGCAGGGTCGATCCGTTCCGGATAGTTGCACGCACCAAGGACGATGACGCCCTCGCGTCCTTCCGTTCCGTCCAAGCATTCTAAGAGCGCGTTCACGACGGTTGTCGAATAGGTCTCGTGGCGGCTAGGAAATTTGGCTCGGTCCCCAATGGCGTCGAATTCATCTAGGAATAATAAGCAGGGCGAATTTTCCTTGGCGGCACTGAACGCCTGATACATGGCCTTCAACATGTCACCGAGATCGCCGTCTTTATAAGACTGCCACTTCGGGATTGATGTTGCTTCCAGATGGAGGCCGCAGTGGGACGCTAGAGCTGCTGCAAATCGCGTCTTACCTGTTCCGGGTGGACCGTACAATAAGCAACCCTTGTCCACCTCGGCCCATGGAAGTTTTCCTTGCCGCCAATCGGATAGGTCTTTCTTCAGAGCCTCGGCCCACACGCTCGCTTCGCCGAAGCCCTTGGTGACATCCAGCAGCCGTTCATTGCCGGAAGGCACCTTCGCGACCTTCAACAGCTTCATAGCGGCCCGGCTCGCGGGTTGGTCCCGACGGAAGATGGCTTCCATTCGCTCTGATGCTTGCTCCGAGATGACTGCTGCCTGTTCGTCCGTCAGCATGCCGCACTTGCGAAAGGTACATAGCGCTCGTAAGTGCCGAACATCGCAAAGAGCGAGCCTGTCAGAGAGCGTGGCCGCCAGCTCGAAATCCTCATGAAGGACAGAACCCTCCTGAGTAAAGACGATCAGTTTCTCTCCCGTCTCAAGGAATTCCGCCGGGTCGATTTCCCATCCACGTTTGTGCTTGGAAGTAGGATGGAGGCAGAACTTGACGCCCTTCTTGTCCTTCAAAATGATGTTCGCCGCGTCATGAACGTCTTTCAGCTGCCATTGGGGAGGGACGGCGATCACTGCGACGCATGAAGGTTCGGAGAGGGCACCAATGTTTCTGCGGAAGAGCGCCACGAGAGCGCAATAAGCTAGAAAGTCAGTCGCTGACTTGCGAGCGATTGCAGGTAGATTCCGTTTCGTCAACCGGAACTCGTTAGTTCGAGGCGTCTTGAGCTGTTCGGCGGCTTGCTGCAGCTTCGCAATGTAACGGTCCAGGCTATCGGTCAGGGCTTTGTCCATGATCAGCTCCTCTTTCGTCGCTAACCGATCAGCCCGTGGTCGAAATAGTACCACCTGCTGAGAGTCCGGCCGATTTTGCGTTTTTGATCGAGGTAGAAGAGTTCGCTCGTAACGCCGGGGCTACCTTCTTTGATATGCGGATGACCGGACATCTCGCCGATAAGGCATGGCACGGAGCGCTGGACGAGCATGCAGTTGCGAATGGTAACAGGATTTACGGGACCGTCGAAGCCGCCAGGCGATGACAAGCCTTGTAAGTCGGCGAGCAGGGACTGCAGCCGGGGAATGATTACACTGGGTGAAGTTCCAAGCCATTTGTCCATCGAGAGCACCTTCGATTCGGTTTGAGGAAGTTGGCCTGAAGCAAGAAAACCGATTCTTGACTCAAAATCAAAGGAAAATGACGCAAAACGCGGTTGGGTGACGCACAGCGAATAATGTTGACATTCTCAGCCCTGAGCGTTTTTTCGGGGACATGAACCCGGTAATTCCGCTGTTGCGAGCTGCACGTTTTATGCTTGGCTGGAGTCAGGCTGAAGTTGGCGTGGCGACGGGGATCAAAGCCAAGACCATCCAGTTGATTGAGGGTGGCAAGTATAAGCTGCTCCCGCGAGAAGCCTGGATACTGAAAGCTTATTATCAGGACGCAGGGGTCGAGTTCGTCGAGGCCGGTGAAGGGCACGGAGCTGGTGTTAGGTGGAGGAAGCCTGGCACCGTTCTGGAAGATAAGACACTTGACCATTTCGGCAGTCGGATAATCAGGGCTTCCAGAGGCTTGGCAGACCTTAGTCAGCGCGAGCTAGCAAAGGCAGCCGGTGTCGATCCGAGCTTCATCGCTCGTCTGGAAAAGAACCGGTATGACGCTGTTAACGAGCGAACGCTGAACAGCCTTGTGAACGGGCTTCGCACGAAGAACATCGAGATGACGTCTGAGACAATCGCGTTCGGCGCGGGTGTTCGTTGGATAAAAGACATCCGCCCTGAAGCTCCAACCCAAACGGAAAACACCGAAGCGAAAGACGAGAGGTGATGCAATGGCTGGAGGTTTTGAGCATCCTAGTGTGTCAGGACCGAAAGCCCTTGCTATTCCAGTAGAACCGCAACCAGGGGAGGGGCTGGCAGATATCGTGTTCCGTGCATGTGCGGAAAATGGTTTCCATGATCTTTGGATTATCAACCGCCTGCTTGGCAAACACAGCATAAAGCAGGGGTGGGGTCATTCACGTTTCGCTCGGTCCGATTTTGATGTGAAAGTGCTTGCGGACTTTCTTGGAGTCCCCAACGGTGTCGCGGACATCGAGCGCCTGATGTACCGGAAGGGAAGTCGTGGCGTTAATTTTTTTGGCGTCGAGATCAGCGGGAACGAGCTGATAGCCACTCGTCGTATTTCCCCGCGTTCATTGAGTGAGAAACCTTTTGCAAAGGCGATCTGGTCTATTCGTAGCCTCTCGTTCGATCCCCGCACAAAAGAGCGACTTTTAGACCGCTGCCCAGAGTGCAATTCGATCCTTCAATATCGAATTGCGGGAGACATCTGCCGGTGCACTCGTTGTGGGATAGCCGACTTTCGCGACTATCCCCAAGCACTTGTCGAGGTCGACGATGTTGAAGGCTTGGACTTCGTCACCAACTTGATCGACCCGGAAGCCCAGAGCGCCTGCCGAGTACACGATGACTTGAAAAGCTTCGGCACGGGAGAAATCTTTACGCTGGCGACGACCTTGGCACGAGTCATCCAAACAGAAGATTCGGGAGGTACCAGAAGGCCGAGCCCCACAGCCGAGAGCCTTAGTCTGGCAGGGAGTGCCATCAAAGGTTGGCCGAAGAAATTTGCCGAAGTCGTTGAGATTTACGCCTCAAATAAGAGGCCGGATCAGAACCACACCCTAGACAGCAGCTTGTACGGTGTGACGGCGGACTTGAGAAAGGTCGTGAGGAAGGAACTCGCCACAGTTCTGAGCGGTCGGACAAGAAATTACGACGTGAACTCCCAAGCACGTCGCGGCGCAACACAAGTGAAATTTTGGTCATCACCTGCTGTCATGAAGCAGGCGAAGAAGTTTGGTCTGCCTGTTCTCGATATGCTTTCGCTGTATGCTGATCAGGTCATCGAATGCCCAGATAGGCGATATGCAGAGCGGTTGGGCATCCCGAGCGGCGCACCTCCCATGAATTTTGACGCATTTGCGAGACATACAGCTAAGGCGAGGGCTAGGGGTTTGGTCTCGCTTCCCGTTGCTGTCTGGGGGAGCAAGTCGTCTCGGCATCCCTGGTCGCAAGTCATGCAAGAAGTCCTCAGTAAAAAGATTGGCGTGAGCATCCTAGCTTCGTCCAAGAACTTTTTGGAAAGCGCTTACACCGGCAACGTAGAGCGTGTCCGGCACATATGCGAAACTCATCAGGCGAGCGTCGATCCGAAGGCGATTGTCAATGTGAGAGAAGCAAAGTTTTACCTGCGAATGGGCACCGGAGATGTTGGGGCGTTAAAGCGTCATGGATATTTCAAAGGTGACATCATCACCATGGAAGAAATCTGGCGTTTCCAAGACGAGTTCATTTCGCCGTTCGAGATTAGAGCCAGACTGATCATGGAGGGCATAAAGCCACAGTCGGTCATTCAAATTGGGGCTGGCCTTCAAGCAGCTGGAGCAAAGCTGACCCTACTTGACTTGCATCGATATCACCGTGACGATGGAGAACAGTATCTCCTATCGATCATCGGCAGAGCTTAGAGAATTGCGTACTCAGAATCGAAAAAATTTTCCGCTGATCAATAATTTCAAATGGTTAGATGAATCAAAAAAATGTTCTCCGTACAGTAAGGATCGACATCGGCGATCAGGTGATGGGGCAGGGCCGTCATCTGGCGCATCGTGTTGTTCCAGGCGGTGCGCTGGATCTGCCGCGAGCGGAGCGCGAAGAAGGCATCAATTGCGGTCTGTACAGTGTCAGTCATCATGGCCTCCTGTGTTCGTGTTTCAGCCATGAGTAAAATATAAGGTTCGATTGACTTTCAAACAAACGAAATGATATGGTGTTTAAATTCAGAAAAATTGAAAGATGCGCCGATGACGATGCCCTTTCGCAGGCCTATCCCGCTTCTCGATAACGACGTTCTGCGCACCTTCGTGGCAATCGCGGAAACCGGCAATTTTTCGACGGCTGCCGAAGCGGTGTTCAGGACGCCGTCGGCCGTCTCCATGCAGATCAAGAAGCTCGAGGAACAGCTCGGCGCGACGCTGTTCATGCGCGACGCGCGCTCGGTGACGCTGACGCAGCATGGCGAGCTGCTCTTGACCTATGCGCGCAATATCCTGGCGCTCTCCAACGAGGCCGTCTCGCGCTTCATCATGCCCGAACTTAGCGGCGTCGTCCGTCTCGGCGCGCCTGAAGATATCGGCGAGCGGCTGCTGCCGAGCATTCTGAAGAGTTTTGCCGAGAGCTACCCCGGCATCATGGTCGATGTGACGATCGACATGAGCATCGGCTTGAAGAAGCGGATGGAAGAGCAGCGCCTCGATCTGGCGCTCGTCAATTTCGCGACCAGGCCTTTCCCGACCGGCGGCGAGATCGTCTATCGCGAGAAGCTCGTCTGGGCCGGCGCCAAGTGCGGCACGGCGCATCGCAAGGAGCCGCTGCCGATCTCGATATGGGAAGAGGGCTGCATCTGGCGCCAGGAAGCGTTGGCGCAGCTCGAGCGCAACAAGCGGCCCTATCGCGTCGCCTATCTCAGCGGTCACACGATGGCGCAGCGCGCTGCCGTGGTGTCCGATCTGGCGATCGCGCCGCTGCCGCGCTCCTATGTCAGCGAAGACATGGTGATCCTCGGCGCTCAGGAAGGTTTGCCGGAACTTGGCTCCTTCGAAATCCGGCTGCTGACGGCATCGCAGCTTTCCGGTCCGATGCAGGCGGTTGCCGACAGCATCCGTCATGCCTTTGCAGAAAAAGCCAAGGCTGCTGCCGCCTAAGCCATTATTGGCGTGAACCTTTTTGGCCTTGGCGCGTTAATCGCCCGGAGCGGCGCCCGCCGCTTCGGAGAGGTCATATTTGCAAAGGATTTCCAAAATGACGACGACAGCCAAAATCGGTGCTGCCTTCCTGCTTCTGCTCGCCCTGTCTTCCTGCGGCAACACGATCCGCGGCATGGGCCGCGATACGGCCAACGCCGTCAACGCCACGCAGGATGCCGGCCGCTCGGTTGACCGCGCGGCGCGCCATTAACGATCAGATCTTGGCTGCCGGATAAGCCTTTTCGAGGCCGCCGGAGCGGGAGAGACCATTGCGGAAGGCCTGATAGGCCGGATGCTGGCTCGACTTGGCGGCCTCCATCAGCCGGATCTGAAGACGGGCAGGTGCAGCCGTGCCGATCCATGTGCCCGTCGTCTCAAGCTTCAGCGAATTCAGGAAGCGGCTCTCTGCGGAGAGATCGAGATAGCGGTGCAGGCCGTCGACCAGATTGTCGTCCTGCGCGACGTTTTCCATTAGCAGTTCGATATAGGACTTGTCGGCGTCACTGGCGCCGGCAAACTTCTGTGCAACGGTTTCGCGATCGGGGAAGGAAGCGGCTGGGGTCATCGGGTACCTCAAGAAAATCGTTTTGGCGCGCAACAGAGGCGCGGTCGTTATCGGTTCTTCCTTTTGCCCGCTCTGGCCTTCGCGAAGCTTGCAGCGCTTTAGAGCGCGCGCTTGACCCGTGCGGCGATCTCTTCGGGAACCCAGGTGGTCCAGAGCTGCGGATAGTTCTCCAGGAAGTAGACGGCGGCGTTCCGGCTGCTTTCGCTGTGCTCGTCCTGCCAGGCGAGGACGTCGTTGATCGTGCCGTTATCCCAGCTGCGCTTGCGCAGGTAGTCCATTGCCGGGCCGGCGCGATCGGCAAAGGCCTTCGTGGTGACGGTGACGCCCTGCGAGGTCGGGTATGCATTGCGCCGCGGGCGGGCGCAGCCGGAGACTGCCGTGCAGGTGTTCCACTCCATCTCGCTATAGGGGACGCCCATGCCGAGGCGAATCATGTCGTATTTTCCGATGAGGGCGGTCGGCGCCCAGTAGTAGCCGAGCCAGCCGCGCTTGCGCTCGAAGGCATCGGCGATCGAGGCGTCCAGGTCTTTCGGCGTATCGGCGCTGATCAGGTTGAAGCCCTTGGCTTCGGCATAGTAGGCCTTGAACAGGTTCTGGGTGGTGATCTTGCAGCTCCAACCCGTCGGGCAGTTGAAGACCGCGCCTTTTGCGGGGTCGTTCTCATCGGGAAACAGATCGGGCCTTGCCAACGCATCCTCGATCGTCCTGATCGAGGGATTGGCGTCGGCGACGAATTTCGGGATCCACCAGCCCTCGACAGCGCCATCGGCGAGGATCTCGGCGCCCTCGACCAGCCGCCCGGCGGCGATCGCCTTGGAGAGCTCGATCTCGACGCCCTTGACCCAAAGCTCGGGCGCGATATCGGGCGTGCCCTTGCCATCCATGGATGCGAAAGTCGGCATGGTATCGCCGGGGACGATCTCGACGCTGCAGCCGTAGCCGGCCTCCAGGATGATCTTGTCGAAATTGGCAGCGATCGCAGCCGACCCCCACTTCATCTCGGCGATCGTCACCGCGCCGCAACCTGCCGCTACGGCAGCTGAAGCGCAGGCCCAGGCCATGGCTGACAGGAACAGCATTCTCAATGCGGCCTTCATCTGCGCTTCCTTTGTTCCACTTGTGATTTTTTATTTTGCCGATGGTAATGCCGAAAAGGTTGAGATCAACTTCTCAGGTTGAATTTTTCTGGGCTAAATCTTTGATTTGTATCGGCTAATATTACGGGTTCACGCAGCTTTCCGTTAGGTGAGTGCAGGAGTGCGTTTCGCGTCGCGGTCAATAAAAGTTCAAAAAAGGTCGAAATTCATCTTTGCTTAAGAGCTCAATAACTCTCCGGTAAGAATGTCGCGCTATCAGTGTAACCACGGCGGGGGACAAACCGCCGGTTCTCCGGATCAGGTTCTGCGTCCCGGAGAGCACGAGTTTCGCCGTGTATGGGCGATACGCCAGAGTTTTACGGCAAACCGCGCGGCTCCCGGCTGGCGCGGTTTTCGCGTTTAGGGACCTGCCGTTGACCTCGCGCGGCAACGCGTTGTAGGCGTCATCCATGACCAGAGCCATCATGCTGCAGGGAACAGGATCGGATGTCGGCAAGACGGTGCTCGTCGCCGGGCTCTGCCGGCTGGCGACCAATCGCGGTCTGACCGTTCGCCCCTTCAAGCCGCAGAACATGTCGAACAATGCTGCCGTCGCCGATGACGGCGGCGAGATCGGCCGGGCGCAGTGGCTGCAGTCGCTCGCCGCACGCACGCCGTCCTCCGTTCACATGAATCCGATCCTGCTGAAGCCGCAATCGGAGAATGGCAGCCAGATCGTCGTGCAGGGCAAGGTCTGGGGGCAGGCGAAGGGGCGCGACTACCAGCGCCTGAAACCGCAGCTGCTCGAGTATGTTCTCTCTAGCTTCGCGACGGTTTCCGAAGGCGCCGATCTCGTCATCGTCGAGGGCGCGGGATCTCCGGCGGAGATCAATCTGCGGCCGGGCGATATTGCCAATATGGGCTTTGCCACGCGGGCGGTCGTGCCGGTCGTGCTGGTCGGCGATATCGACCGCGGCGGGGTCATCGCCTCGCTGGTTGGAACGCATGCGATCCTCGATGAGCGGGATCGCGGCATGATCTCTGGCTATATCATCAACAAGTTCCGCGGTGACGTTTCGCTCTTCGATGACGGGATCTCCGCGATCGGGCGCTATACGGGCTGGCCGTGTTTCGGCGTGGTGCCGTGGCTGAAGGCGGCTGGTGGTCTTCCGGCCGAAGATTCCGTCGTTCTCGAAAAGCTAGCGCGCGGAAGATCGGCGACGCTGAAGGTCGCCGTACCCGTGCTGCCGCGGATTGCCAATTTCGATGATCTCGATCCGCTCCGCGCGGAAGAGGATGTCGAGCTTGTCTTCGTAAAGGCCGGCGACCGTCTTCCTGACGATGCCGCTCTCGTCGTTCTGCCGGGCTCGAAGTCGACGATCAGCGATCTCGCGGATTTCCGCGCAGCCGGCTGGGACCGCGATCTCGCGGCCCATATGCGGCGTGGCGGGCGGGTGATCGGCATTTGCGGCGGCTACCAGATGCTTGGGCGCAAGGTTCACGATCCACTCGGCATCGAGGGCAGTGCGGCTGAGACGGACGGGCTTAGCCTTCTCGACGTCGAGACGGTAATGGCGCCGGAAAAGGTCGTGCGCAACAGCCGCGCGGTCTCCGCCGAATATGGCACGCCGCTTTCCGGCTATCAGATCCATCTGGGCGTGACGGAAGGCGCGGATTGCGACCGCCCGTCCGCCCAAATCGACGGCTTACCTGACGGTGCGATCTCCACCGATGGCCGGGTGATGGGCACCTATCTGCACGGTCTGTTTTCGAGCGATGCCTACCGCTCGCGACTGCTAGAAAGCTTCGGTCTCGCAGGCGAACGGAAAAGCTATGCCGAAAGCGTCGACAGGGCGCTGGATGCCGTGGCGGCCGAGCTGGAGCGTCATCTCGACCGCGACTGGCTGCAGCGGCTGCTCGGCTAGATTTCGCCAGAGACCTCGCGGCGGCGGCGGTCCAGTTCTTCCGTGTAACGGCGCAGCGTATGGCTTTCGCTGAGCTGTCCGACGACCTTGCGCTCGATCAGATTGTTGAGCACGGCCAGCGCTTCGCTCTCGGTCTTGTCGAAGATCGCGGCGGCCTGCTTGGCATTCATCTGCGGCTGCAGGAAGTCGTTCTTGTAGCGGATGAAGCTCTCCAGGCCCTTGCCCTCGTCATCCGTATCGATCGGATTGGAATGGATTTCGGGAACGAGGACGAGGCCGGCATATTTCCCGGTATCATCGACGAGGATGACGCGCTGCGTCGAACCGGCCGGGAAGGTCTTTTTGAATTCCTCGACGGAGGTCGCGACATTGGCGGTCTTGACGTCGGCGCGCATCAGCTTGCCGACCGTCAGGTTGCGGATCCAGCCGACATCATGGGCGCTGCGAATGCTTTCGCCGCGCAGATGGAAGCGCCATGTGGCGAAGGAGTAGCCGAAGGTGGTGCGCACGACGAGCGAGGATGTGATGACAGCGGCGAGCACCAGGGCGGTGATCGGGAAGTCGCCGGTGATCTCGAGCGCCAGGAAGGTCATCGTCAACGGTCCGCCGATGATGGCGACGGCGAGCGAACTCATGCCGACGACGGCATAGACCTCCGGTGTCAGTGACGCATGTGCAAAGAACGGCGCCGAATAGGCGAAGAGCTTGCCGAGCAGGGCGCCCATGAACAGCGAGGCGAAGAACAGGCCGCCCCTGAAGCCGGAGCCGATCGATACGGCGGAGGCGAAGGATTTCAACAGCAGAATGCCGATCAGCGCCGGGATCGCCACCTGGTGCGACAGGTTGAGATGCAGGGCGCCATGGCCTGCCGAGAGCACTTGCGGCGAAATCATCGCCAGCAGGCCGACGACGATGCCGCCGAGCGCCGGGCGGGCATAGGTCGGCACCGAGCTCTTTCGCGCCAGTTCCTCGATGAAGGAGACGCCCTGCATGATCAGGATGCCGGCCCCCGCGCAGCAACCGCCGAGCAGGATCGCCGGAACGTAGTCGGCTGGAACGACGCTGCCGAATTGGCCGACATCGATGGTAAAGTCGCTGCCGGCAAGCAGGCGGGCGATCAGCGTCGAGAGCAGGGCGGAAACGACGACGGGAGTCAGCGACACGATCGTGTATGTGCCGATGATCAGCTCGAAAGCGTAGAAGGCGCCCGTCAGCGGCGCGTTGAAGGCGGCGGCGATGGCGCCGGCCGCGCCGCAGCCGACCAGCACGCGCAGATCGGCGCGGCGCAGCTGCAGCTTCAGGCCGAGCTTGGAGGCAAGACCGGCCGCAAGCTGCGTATAGCCGGCCTCGAGGCCGACCGAGGCGCCGAAGCCGTTGGAGATCAGGTTCTGGATCGCGACGATCACGCTATCGGTCAGCGACAGGCGGCCGCCATGCAGCGCGTTCGCCTCGATCGGGTCGACCATCGGCTTCTTGCGCGTTCTGCTGAGGATGAACAGCAGCAGGCCGAGAAGCAGGCCGCCGCAGATCGGCGCCAAGAGCAGGAGCAGCTTGTTGTCGATCTCGGACGAGCTCAGGCGGTCGACATCGCTGATGCCGAAAATCAGGCTGTGCATTTCGCGCGAGATCAGGCTCATGCCGGTCACCGCGCAACCAGCGATGATGCCGACAGCGCCGCCCGCGAAAACCATGCCCATTTCATTCTGGCGCGCTAGGGCGCGCAGCCGCGCCATATCGAATTTGAGATGGCGCCGCGCCAGGCGGCCGATGTCGGTTTTCGTGAGCATGATGACAGAACTAGGCGATGGAATGCAGGATCAAGGAAGCGCGCTTTTTGCGCCGCATGATTTCGCGAGCAATTGCCGCAAAAGCGAGGCGGTCGCAAGCGAAATATCGACTTAAGTCAATGAATTTAATAGACTATCTGTTTGGTAGACTCAGTCGGGTTAAGAGCGGGCTGTTTGGATTGCCCTGGCATCGATTGACTTCGCATGGCCGCACGCCTAACGATGCTTTCAATTACGGATGGTTCCGGGGCGGCGGTTGCCGCTCGGGATGAAAAGGGAATGTGACGGGGCGGACCCAAGCCGGGCGCCTTCATCACAGCCGACCCCGCGACTGTAGAGCGGTCAGGGTCTTCCATCCGGTGCATCGGCACCGCTGCCTGATCGCTGCATTCCGCAGCAGGGCAATGGCTGACGCGCATCGGAAAAGCCACTGGAAATGCATCGTGATCAGCCGGGGCAGGACGCCTCTAATTCTACGAATCGTCCGCCTTTTCACGAGAATGCAGCCGGGAAGGCGAGGAAGATCCGCTGGCACGATCAGGGATGGCCTTTCGGCCGTCCCTGTCGGGGCCTGAAGCCGCGAGCCAGGAGACCTGCCATCTGTGCCGGGCGAAGAGCCCTTTGGGCATTCCCGCCCGCTGCCAGCACGGAGGTTGTCATGGCTGAAACGAGAATTTTCATGTCGCTATATGCGGCGCCTCAGAGGGGTTCCCCCATTCCTGT
Organism: Rhizobium sp. BG4; assembly: GCF_016864575.1. Lineage (NCBI taxonomy): Bacteria > Pseudomonadati > Pseudomonadota > Alphaproteobacteria > Hyphomicrobiales > Rhizobiaceae > Rhizobium > Rhizobium sp. BG4. Next base: position 3,612,095 of record NZ_CP044125.1, read on the forward strand.
GGCCTTAGGGCTGCGCCCACGGGATGTCACAGGAATCCAGCGTGCCCAAGTCCTTGGGCACGGGAGACTCATTTCCTTGTTGCTGCGATTCATTCACGGCGCCGACGCGCCGTGGCTGGATTCCTGTGGCAAGCACAGGAATGAGGGAAGACCGAGAGATATGTGCCCCAGCACGGTGGCCTTCGCATGAGCAGTGCGACTTTCATCCTCGGCGGCGCCCGGTCCGGCAAATCCCGCTTCGCTGAAAATCTCATCACCGACACCGGTCTCGAACGTCACTATGTGGCGACAGGGCGGGCGTGGGACGAGGAGATGCGGGCGCGGATCGAGCAGCATCGGGCCGATCGCGGGCCGTCGTGGCAGACGCATGAGGAGCCGCTGCAGCTTGCCGAGCGGCTTGCGGCAATCGACGGCGAGGGGCGGGCGATCCTGGTCGATTGCCTGACGCTCTGGGTTACCAATCTGATGATGGACGAGCGCGATGTGGCGGCGGAAAGTGCCGCGCTCGCGGCCTGGCTGCCGAAGGCGAAGGCGCGGCTCGTTCTTGTTTCCAATGAAGTCGGCCTCGGGATCGTTCCCGAAAACCGGATGGCGCGGGATTTTCGCGACCATGCCGGGCGGCTGCACCAGATGATCGCGGCCTCCGCCGCGGACGTGTATTTTATCGCGGCAGGCCTGCCGCTGAAGATGAAGGGTTGAACGAATGAACCAGCAGAAGATCCCCGCAACCGTGATCACCGGCTTCCTCGGGGCCGGCAAGACGACGATGATCCGCAACCTGCTTTCCAATACCGGCGGCAAGAAGATCGCGCTGATCATCAACGAATTCGGCGATCTCGGCGTGGACGGCGACGTGCTGAAGGGCTGCGGTGCTGAAAATTGCACCGAGGACGATATCATCGAGCTCACCAATGGCTGCATCTGCTGCACCGTCGCCGACGATTTCATTCCGACGATGACCAAGCTTCTGGAGCGCGATCAGCGCCCCGACCACATCGTCATCGAGACCTCGGGTCTGGCGCTGCCGCAGCCGCTGGTCGCCGCCTTCAACTGGCCGGACATCCGCAGCGAAGTCACCGTCGACGGCGTCATCACCGTCGTCGATAGCGCCGCAGTCGCGGCCGGCCGCTTTGCCGACGACCATGATGCCGTCGAGGCGCGCCGCGTCGAGGACGAATCCCTCGATCACGAAAGCCCGATCGAGGAGCTGTTCGAGGATCAGCTGACCTGCGCCGATCTGATCGTTCTCAACAAGACCGACCTGCTCGATGCGGCCGGCATTATCCGTGTCCGCGACGAGGTTGCGTCGCGTATTTCACGCAAACCTGCGCTGATCGAAGCGAAGAACGGCGATGTCCCGGCAAGCGTTCTGCTCGGCCTTGGCATCGGCACGGAAGAAGACATCGCCAACCGCAAGTCCCATCACGAGCTGGAGCACGAGGACGGCACGCCGCATGACCACGACGAGTTCGACAGCTTCGTCGTCGAGCTCGGCACGCTTGCCGATCCCGCCGGTTTCATCGAGAAGCTGAAGGGCGTGATCGCAGAGCATGACGTGCTGCGCCTGAAGGGCTTTGCCGATGTCTCCGGCAAGCCGATGCGCCTGCAGATCCAGGCTGTCGGCAGCCGCATCGACCAGTATTTCGACCGTGCCTGGGCACCGGGCGAAACCCGCGGCACGCGCCTCGTCGTCATCGGCTTGCACGATATGGACGAAGCTGCCGTGCGCAAGGCGATCGAGGCGCTGGTCTGATCCATGCATCTACTCCTCGCCCAGAAAGGAACGATCAGCGACGGTGACGAGGCGACCGATCTCGGCCAGTCACCCGGCGACATCCTGTTCCTTTCTGCGGCGGACACGGAGCTTGCGGCAATCGCCGCCGCTCATGGGCAGGGTGGCGGCAATCCGCTGACGCTGCGCGTCGCCAGCCTGATGAGCCTGAAACACCCGATGTCCGTCGATGCCTATGTCGAGCGGACGGCGCGGCACGCAAAGCTGATTATCGTCCGGGCGCTCGGGGGAGCGAGCTATTTTCACTATGCTCTGGAGGCACTGCATGCCTGCGCAGCCCTCAGTGGCGCGCGGATTGCGGTGCTGCCCGGAGATTCCAAGCCGGATGCCGGGCTGACGCCATTCTCCAATGTCGATCTCGATGATCTCAATGCGCTCTGGTCCTATCTGATCGAAGGCGGCGACGAGAATTCGCGGCGGTTTCTGGATTATGCGGCGGCGATGGTTGCCGGTGGAGAGAAGCCGGGTGCGGCTGCTCCGTTGATGAAGGCGGGGATATGGTGGCCGGGGCGGGGTGTTGTTGGTGTCGAGGAGTGGCGGGCGCTTTCGGATCGGCTGCTGTCCGCGATACCCCCCTCTGCCTTGCCAGGCGGCCGGGGTCGAGCCACGGGTCTCGACCTGCTCTGCGAGCCCCCCACAAGGGGGAGATCGACTCGCGGCGCGCTTCCTCCCAGACAATGCAGGTTGAAGCGAGCGGTCGAGCCCAGCCAATCTCCCCCCTTGTGGGGGAGATGTCCGGCAGGACAGAGGGGGGTAACCCACTCTCGACCGAAGCCCCCATCGCCGCCATCAGCTTCTACCGAGCCCTCGTCCAGAGCGGCGAAACCAAGCCGATCGAAGCGATGATCGAGGCGCTGGCAACCGAAGGCCTGCGGCCACTCCCGGTCTTTGCCTACAGCCTCAAGGACCCGGTTTCCACCGGCATTCTCGAAAGCGTCTTTGCTGCCGCCGCGCCCGATATCGTCGTCAACACAACAGGATTTGCGGTCTCCGCGCCAGGTGCCGACCGCCAGCCGACAATCCTCGAAGCCAGCGGCGCCGTCGTGCTGCAGGCGATCTTCTCGGCATCCTCGAAGGAGGCATGGAGCGGTTCATCGCAAGGTCTCTCGGCCCGCGATCTCGGCATGAACGTCGCGCTTCCCGAAGTCGATGGCCGGGTGCTGTCGCGCGCCGTCTCGTTCAAGGCGGCGGCGCGTTACGATGCCAGTGTCGAGGCCAATATCGTCGGCAGCGAGCCGGATGCCGGGCGGATGCGCTATACGGCGAGACTTGCCGTCCACTGGGCGAGGCTGAGGCGCAAGACGGCGGCAGAGCGGCGGGTCGCGCTTGTGATGGCCAACTATCCGAACCGCGACGGGCGGCTCGGCAACGGCGTGGGGCTCGATACGCCCGCCGGGACCGTCGAGGTGCTGAAGGCGTTGCGCGAGGCGGGTTACGGCATCGATGCGTACCCGGCGGACGGCGATGCGCTGATGCGGCATCTGATGGACGGGCCGACCAATTCCGGACGTGACGGGCGCGTGGTCCGCGAGCGGCTTTCATCGAGTCGATACAAGGCTTTCTTCGAAAGTCTTCCGAAAAAGATTCAAGATGAGGTGACGGCGCGATGGGGCGGCCCGGAGGCGGATCCCTATTTCGTCGACGGCGGCTTTGCCCTGCCGTTTTCGCGGCTGGGCAACGTGCTGGTCGGCATCCAGCCCGCGCGTGGCTACAATATCGATCCGAAGGAAAGCTACCACTCGCCGGATCTGGTGCCGCCGCATGGCTATCTCGCTTTCTACGCCTTTCTGCGCCAGGAATTCGGCGCCGATGCCGTCATTCATATGGGCAAGCACGGCAATCTCGAATGGCTGCCGGGCAAGGCGCTGGCGCTGTCGGGGGAATGTTATCCGGAAGCGATCCTCGGGCCGCTGCCGCATCTCTATCCGTTCATCGTCAACGATCCCGGCGAGGGCACGCAGGCCAAGCGGCGCACCGCTGCCGTGATCATCGACCACCTGACGCCGCCGCTGACGCGGGCCGAGAGCTATGGGCCGCTGAAGGATCTGGAGGCGCTGGTCGACGAATATTACGAGGCCTCCGGCGGCGATCCGCGCCGTATCCGGTTGCTGTCGAAACAAATCCTCGACCTCGTCGCCGATATCGGCCTCGACAGCGATGCCGGGATTGCCAAGGGTGAGGCGGAGGACGAGGCGCTGAAGAAGCTCGACGCCTATCTCTGCGACCTCAAGGAAATGCAGATCCGCGACGGGCTGCATGTGTTCGGCGTGTCGCCTGAGGGGCGGTTGCTGACGGATCTGACGGTGGCGCTGGCGCGGGTGCCACGTGGGCTGGGGGAAGGTGGCGATCGGAGTTTGCAGCGGGCGATTGCGGGGGATTTGTTCGCAAACCCCTCCCCAACCCCTCCCCACAAGGGGGAGGGGCTTAAAGCGTTGCTGCCATCTCAATCCACAGCGGCCGAACCAGTTGAGGTTGGCCGATCCGTGGAGGCGATCTCGGCGCAAAGTCCCTCCCCCTTGTGGGGAGGGGTTGGGGAGGGGTTTTCCTTCGATCCCCTCGACTGCAACATGGCCGCCCCCTGGGCCGGCTCCAGACCCTCGATCCTCGCCGAACTCCTCGACACCCCTGGCGCACCAATGGCGACACCGTCGAGCGCATTGAGCTGCTCGCCGCCAAGCTCGTCTCCGGCGAAACACAGTGCCCTTCCGCCTGGCCGCAAACCCGGCAGGTGCTCACCACCATCGAATCCCACCTGAAACCTTCGATTCTCGCCTGCGGCCATGCCGAAATCTTGGCGCTCCTCACCGGTCTCGACGGCCGTTTCGTGCCTCCCGGCCCCTCGGGCGCGCCCACACGCGGGCGTCCCGACGTGCTGCCCACAGGGCGGAATTTCTATTCGGTGGATAGCCGTGCCGTCCCGACACCGGCAGCCTACGAACTCGGCAAGAAATCCGCCGAGCTTCTGGTGCGCCGCTATGTGCAGGATCATGGCGAATGGCCCGTGTCCTTCGGGCTGACGGCCTGGGGCACGTCGAACATGCGCACGGGCGGGGACGATATCGCCCAGGCTCTAGCGCTGATCGGCGTCAAGCCGGTCTGGGATATGACCTCACGCCGGGTCACCGGCTACGAGATTATCCAGCCCGCCATGCTGCGCCGTCCGCGAGTCGATGTGACGCTGAGGATCTCCGGCTTCTTCCGCGATGCGTTTCCGGAGCAGATTGCGCTGTTCGACAAGGCTGTCCGGGCGGTCGGCGCTCTCGACGAAGACGCTGATGACAATCCGATTGCAGCGCGCATGCGCGGCGAAGCCATGCGGCTTGCGGCGTCCGGCTTGGACGAAGCTTCCGCGATGAAGCGGGCCGGTTATCGCGTCTTCGGTTCGAAACCCGGCGCTTACGGAGCCGGGCTGCAGGCGCTGATCGATGAGAAGGGTTGGGAGCGGCGCGCCGACCTGGCCGAGGCTTATCTGGTCTGGGGCAGCTATGCCTATGGCGCGGCCGAGGAAGGCCGGGCCGAGCGTGGCATTTTCGAGGAGCGGCTGCGGTCGATCCAGGCCGTGGTGCAGAATCAGGACAACCGCGAGCACGATCTGCTCGACAGCGACGATTACTACCAATTCGAAGGCGGGATGGCGGCGGCGGCCGAGCATGTCGGCGGCATCAGGCCATCGATCTATCACAACGATCATTCGCGGCCGGAAAAGCCGGTGATCCGCTCGCTCGAGGAGGAGATCGGCCGTGTCGTGCGCGGGCGTGTCGTCAATCCGAAATGGATCGATGGCGTCATGCGCCACGGCTACAAGGGCGCCTTCGAGATCGCGGCGACCGTCGATTATCTCTTTGCCTTTGCGGCCACGACCGGTGCCGTTGGCAATCATCATTTCGAGGCGGTCTATCAGGCCTTCGTCGCCGATCCCGAGGTGCGCGATTTCATGGCCGAGAAGAACCCGGCCGCCCTCGAAGAAATGAAAGAGCGGCTGATGGAGGCGATCGACAGGCGCCTCTGGACGCCGCGCAGCAATTCGGCGCGCTTCGATCTGGCGCCCCATATCCATACTGAAACAGCATAAGACTGGACATGACGATGAGCGAAGAGACTGTAGAAACCGGCGAGAAGGACGATGCCCGCCATAACGAAAAGATGGCGAAGAAGAAGGCTGCCCGTGACAAGATCATGGCCACCAAGACGGATGAGAAGGGCCTGATCATCGTTCACACCGGCAAGGGCAAGGGCAAGTCGTCCTCGGCCTTCGGGATGATCTTCCGCCACATTGCCCACGGCAAGCCGTCGGCCGTCGTGCAGTTCATCAAGGGGGCGATGTGGACCGGCGAGCGCGATCTGATCGAGAAGCATTTCTCCGACATCTGCCAGTTCCACACGATGGGCGAGGGCTTTACCTGGGAGACGCAGGACCGCGCCCGTGATGTCGCGGCCGCAACGGCTGCCTGGGAGAAGGCGAAGGAGCTGATCCGGGACGAGCGCAATTCGATGGTGCTGCTCGACGAGATTAATATCGCGCTGCGCTACGACTATCTCGATGTGAACGAAGTGGTCGCATTCCTGCGGGATGAAAAGCCCTATATGACTCACGTCGTGCTGACCGGCCGAAATGCCAAGGACGAGCTGATCGAGCTTGCCGATCTCGTGACCGAGATGGAGCTGATCAAGCATCCGTTCCGCTCCGGCATCAAGGGGCAGCCCGGCGTGGAGTTCTGATGACGCAAAGCTGGCTATTCTGGGCGGTGCTTTCGGCGGCTTTCGCGGCGCTGACGGCGATTTTCGCGAAGATCGGGGTAGCCGGCGTCAATTCGGATCTGGCGACGCTGATCCGTACCGTCGTCATCATCCTGATCATCACGGCGATCGTCGCCGCCACCGGCCAGTGGCAACCCATCTCCAGCATTTCGGGCAAGACGTGGCTGTTCCTGGCGCTTTCGGGCGCGGCAACAGGCGCGTCGTGGCTCGCCTATTTCCGGGCGCTGAAGCTTGGCGATGCGGCCCGCGTCGCACCGATCGACAAGCTCTCCATCGTTCTCGTCGCCGTGTTCGGCGTCGTCTTTCTCGGCGAGAAACTCGGGCTGGTGAACTGGCTGGGCGTGGCGATGATTGCCGGTGGCGCGCTGCTGCTGGCGCTGTTCTAGTCTAGGAGTCGCCTCAGAAGCGCGGCGGTTTCCTCGTCCGCCGGGAAGAAGGATTCGATCGCCAGTTCCGAGAGCGTGACGTCGACGGGCGTGCCGAACACCGTCGTCGTCGAGATCAGCGACAGCGTTCCACCCGCAGTGCGGAGTTTCAGCGGAACGGCAATTCCCGCATAGTCGTGTCTCATCTCATCGGCGGGGTTGCCGCCGGGCGAGAGCTGCTGCAATTCCTTGAGCAATCCGGCGAGGATCGGGTCGGCGGTCATGTCGATCTGCTGGCGAAGCCGTTCCAGCAGGTGGGCGCGCCATTCGGCGAGATTGACGATATCGGGCGCCAGTCCCTCCGGATGCAGGCTGAGGCGGAGGACGTTGACCGGGCCTTCGAGCAGGCTTGCGTCCCTGACATTGCGCAGAAGGGGCGCGATCGCGGCATTGGCTGATATCAGCGTCCAGTGACGATCGATGGCGAGCGCCGGGAATGGCTCATGTGCCTTCAGCACCATGTCGACGGCTTGGCGGGCTGGCTTCAGGGCCGGATCGTCGAGCGACCGCTCGGCAAAGAGCGGCGCATAGCCGGCCGAGAGCAACATCGGGTTGCGGTCGCGAAGCGGCACGCCGAGCCGTTCTGCCAGATGCAGCAGCATATCGCGGCTCGGCGTCGAGCGCCCGCTCTCGATGAAACTCAGGTGTCTCTGCGAAATCTCGGCTTCGAGCGCCAGATCGAGCTGGCTCATGCGGCGAAGCTTGCGCCATTCGCGGAGGTGGTCACCAAGAGAGCGGGCTGACGGGGTCATTATGCGGCTTCCGGAACGAGATCGAGGAACCCGTGTACGGCTTTCAGGCGACCGTCTTCAAGCAGGGCGAAGTCGGTTCCCTTGATGATCGCCTCGCCACCATCGGGTCCGAGACCCCAGGAGAAGCGCAGGTTGTCGCCGTGCCCGTCTGCCGCGCCAATGAGATTGAAGCGGAACCCGGGAAAGCGGGTCTGGACGGCCTCGACCAAGGCGTTGATCTGTTCATGGCCTTCGCCGCGCATCAGCGGGTCGATATAGACGGCGTTCTCGGTCCAGCCTTCGGCGATCAGCGCCTTGCGGCGGCCGGCATCTTCCTCGTTCCAGATGGCGATGTAGCGTTCGGCCTTGTTGGTCGCGTCGGTCATTCTCTGTCTCCTTGTGATCGCCCGGTTCGTTCAGGCAGGGCGATCATCGGCAAAGGGTGGCCGCTCATCAATTACGCGAGAGGTAATCATGCTCGCGGCTTGGTGATTTGACAGTGCGGGTCGCGACCAGAAGATTTCCCTCAGAATTTAGAGAAGGAGGATGTCATGGGTTTTCCATCAGTGATGCGTAGCGCCGGTATCGCGATCATCGTTTCCGTCGCGGGTATCTCGGCGGCGCATGCAGCGACCATTGTCGACGAGTGGAAGAAGATCAAGGCGCCGGCGGCACCCAAGCTCGGCGAGGTGACTGTCGATCCCGCGACCACGGCGCTGCTACTCCTTGATTTCAATGGGGCGCAAAATCCGGAAAAGGGGCCGTGCAACACCAAGGTCAAGCCGCGCTGCATCGCCGAGCTGCCGCATGTGGCGAAGCTGATGAAGGAGGCACGCGATAGCGGTGCGCCCGTGGTCTACAGCATCACCTCCAATGCGGCGCCGGAAGATATCGCGACGATGCTGGCGCCGAAGGATGGCGATCCGATCGTGAAGTCGGGCGCCAACAAGTTCATCAATACCGACTTGGAAAAGATCCTCGCCGACCGGCATATCAAGACGGTGATCGTCACCGGCACGGCGTCCGAAGGTGCGGTGCTGAACACGGCTGCCTATGCGGCGCTGAAGGGCATGGATGTGGTGCTGCCCGTCGATGGCATGTCGTCCACCGATCCCTATGCCGAGCAGTATGTCACCTGGCATTTCGCCAATGCGCCCGGCGTTTCCGCCAAGACCAAGCTGACGAAGATCGATGCGATCAAGTTCGGCAAGGCGGGCTAGGAAAAGACCCTAGACGCCGAGCCAGACGCGGAGCGGATTGGCCGGATCGGCGATCAGCTTGATCGCGAAGGCGATGCAGACGACGACGAGCAGCGGCTTGATCAGCTTGGCCCCGGTGCGCATCGCGAGCCGCGAGCCGACCTGCGCGCCGAGGAACTGGCAGACGCCCATCATCAGGCCGACGGTCCAGAGCGTCGCGCCGAAGGAAGCGAAGACGATCAGCGCGCCGACATTCGAGCCGAGGTTCAGAAGCTTGGTATGCGCCGTCGCCTTCAGCATGCCGAAGCCGGCAAGCGTGACGAAGGAGAGCATCAGGAAGGATCCGGTGCCCGGGCCGAAGACGCCGTCGTAAAAGCCGATCAGCGGCACGAAGGTCATGCCGAAGAGATAGGGCGTGATGCGGCGATGGGTGTCGAGGTCGTTCAGGTTCGGCTTGAAGGCGAAGTAGAGCGCGATCGCCACCAGCAGCACCGGCATGATGGCGCGCAGCACGTCGCCTGGAACGATCGTCGCCAGCGCCGCGCCGAGCGCGCCACCCATCAGCGCCATCATTGCCATCGGCAGCTGCTCGCGCAGGTTCACATGGCCCTTGCGCGAATAGGCGAGTGTTGCGGACGCGGCGCCGAACATCGACTGCACCTTGTTGGTCCCGAGCGTCTGCAGCGGCGGAATGCCGGCGATCAGCATGGCGGGAACGGTGATCAGGCCGCCGCCGCCGGCGATGGAATCGACGAAACCGGCACAGAAGGCGGCGAGGCAGAGAAGGGCGAGAAGATGGGGGCAATATCGGACAAGGAAGGACTCTGAATGCAGGCGTGATGGAAATCGGCGCCATGTTGCATTTCCGGCCCCGGGCTGCAATGGCTGCGGGGACACAGTTTTTTCCTTTCGGATTCCATTGATGACCGGCTCCAGCAAAGACAGGGCAAGGCTCTACGTTCTCGGCCTCGGCTGCGAGCGGGGAGCGGATGCTACCGAGGTTGCGGCGCTGGCACGGCAGGCGCTGGAGGATGCGGCGATCGGTGCGGATGATGTCACAGCCATCGCTTCGATCGACAGCCGTAGGGAGGAACGGGCGATCCTCGCTGTGGCCGATGAGCTCGGCGTTGCCGTCTCCTTCTTCACTGCTGTGCGGCTGGAAGAAGAGACGCCGCGAATCACGAATCCCTCGGCCATCGTCTTTGCCCGTGTCGGCTGCCATGGCGTCGCGGAATCGGCTGCACTTGCTGCGGCGGGGGCGCAAGCGAAGCTCGTGGTGCCCAAGATCAAATCGGCGCATGCGACGGCCGCTGTCGCGCGCATGTTGTTGCAGAAAGAATAGCGGGCGTTATGGTGGCGGCCACCTCGCGGAGCGCCCCAGGGCATCCGTGACGAGAATGAGAAGGAATATTTCATGCATAAGGTCATTTATGACACGGACCCGGGCGTCGATGATGCCATGGCGCTCCTCTTCCTGCACCGTCATCCGGAAATCGATCTGATCGGCATCACGACGATCTTCGGCAATGCCTCGATCGAGACGACGACGCGCAATGCGCTGTTCCTGAAGCGCGAATGGAACATTGCCGCCCCGGTTGCCAAGGGCGCCAACGTCACCTTCGATCCGTCGCGCAAGGAAATCGGCTGGCCGACCTTCGTGCATGGCGATGACGGTCTCGGCAATATCGGCGTGCCCGCGACCATCGACTTGCCTGTCGATCCGCGCCCGGCGCACCGCTTCATCATCGAAACCGTGCGCGCCAATCCGGGCGAGGTGACGCTGGTTGCCGTCGGCCGCATGACCAATCTGGCGCTGGCGCTGAAGGAAGACCCTGAGATCGCCAAGCTGGTGAAGCAGGTCGTCATCATGGGCGGCAATTTCTATGTGCCGGGCAATGTCTCGCCGGTGGCCGAAGCCAATATCCATGGCGACCCCGAAGCGGCCGATGCGGCGATGACCGCGCCGTGGAAGGTTGCGATCATCGGTCTCGACGTCACCGCGATCACGACGATGAGCCGCAGCTACCTTAAGGCCGCTGCCGACAAGGGCGATGCGGCAGTGAAGTTGCTGAACGACCTTTCGCAGTTCTATATCGACTTCTACAAGCACGCCGTCGAAGACGGCATGATGGTCCATGATAGCTGCGCCTGCGTTTATGTCGTGGCGCCAGAGCTGTTCACCACGATAACGGGTGCCGTGCGCGTCGTCTGCGGCGGCATTGCCGATGGCCAGACGATCGTCAAGCCGGACGGCCGCCGTTTCCCGCCGGGCGATTGGGACAACCTGCCGAGCCAGACCGTCTGCACCGGCATCAAGTCGGAAGAGGTCATCGATCTCATCCGCGATACGCTTCTCAGGGCTTGATGTCCTGACAGGGCCGGGCGTTTTGCGTCCGGCCCCGTTTTGTCGAGTCCAATCAAATTCATCCGGCCGTCTGCTCAGATTTTGAGTCGGCTTCTTCGTAAATTGAGTCGGCTGTCAGATGGCAATCGACGATTGCCTCGGCGTCGTTGCCGTTGACCTCGCGGAATGGCGGGCTTAGACCACCTCTATGATCGAGAATGCGTTCGCCCATCTGCCGGCACTGGAGCCGGGAACCGTCTGGCTCGTCGGTGCAGGGCCGGGCGATCCCGGGCTGTTGACGCTGCTGGCTGCCAAGGGGCTTTCGGAGGCCGATGTCGTCGTTCACGACGCACTGGTCAACGAGGAATGTCTGAAACTGGCAAGGCCGGATGCCATCCTCGAATATGCCGGAAAGCGCGGCGGCAAGCCGTCGGCCAAGCAGCGCGACATCTCGCTGCGGCTGGTGGAATTGGCGCGCTCCGGCAAGCGCGTGTTGCGGCTGAAGGGCGGCGATCCCTTCGTCTTCGGCCGCGGCGGTGAGGAGGCGCTGACGCTTGTCGAGCACAATGTTCCGTTCCGCATCGTGCCCGGCATTACCGCGGGGATCGGCGGGCTCGCCTATGCCGGCATTCCGGTGACGCACCGGGATATCAATCACGCGGTGACGTTCCTCACCGGGCATGATTCTTCGGGGATCGTGCCCGATGCAATCAACTGGGATGCGATCGGGCGGGGCTCGCCCGTGATTGTCATGTATATGGCGATGAAGCATATCGCGCAGATCAGTTCGTCGCTGATAGCGGCCGGGCGCAAGGCAGACGAACCCGTCGCCTTCGTCTGCAATGCGGCCACCAGCGGGCAGCAGGTGCTGGAAACCACGCTTGGCGAAGCCGCTGCTGCGGTCGATGCCTCCGGGCTGGAGCCGCCGGCGATCGTCGTCGTCGGCGAGGTGGTGCGGCTGCGTTCTTCGCTCGATTGGCTCGGCGCCCTCGGCGGGCGCCGCCTTCAGCCCGATCCCTTCCGGCAGAGCGGAAAGGAGACGGCATGAGCGGCCTCCTGATCGCGGCACCGTCCTCCGGTTCGGGCAAGACGACGATCACGCTCGGGCTTCTGCGCACGCTGCGCAATCGCGGCGTGGCGGTGGCGCCCGGCAAGGCGGGGCCGGATTATATCGATCCGGCCTTTCATGCGGCCGCGAGCGGGGCGCCCTGTCTCAACTTCGACCCCTGGGCGATGCGCCGCGAGCTGATTTCGGCCAATGCGGCGATCCATCGCCAGGGCGACCGCATTCTCGTCATCGAGGCGATGATGGGCCTCTTCGATGGCGCCGCCGACGGGAAGGGTACTGCGGCCGATCTTGCGGCGATGCTTGGGCTCTCCGTCGTGCTCGTCGTCGATGCCTCGCGCATGTCGCAGTCGGTCGCGCCGCTGGTCAGCGGCTTTGCGAGCTTCCGCGCCGATGTACGGATCGCCGGCGTGATCCTCAACAAGGTTGGTAGCGAGCGTCACGAGATGATGCTGCGGACCGCGCTCGACGCGATCCGCATGCCTGTCGTCGCCGTCATCCGCAGCGACAAGACGCTGGCGCTGCCGGAGCGGCATCTCGGCCTCGTTCAGGCCGGGGAGCATGCCAGCCTCGAAGCCTTCATCGATCATGCTGCCGAGGCAGTCTCGGACGAGTGCAATTTCGAATTCCTGCTGCGGATCGCCCGGCAGGGGCTGAACATTGCCTCGACCGCCAATATCAGGCGTCTGCCACCACTGGGCAAGAAGATTGCCGTTGCGCGCGATATCGCCTTCGCCTTCTGCTATGAGCATATGCTGCTCGGCTGGCGCCGCCGCGGGGCGGAGATTTCCTTCTTTTCGCCGCTCGCCGACGAGGCGCCTGCGGCCGATGCCGATGCGATCTATCTGCCGGGCGGCTATCCCGAGCTGCATGCCGGAGAGATCGCGTCTGCCGTGAATTTCCGGCGCGGGATGCTGGATGCCGCCAAGAGCGGGACACGGATTTACGGCGAGTGCGGTGGATACATGACGCTGGGCGAGGGGCTTATCGACGCTGAAGGTGTCAGGCACGAAATGCTCGGCCTGCTGCCGCTGGTGACGAGCTATGAAAAACGCAGCCGCCATCTCGGCTATCGCCGCGTGCGGCCCGTCGACGGCGCCTTCTTCGAAGCGCCGATGACCGGGCATGAGTTTCACTATTCGACCGTCGTCTCGGAAGGCGATGCCGACCGGCTGTTTTCGGTGACCGATGCGCTCGGCACCGATCTCGGTCAGGCCGGGTTGCGGCGCGGGCAGGTGGCCGGGTCCTACATGCATATGATCGATCTCTCCGGGGAAACGGCATGAGCGGTCCGATCGTGCATGGCGGCGGGATCACCGCCGTCGCTGCCGAATTCGGCGGCAGGCCGGAGGACTGGCTCGACCTGTCTACGGGTATCAATCCCTGTCCGGTGAAGTTGCCCGAAATACCGCAATCCGCATGGCACCGGCTGCCCGACCGGCATTTGCTGAATTCCACCGTCGAAGCGGCGCGCGACTATTATCGCAGCGGGCCGCTCTCGCCGTTGCCTGTGCCCGGCACGCAGTCGGTCATCCAGTTGCTGCCGCGCCTCGTTGTGCCGGGAAGCCGTGTGGCGGTGGTATCGCCGACCTACGCTGAATACGAGAAGGCCTTCCGCAGCGCCGGATGCGAGGTGGATACCGTTTCCAGCCTTGATGAGATTGGTGACGGCACGATGCTGGCGGTCGCGGTCAATCCGAACAATCCGACCGCGAGGCTGCATGATCGCGACGGCCTGATCCGGCTGCATGAGACGCTGAAGGCGAGGGGTGGTTACCTTGTTGTCGATGAGGCCTTCGGCGACATCGAGCGCGGCGAAAGCCTTGTGCCATCGGCGGCCGAGCTCTCCAACCTGATCATCTTCCGGTCTTTCGGCAAATTCTTCGGCCTTGCCGGTCTGCGCCTCGGCTTCGTCATCGCTCAAGACAGCCTGCGGGCGAAGTTCGAGGATTGGCTTGGTCCCTGGGCTGTCTCCGGCCCGGCTCTGTCGATCGCTACTGCATTGCTGCGGAGCGACCCCGCGCCGATCGCTGCCGGGATTGCCGAGCGGAATGCGGGGCTTGTCGCGGTGCTCGAGGCTGCAGGCTTGGCGGTCACCGGTAACGCAGCCTTGTTCACGCTTGTCGAAGACAAACGCGCCGGCGATCTCTATAGGCATCTCTGCCGGCATCACATTCTGGTTCGCAGGTTCGACTACGCGCCGCACTGGCTGCGCTTCGGCCTGGGGCCAGACCGATCTGCGGACCGCAGGCTGGCGGCCGCACTGGAAAGCTTTGACGCATGACGATCGACGAACATCTGCTCGTACTTCTTCTGGCCCTGCTTCTCGACCGGATCGCCGGCGATCCCGAGTGGCTCTGGTCGCGGGTGCCGCATCCGGTCGTGTTGTTCGGCAAGGCGATTTCCTATTTCGACCGCACCTATAATGGCGAGACGCTGACGCGGCCCGAGCGGCGGCTGAACGGAACGGCGTCGATTGCCGGCCTGCTGTTCGGCAGCGCGATCGCCGGATTGGTGCTGCACTGGTTCTTCAATCTCTTCGGCGTCATCGGCATCGTTCTGGAAGTGATCTGCGTCGCGGTCTTCCTGGCGCAGAAGAGCCTTGCCGATCACGTCTCCGATGTTGCGGACGCGCTCCGCTCGGAAGGGATTGCAGGTGGGCGCCGCGCCGTATCGCGCATCGTCGGTCGCGACCCGGAGACGCTGGACGAGCCGGGTGTCTGCCGTGCGGCGATCGAAAGCCTCGCCGAAAACTTCTCCGACGGCGTCGTTGCGCCGGCGCTCTGGTATGCCGTTCTCGGCCTGCCGGGCCTCTTCATCTACAAGATGCTGAATACGGCGGACTCGATGATCGGCCACAAATCCGACCGCTATATCGACTTCGGCTGGGCTTCGGCGCGGCTCGACGATATCGCCAACTGGCCCGCCGCGCGTCTTTCTATCCTGCTGATCGCTGCCGGTGCCTGGCTGCGCCGCGGCGCCCATGCCTGCAAGGAAGCCGTCCAGGTGGCGATCCGCGATGGCGGGCTGCACCGTTCGCCGAATTCCGGGCGGCCGGAAGCGGCAATGGCAGGCGCGCTCGATGTGCAGCTCGCCGGCCCGCGCGTCTATTCCGGCATCGTCGTCAGCGAGCCGATGATCAACGGCGCTGGACGCGATACGGCGACCATCCGCGACGTCGAGGATGGCGTTCTGGTGTTCAACGGCAGCTGCATGATCCTGGCGATCACTGTCTTCCTGGCCTTCCTGTTCTTCCTCTGACGGCGTTACCTGCCGTCTCAAAGTACAGTTTCTTGCAATGCTGCGTTATCTTTCCGATTACCAAGCGCCTTAAATCAAAATAATCAGTATCTTTATAAGCTTCTTCTCACCGGCCCGGATCGACAACGTCCTGCCGAAGAGGGGAAGTCATGAAGACGTTTATGGCGGCTGCTGCCGCGTGCCTTTTACTGCAGTTTACTCCTGCAACCGCGAGTGCCGCCAATCTTGTTGCCAAGGTCAGTCTGGGATCGCAGACGATGACGGTGACGGAGAACGGTTTCGTCAAATATCGCTGGAAAGTATCGACCGCGCGGCGCGGCTATGTGACGCCCACGGGGTCATGGTCCGCCAAGTGGCTGTCGCTCAATCACCGCTCGCGCAAATACGACAATGCGCCGATGCCCTATGCCGTGTTCTTCAACGGCGGCTATGCCGTTCATGCGACATTTGACCTCAAGCGGCTGGGCCGCCCGGCCTCGCATGGCTGCGTGCGGCTGCATCCTGACAATGCGGCGCAGTTCTTCTCCATGGCAAAGCAGGCGGGGCTTTCAAATACCCGCGTCGTCATCACGCAATAGCTGTTGCGGCAATCATCTGCTATCGAGGCCCGGGAAGGTGTTTCCGGGCCTTGCGCGCATTGCTGTTTCGGCAACAGTTGCCATGCAAATTTGAAACGTGCTTGAGCGAAAGCATTGGCTTTTGAAATGGATTTGCCTATGAGGGGGATAAATTCGTTGTTCAAAGAGGTAAGCGCGTGACCGCTACATTCGATAAAGTTGCCGACATCATTGCAGAAACCAGCGAGATCGACCGCGAGACGATTACGCCGGAGAGCCATACGATCGACGACCTCGGTATCGACAGCCTCGATTTCCTCGACATCGTCTTCGCGATCGACAAGGAATTCGGCATCAAGATTCCGCTCGAAAAGTGGACCCAGGAAGTGAACGAAGGCAAGGTTTCCACCGAAGAATACTTCGTGCTGAAGAACCTCTGTGCAAAGATCGACGAGCTGCGCGCCGCCAAGGCTTGAAGCAACACCGCCGTCTTTTTTATCCGCCCTGCCTCTGCAAACCGTAGCGGCCGGGCGGTTTTGTTCCTAACTAGGCGTAACCGGCGCGGCTTTTCGCGACGGGCCGGAGGATCCGATGCTGCTGGAATATTTCCAGATGATTGACCGCATCGAAGCGGTCGACCTTCAGAAGGGCGTGCTCAAGGCGCGTTCCGTGGTGCCTGCAAAGAGCCCCGTCTTCGAAGGTCATTTCCCGGGTATGCCGCTCGTTCCGGGCGTGCTTCTCATCGAAACCATGGCGCAGGCTTCGGGCATGCTGGTTCTGGCCGCGACCGATTTCGCCGCCATGCCGTTCCTGATGTCCGTCGACGGCGCCAAGATGCGCACCTTTGTCGAACCTGAAGCGGTGCTCGACATCGAGGCGTTCCTGGAACATGACGGCTCGGGTTTTGCCGTCACCAAGGCAAAGATTACCAGCGGCGGCAAAAAGGTCTGCGATGCGCAATTGAAGCTGCGCACCATGCCTTTCAGCGAAGTTCCGCTCGGCGATATAGTGAAGAAACGTGCTGGCGAAGTCGGCCTGATGGACGCGATCGCAGCGCAGGGAGTGAAGGAATGAGCAAGGCTCAGAATGATGTCGTCATCACCGGCGTCGGTATCCTGACCTGTCAGGGCGTCGGCAAGGACGCGCATGTCGCGTTGCTGACCGGCAATGGCGCGCCGCCTGTTGTCGTCGAGACGGAAAAGTTCAAGCCCTATCCGGTGCATCCGCTGCCGGAGATCGACTGGTCGCAGCAGATCGCTAAGCGTGGCGACCAGCGCCAGATGGAAAACTGGCAGCGCATCGGCGTTTTCACCGCGGGCCTGGCACTCGACGATGCCGGTTTCAAGGATGATGCGGACGCCTGCGGCACGATGGACATGATCGTCGCGGCCGGCGGCGGCGAGCGCGACATCAATGTCGATACGCTGATCGTCGACGAGGGCATGAAGCGCAACGACCGCGAACTGCTGTTGAACGAGAAGCTGACGACCGAACTGCGCCCGACGCTGTTCCTGGCGCAGCTGTCGAACCTGATGGCCGGCAATATCTCGATCGTCCACAAGGTCACCGGTTCGTCACGGACCTTCATGGGCGAAGAGGCCTCGGGCATTTCCGCCGTCGAGACCGCCTTCTGGCGCATCAAGTCCGGCGAATCCACGCATGCGCTCGTCGGCGGCGGCTTTGCTGCCGAGCGCGAGGACATGCTGCTTTTGACCGAAGCGATCGGCGCCAATGCGCAGGGCGAATGGGCACCGCTCTGGTCGCGTGAAGACGGTGCCGGCGGTGGTCTGATCTTCGGATCGGGCGGCGCCTTCCTGGTGCTCGAATCCCGCAAGCATGCGGAAGCGCGCGGCGCGCATATCTATGCGACCATCGATTCCATCGAAGGCGATCGTGGCAATCGCGCGGCCGGAAATTTCGAGAAGCGTCTCGAGCGTCTGCTGGAGCCGGCCTCGAAGCTTCCTGCCGAGGGCACCGTGGTGTTTTCCGGCGCGACCGGCATGCACGAGATCACGGCCCGCGAAAAGGCCGTTCTCGAGAATAAGCTGCCCAGTGCTGCCATTCGCGGCTATTCCGGTGTTTCCGGCGTCACGCTCGAAGCCCAGTTCGGTCTCGGCCTGGCTTTCGCGGCTCTGGCCATCGGCGCCAAGGCCAAGGTGCCGGCATTCGATGCTGCGCATGAAAAACCGATGAATGTGGCCGCCAAGGCTGCCGTCGTCACCACGGTCGGTCATCAGCGCGGCGAGGGCGTCGCCGTTCTTTCCGCGGAAGCGTGAGGAGTTTTCACATGACAGAAGCTGCTTACAAGGATCACCTCGGCCGCCCGATCGTTGCCGTCACCGGCATGGGCATCATCACCTCGCTGGGGCAGGGCCTGAAGGACAACTGGTCGGCGCTGACTTCAGGCACGTCTGGTATCCACAACATCACCCGTTTCCCGACCGAGGGGCTTTCGACCCGGATCGCCGGCACCGTCGATTTCATCGATATCCCGGTGCCGAACGCCGTCGAGCGCTCTTTTGCCTTCGCGCGCGAGACGACGATCGAGGCTCTTGCCGACGCTGACATTTCCGGCGATTTCAACGGCCCGCTGTTTCTTGCTGCGCCGCCGATCGAGCCGGAATGGAGCGCCCGCTTCGAACTTGCCGACCGTGCCCCGCCGTCCGATCATCCGGGCGACGCCTACGAGCGCTTCCTGGCGGCGATGCGCCAGCGCACCGATGCGTTCTTCCATGAGGCGGCCCTTTTCGGCGCGATCTCCGAGCGCCTTGCCGATCGTTTCGGCACGCGCGGCCTGCCGGTAACGCTGTCGACGGCCTGTGCCTCTGGCGCCACCGCCATCCAGCTCGGCATCGAAGCGATCCGTCAGGGCCGCACCGACCGCGCGCTTGCCGTTGCGACCGACGGCTCGCTCAGCGCCGAAGCGCTGATCCGTTTCTCGCTGCTTTCGGCTCTCTCGACCCAGAACGATCCGCCGACCAAGGCTTCCAAGCCGTTCAGCAAGGACCGCGACGGCTTCGTCATCGCCGAAGGGGCTGCGACGCTCGTGCTGGAATCGCTGGAATCGGCGATCGCCCGCGGCGCCAAGATTCTCGGCATCATGAAGGGTGCCGGCGAGAAGGCCGACAGCTTCCACCGTACCCGTTCGTCGCCTGACGGCGGCCCGGCGATCGCAACGATCCGCGCGGCTCTCGCCGATGCCGGTCTCGACGAAAGCGCGATCGGCTACATCAACGCCCATGGCACGTCGACGCCCGAGAACGACAAGATGGAATATGGCTCGATGCTTGCAGTCTTCGGCGAACGCATGGCCTCGATTCCGCTGTCGTCCAACAAGTCGATGATCGGCCATACGCTGACGGCTGCCGGTGCAGTCGAGGCCGTCTTCTCGTTCCAGACGATGCTGACGGGCACGCTGCCGCCGACCATCAACTACAACAACCCGGATCCGGCGATCGTTCTCGATGTCGTGCCGAACAAGAAGCGCGATCAGCAGGTTTCGGCCGTGCTGTCGAACTCCTTCGGTTTCGGCGGACAGAACGCCAGCCTTGTCATGGCGCTCGAACCGGCTTAATCGGTTCCGACAAAATTCAGAGATAAGAACGCCTGAAAGGCGAGAGGTTTTGCCATGCGCGCATTGCAATTGATCGACGACCGCAAACTGGAAACCGTGGACCTTCCGGAACCGGAGGCTCCCGGTGCCGGTGAGGTAACGCTGCGCGTGAAAGCCGTGGCTCTCAACCATATCGACGTCTGGGGCTGGCGCGGCATGGCTTTCGCCAAGCGCAAGATGCCGCTGGTCATCGGTGCGGAAGCGTCTGGTGTGGTCGAAACGATCGGCCCAGGTGTTGCCAATGTGCTGCCGGGTCAGCTGGTATCGATCTATGGCGCGCGCACCTGCGGCCTCTGCCGCCCGTGCCGCGAAGGCCGTGACAATCTCTGCGAACATGTCTCCGGCGTTCATGGCTTCCATCTCGATGGCTTCGCTCAGGAGAAGGTCAATCTTCCGGCGCGCCTGCTGGTTCCGGCTCCTCCCGGTGTCGATGCTGTCGGTGCTGCGCTGGCGCCTGTGACCTTCGGTACCGTCGAGCACATGCTGTTCGACAATGCCAAGCTCGAACCGGGCGAGACGATCCTCGTCCATGCCGGCGGTTCCGGCATCGGCACGGCGGCCATCCAGCTTGCCAAGAAGATCGGCTGCACCGTGATCACCACCGTCGGTTCCGACGACAAGATCGAGAAGGCCAAGGCGCTCGGCGCCGATCACGTCATCAACTACCGCACCGACCGCTTTGAAGGCGTCGTGCGCAAGCTCACCAAGAAGAAGGGCGTCGACGTCGTCTTCGAACATGTGGGCAAGGACACCTGGGCTGGCTCGATGCTCTGCATGAAGCGCGGCGGCCGTCTCGTCACCTGCGGCTCGACCTCCGGCGTCTCCACCGACATGAACCTGATGATGCTCTTCCAGCAGCAGCTGAAGCTGCTCGGCTCGTTCGGCTGCCGCATGGAGAACATGGCGGACGCGATGCAAAAGATGGGCCGCGGTCTTGTGCATCCGGTCATCGATACCGAAGTCGGATTCGACGATATCGACCGGGCGCTGGAGCGCATGGAATCGCGCCAGATCTTCGGCAAGATCATCCTGAAGATGGACTGATCTTGTGAAGCTTTTCATCACCCGGATCGTTCTGAAGCTCGAGCATTTCCGCCAGTGGCTGATCGCCCAGCTGATGTTCGGGTTTCTGAACTTCCTGAAGATCTTTCCGGCTGACGGCGCGATCCGCTTTGCAGACTGGCTGGTGCGCAAGATCGGCCCGCGTATGCCGCGCCACAAGCTGATGCTCGTCAATCTGCGCAACGCCTTTCCGGAAAAGAGCGATGCCGAGATCGAAGAGATCGCGCTCGGCAGCTGGGGCAATATGGGCCGGCTGGCAGCCGAGTACGTCTTCCTCGACCGGCTGTTCGACTTCGACCCGGAGCGCAGCGAGCCGGGCCGCATCGAGGTGTCGGGGATCCCGCTGTTCCTCGATCTGCGCGACAATCCGCGCCCGTTCATCGTCTTTACCGGTCATACCGGCAATTTCGAGCTGCTGCCGGTCGCAGGGGCGGCCTTCGGTCTGCACGTGACCGTGCTATTTCGTCCGCCGAACAACCCCTACGTGGCGCAGAAGGTCTTCGATTTCCGCAGCGCGCGCATGGGCAAGCTGGTGCCGTCGCATGCCGGCTCCTCCTTCACGCTGGCGCGTCAGCTCGAAGCAGGGCAGGGCGTTGGCGTCCTCGTCGACCAGAAGTTCCGGAAGGGGCTGAAGACCAAGTTCTTCGGAATCGACGTCACCACCAATCCGCTGGTGCCGAAGCTCGTGCGCCAGTTCGATTGCGAGGTCTATCCGGCCCGCTGCATCCGCTTGCCAGGTAATCGCTACCGTCTGGAGATCGAGCCGAAGTTCGAAATCCCGCGCGACTCAAAGGGCAATCTCGACCTGACGGCCATGGCCCAGATGCTGAACGACAAGGTCGAATCCTGGGTCCGGCAGTATCCGGAGCAGTGGCTCTGGTACCACGACAGGTGGAAAATCAAAGGAAAAGTGCTCAACTAGCGCTTTTTACCCCTAAAATTCATATGTAAAAATATGACTGCCGTTTTCGTTGAATGTGAACGGTGTTCATGTTAATGCTCGCTACCAAGGCGAGTAGCCGGTTGGCACAGATCGAGAATCGACGGGCTGGCGGTGAAAACTGACATATGCTGGTTTCCCCTATGTATCAGGGGATTGGGGGGCATATTGCTGGAACTGCTGCAGGCATTCTCATCCCGTTGTGCGCAGATCGATGCCGCGATCCGCGCTGGCGACGATTGTCGAGTCTCAACCCTTGATAGCAGCGTCGACGATCTCATCGACGCGATAGTTAAGTATCAAGCTACGAATGTACTCGAGATCTACATGCAACTTCAGTTCGTGGTCTATCTGCTGGAGCAGAATGCCGACGACTGCGCAACGGTGACCAATCACGCGGCGACGCTGTCGCATCTTCTTGATCGCTATTTCGGCAATCCGGTGAAACGCCGCCTGCCGCAGGCGGCCGAGCGCATGCCGGAGCCGGAGGGCTATTTGCCCAATATGGACAACGGCAATTTCCTGAATTCGGCGATCCTCGAGACGCTGCCGGATCGTGTCGCGGTGCTGACGCGCGACTACCGCTATCTCTATTCGAACCCGGCGAACTGCGCCTATCTCGGCCGTAAGCCGATCGACATGATCGGCCGCCATGTCGCCGAGTTCATCGGGCCGGACCGCTTTGCCGAGACCAAGGCGAATTTCGACGCCTGCTTTGCCGGCGAGCGGCGCGAGTATAACTACCAGCGCGCTTCGGCCGAAGGCATGAAGCTGATCCGCTGCCGGATGTCGCCGCTGCGCGACAGTGGCGGGCGGGTGATCGGCGCGCTGGTGATGATGGAGAATGTCAGCGCGCCTGAGGCGGTGAAGGCTTGAAGCCTCGCGTCAATCGTTGAGACCCTTGCCGGCGAGGATCTGCGGCATCGCCTTCTCGATCCTGGATTCCCGGGTCTTGGCCTGTTTCGGCTGGGCGAAGTGCAGGAGATAGGCACGCTGCCGGCCGGGTGTCAGCGCTTCGAATGCCGTCTTCAGCGAAGGCGTGCTGTCGATTTTTGCCTGAAACTCCTCCGGTACGGCAAATTCATCCGTGCCCTTGAAATCGATCTTGGCGCCGGAGCGTTCGATCTCGGCGGCCTCGGCGACATAGGCTTTCAGCACATTCTCCATGCCCGAAATCTCCTCGGCGCTGGTGAAACGGATCTGCCGGGCGGCCTGGACGTTCTTGGTCTGCTGGATCAGCACGCCGGCCGTATCGCTCATCAGCGCGCCCTTGAAGAACAGCAGGGCGCAATAGTCCTTGAAGCCGTGGATCAGCACGATATTGGCGCCATTGAGCGTATAGCAGGGCTCGCCCCATTTCAGGTCTTCGCTCAGCCCGGTATCGAGGAGGATGCGGCGCAGGCGCGTGAATTCTTCCTGCCAGCTGTCACGGCGGCTGAAATAGGCGTCGACCTTGGGGTTGGTCACTGTTGCAGGCATGCTCAATCCTTGCTCCAGACCGCAAGCTCGTAGCCGTCGGGGTCGCCGAAATGAAAGCGGCGGCCGCCGGGGAAGGCGGTGATCGGCTTGACGATCTTGCCGCCGGCGCGCTCGACAGCTGTGAGCGATGCTTCGAGATCGTCCGCATAGAGAATGACCAGCGGGCCACCCGGCTGCGGCTTGCCCATTGTCGTGAAGCCGCCGGTCAGGCGACCATCGCCGAATTCGCAATATTCCGGTCCGTAGTCGGTGAAACTCCAGCCGAAAGCGGCGCCGTAGAACGCCTTGGAGGCGGCGATATCTGCAACGTTGAACTCGATATAGTCGATACGCAGGGTCGTCGGATTTCCAGCCATCTACTTCTCCATCAATGCCTTGAGCGCGTGCAGGTCTTTCTCGACATGGGCGGCGTCGGCGGCAAATTGCGCGTCGGTCATGCGGGGCTGCTTCAATAGCGTGAACATGACCTCGCAGCCATCGCCGTTCGGGACGATGCGCAGCGCATTGTAGACGCGAAGGCCGCTCTCGATGGTTACGGTATGATCGATGATGCCAAAGGGTTTTCCGGCACGAAACTGACCCTGACAGTGCCGAGGACGCCGCGGGCGACCCAATCGTCGCCATCCCGGTCGAGGCCGGTTGCCAGGCCAGATGCCCAAAGCGGCATGTTTTCGGGCTTTCCGGCAAAATGGTAGACATCCTGCCAGTCGCGGTCGATCGAGCAATGCACGATCTTCGCGGTCATCGTCGTCATAATGGCCTCCCATAGGCGCAAAGTGCGGCCCGCATCTCCTCAGATGGGGCCGTCGCGCCATCGATCAATATCGCGCCAGTGCTCTGACGTCGATTCCGGAGAACCATTTAGGCCGCTTCCCGTCTTGCCGTTTCGGGCTGGGAGTGCCAAAACACCGGTCGAATTTGACTCATCGGAGGATTGTCGTGGAAAAGGCAGAAATCGGACTGATCGGCCTTGCCGTCATGGGTTCCAACCTGGCGCTGAACATTGCCGAAAAGGGCAACAAGATTGCGGTTTTCAACCGTACGCCTGAGAAAACGGATGAATTCTACGAGAGTGCCGGCGATCTGAAGAAGCAGATCATTCCGTGCAAGACGATCGAGGAATTCGTCGAGGCGATCCGCCCGCCGCGCCCGATCATCATCATGATCAAGGCAGGCGAGGCAGTCGACCAGCAGATGGAACTGCTGCGTCCGTACCTCTCCAAGGGTGACATCATGATCGACGCGGGCAATGCCAATTTCCGCGACACGATCGCCCGTTTCGACCGCCTGAAGAATACCGACCTGACCTTCATCGGCATGGGCGTTTCCGGCGGCGAAGAAGGTGCCCGTCACGGCCCGTCGATCATGGTCGGCGGCACGGAAGACAGCTGGAAGCGCGTCGAGAAGGTGCTGACCTCTATCGCCGCCAAGTACAAGGGCGATCCCTGCGTCGCATGGCTCGGCAATGACGGCGCCGGTCACTTCGTCAAGACGATCCATAACGGCATCGAATATGCCGACATGCAGATGATCGCCGAAATCTACGGCATCTTCCGCGATGGTCTCGGCAAGAACTCGCAGGAGATCAGCAAGATCTTCGGCCAGTGGAACAAGGGCCGCCTGAACTCCTACCTGATCGAAATCTCCGAGAAGGTGCTGGCCGCCATCGACCCGATCTCCAAGGGCTCGATGGTCGACATGATCCTCGACAAGGCCGGCCAGAAGGGCACCGGCAAGTGGTCGGCGATCGAAGCGCAGAACATGGGCATCCCGGCGACCGCCATCGAAGCCGCCGTTGCTGCCCGCTCGATCTCCTCGATGAAGGATCAGCGCGAAGCTGCCGAGAAGATCTTCGGCAAGCCGGATTACAAGTTCCCGATCGCCTACGGCCCCGAGCTCGACAAGGATCTAGAACTGGCGCTGTTCGCCGCCAAGATCGGCGCCTATGCGCAGGGCTTCGCCGTCATGGCCGAAGCATCCCGCGAGTTCAACTGGTCGCTGCCGATGCCGACGATCGCCAAGATCTGGCGCGACGGCTGCATCATCCGCTCGCAGTTCCTCGACGAGATCACCTCGGCCTTCACCAAGGCGCCTGACGCAGCCAACCTGATCGTCACGCCGGCCTTCTCCGAAATGGTCAAGGAATCGATCCCGGCGCTGCGCCGCGTCGTCACCGCCGCCCTGCAGGCCGGCCTGCCGGTTCCGGCGCTGACCTCGGCGCTGACCTATTTCGACGCCTACCGCCAGGGCCGTGGCACTGCCAACCTGATCCAGGCGCAGCGCGACTTCTTCGGCGCCCACGGCTTCGACCGCCTCGACGGCAAGGACTTCCACCACGGCCCCTGGGGCAGCGGTGCGGCGACCTTCTGAGCTTGCTTCAAGGAATAAGAAAAGCCCGGTTTCGACCGGGCTTTTTTATTGCCAGTACGCAATTTTCTTGGCAATCGTCGAATGAAAGTACGTTTGTCGATGCAACTTTGCGTCTTTATTGCAACGCTACATTCAAATATTGATATTTACGACCTTAAGGTGAATATTTATAAAATTCTGCTCGCAGGATGTGTATAGGTATCCGTCACAATCTGTCGATTCGTATAAACTTTCAGCATTGACGACACTTATTTTATTTCAGGCGATTGCGGCATGAGTTCCCTCAGAGGATCCAGATGCCATGCGGGGGAAAATGCGTTTACGTGCAGAGTGCGTCGCGGACGCCAGAGAAGCAATCTCCGATATGCTTCAAACCAATCGCGCATATGCTTCACCGCCGTATAATCCTCCGGTTTCCTTCTCTGCTTCAATCGTGTCACAGGCCGTTCTTACCGTTTTCATGGCGCTGCTGGGCGTGTCGACGCGCGATGCCGGCAGAGCCATGCGGCTTTTCAGTTCCGAGGCCTTGCGTTCGGCGGGGCCAGGAAACGCGCCACTGCTCGCCCGCAACCGGCTGTTGCTGGTTCCAGCGCTTCTGCTTGCGTTCCTATCCGTGACATCGACGCAGGCGTTTGCCGAGTCAAATGCATGTCAGGCGATCAATGCCGACTGGACCAACGTACATCTTCCTTGGATCGAAGAGACAGACTGGGGTGTTCAGGACAAAAGCTATCCGGCGTCCGATTTTCTGCCTACAGATCAGGTGTCATTCTCAATCTCAGATGGCGCACCTGGCGCGGACAGTTATTTTTTTGCATACGACAGCGATGTTGTGAATGGGTACCTTGAGTATTTTGCCGGCGTGTTCAGCATTGGAGGGACTTCCACAACTGTCTCCGGTACGGATTTGGTGAGTGGCGGCCTACGTATGGTTTATGCCAATGGCCAGAATGCCGATCTTACGGTTTCCGTACATTGCGTCTCCGCACCCGTAGCTCCCACAATCACCACGGCGCCTGTAGCGGCCATTGTCAACGCCGGAGGCACTGTGACCTTCAGCGTCGTCGCGTCCGATGCGACAAGTTACCAATGGCAAGTGAATACCGGTGGTGGTGGCTACGCCAATATCATCAACGGCGCGCCATATTCCGGCGCCACCACGGCGACGCTGACCATTACCGGCGCGACGGCTGGCATGGACGGGTATCAGTATAGGGTCATTGCATCGGGTGGTGCGTTGCCGGACGCCACCTCGGCCGGAGTTTCCCTGACGATCAATTCGCCGCCGGTGGCGACCTCCTTTGCGGTGGCGATCGTTCCCTACGGCTCCAGTGCTGCCAATATCGCCCTCAACACTCACGTTACCAACAGTCCGACCAGCTATGCCGTAGGCTCGGCCACGACGGATCAAGGCGGCAGCGTAAGCGTTGACCCCGGCACGGGTGCAGTAACCTATACGGCGCCGACCGGCTTCCGTGGCACAGACAGTTTCACCTTCACCGCAAGCAACAGTGCTGGCCCGTCCTCTCCGGCTACGGTCACAGTTCCCGTAGGCAATCCGACCATCACCGTGACGCCGACGACTTTGACTGCCGGTACCGGCAGCGCCGCCTATAGCCAGACGCTGACGGCAAGCGCCGGGCGGGCGCCTTATACTTTCTTCACCACGCTTGCGAGCGGCGCACTGCCCGCGGGCATCTCACTTGGCAGCAACGGCACAATATCCGGTACGCCGACGGCAAGCGGGACCTTTACCTTTACGGTGACAGGCACCGACAGCAGTTTAGGCACCGGTCCTTTCACCTTCACCAGCTCGACGATCTCGCTGAACATCGCGGCGCCGACGATCTCGATCGGGCCGACGACCTTACTGGCGCCGGCCTTCGGCACGGCCTATGCTCAGACCCTTACCGCGAGCGGTGGAAATGGCTCCTATACGTTCGGTATAAGCGCCGGCAGCTTACCGGCCGGGATGATTTTGTCCGCCAGTGGAGCCCTGTCGGGCACCCCGACAGCCGCCGGCGGCTTCAGTTTCACGGCCGAGGCGACTGACGGCAACGGTTTCACAGGCAGCCAGACATACAGCGGGACTGTGAATGCGGTCGTTCCCGGCGTTCCAACGATCGGTTCGGCCACTGCGGCCGACGGGGAGGCAACGGTGTCATTCAGCGCTCCGGCAAGCAATGGCGGCGCAGTGATCACCAACTACACGGCGACGTCGAGCCCCGGCGGCTTGACGGCGACGGGATCGGCAAGCCCGATCACCGTCAGTGGTCTGACCAACGGAACGGCCTACACCTTCACGGTGACGGCAAACAACAGCACCGGCGCCGGCTCGGCGTCTGCAGCCTCCAACTCCGTCACCCCGGCGCCATCCTTGGCTGCCCCGATTGCCAACGCAGTTTCAGCGACGGTCGCGGCGAATTCATCGGTCAATCCAGTCACATTAAATATCACGGGCGGCACGGCAGCAACCGTTGCGATTGCAGTTGTTCCATCGCACGGCACGGCGACGGCTTCAGGTGCGGCCATCACCTACATACCGACTGCCGGCTATTCGGGCACCGACAGCTTCACCTACACGGCGACCAATGCCACCGGCACATCGTCACCGGCGACTGTGATCATCACGGTTACTGCGCCGACTTTCACTTTCGCGCCGGCTCCCGGTGCGTTGATAGCAGGCACAGCCGGAACCGCTTATAGCGAGACAATCGCTGCTTCGGGTGGCGGCGTTCCCTATACCTATGCGGTTACCACCGGCTCGTTACCTTCGGGTCTGTCGCTTGCCACCGATGGCACGATCTCCGGCACGCCGACGGCAGACGGAAATTTCAGTTTCACCATTACCGCAACCGATACAAACGGCGCGACGGGCACGGCATCCTACTCACTTGTCATCGGCGCCCAGGCTCCCTTCGCCAATGGGGTTTCGGCGACGGTAGCAGCGAATTCATCAGCCAATCCGATTACGCTCGATGTTACCGGCGGCGCGCCTGCATCGGTTACGGTCGCCTCGGCGGCTGGCCACGGCACAGCGACGGCGTCCGGCACGGCGATCACCTATACGCCTGTTGCGGGCTATTCGGGCGCCGACAGCTTTACCTATACGGCGACCAATGCCACCGGCACATCATCACCGGCGACGGTGACCATCACGGTCACTGCGCCGACTTTCACTTTCGCGCCGGCTGCCGGAGCGTTGATAGCAGGCACAGCCGGAACCGCTTATAGCGAGACAATCGCTGCCTCGGGTGGCGGTGTTCCCTATACCTATGCGGTCACCACCGGATCGTTGCCTTCGGGTCTGTCGCTTGCAACCGATGGCACGATCTCCGGCACGCCGACGGCAGACGGAAATTTCAGCTTTACCATCACTGCAACGGATACAAACGGCGCAACGGGTACGGCATCCTATTCGCTGCAGGTGGACGTAGCCGGTAGCGCGACCTTCGCCTTCACACCCGCCGCCGGAGCGCTGAGCGAGGCGATGGCCGGTGAGGACTACAGTCAGGCGATCAGTGCCGCAGGCGGGACCGCGCCGCTGATCTACAGCGTTTCGTCAGGAACCCTTCCGCAAGGAATGGTGCTGAATATCTCGACGGGCGAGCTTTCCGGTCCTTTGGACGCGAGTACTGAAGGAGACTATGGCTTCAGCATTCAAGTGCGGGACAACAACGGCGCGACCGGCACTGCAGCCTACACCCTGAAGGTTAAGGCGCAGGATATTACAGTGACCGACAAGGTTGTAAATGTGCCGGCTGGTTCGTCGCCGTCTGACGTTTATCTCAACCGCGGGGCAACTGGGGGCCCGTTCACGTCCGCTACCGTTACCTTTGTCGAACCCGCCAATGCCGGCAGCTCGGCGATCATTCAGGGGCAGCTGGCGCAATCGGGACCGGTTATGCCCGTCGGGTGGTACCTTCAGTTCACACCAAACCCTGCATATTCGGGCCAGGTTCGAGTGGGCTTCCGGCTTACCAGCGCGCTCGGTGTTTCGAATGCCGGCACCGTGACGTATAATCTGAACGTCGCTGCAGGCCAGGTCGCGGAGGATATCGACCATCTGGTTCACGACTTTGTGCGAAGCCGCCAGAACATGATTTCCTCGACCGTCAAGGTGCCGGGCCTTCTTGAGCGCCGCCAGATGCAGCAGGAAAGCAATCCTGTGACCGCGCGCCTGATGCCGTCTGAGAACGGACTGACCGTCGGCTTTTCCACCAGCCTCGCGCAGATGGAAGCGGCAGGCCGCACGCCGGTGGGTGGGAAGAGTGCCGATCTTTCGCCTTTCAACATCTGGATCGACGGCGCATTTCTGGCGCACAGGGATGGCGACACCGATGACGGAAAGTGGGGCAGCTTCGCGATGATCAACCTGGGAGCGGATTACCTGCTCTCCGACAAGGCACTGCTCGGCTTCTCCCTGCATTACGACCGTATGACCGATCCGACGGATGCCGATGCGGAACTGAGTGGAAACGGCTGGCTGGCGAGTCCTTACGCCTCCTTTGAAATCGGCAAGGACGTGTTCTGGAATGCCAGCCTGCTTTACGGCGGATCGTCCAACGACATCGATACGTATTTTTGGGACGGCACGTTCGATACGACCCGCTGGATGGCCGATACCTCGATCGAGGGGCAGTGGGCAATCGATGGCGACACCATCCTGACGCCAAAGCTGCGGGCGGTCTACTTCTCCGAAAGGGTCGAGGATTACGCCGTCAGCAACGGGGCCGGCGATACCATCGTGATCGATGGCTTTGACGCAGAACAATTCCGTCTCAGCCTCGGAGCGGAGATTGCCCGGTCGTTTACAGTAGAAAGCGGTTCGGTGCTGACGCCGAAGCTCGGCCTGACGGCCGGATTCTCCGGTCTGGATGGATCGGGCGCATTCGGATCGCTCACCGCAGGGCTGTCCATCCAGACGGTCGATCAGTGGATGATCGATGTCAGCCTGCTCCTGAATGTAGAGGGAGACGGTGAGGCGTCGGCCGGTACCAGGGTTGGGGCGGCAAAACGGTTCTAGAGCCGGGTCTTGCCGTTCAGTCTGGCGGCCAGGCTGCCGATCTGTTCAGCCCCGCCCGTCCGCCCAGACCGGCTTGCTGACGCTCTGCAGCAGCTCCGGTTCGATGCCGTCGATGCGGGCGATGACGGCTTTGGCCATTTCGCGGCCGGCGTGGCGGACGTCTTCGTAGGCGGTGATGATTTCGGGCCGGATCCAGTTGAGGATCGGGGCGGATTCCTTCGAGACCATGTCGACATCCTTGCCGAGGTGCTTGCCGGCAGCCTCGATGCCGGCGTTCACCGCGATAGCGGCGCTGCCGGCGGAGCAGACGATGCCATCGGGAGCATTCGGCGAGCGCATCATCGCCTCAATGGTATTCCTGATCTCGTCGAGCGGCGCATCGATGTTGACGCGCAGCGGCACTTCCTCGGCGCCGTAGTCATGCAGGCCGGTCTGGAAGCCGATGCGGGTATGGGCGTAGTAGGTGAGCTTGCTCGGCGGCTGGAGCAGGGCGATATGCCGGCGTCCGCGATCGACGAGACGCTGCACCGCCTGGTGGGCGAAAGCCTCGTTGTCGAAGTCGTGATAGGGATGCACCAGCCCGGCATCGGTGCGGCCGTGGGTGGCGAAGGGGATGTTCTGCTCGGCAAGCAGCCGCACGCGCGGATCGTCAGGCTCGATGCGCGAGATGATGACGCCGTCGGCCGATCCCGTGTCGAGGATGTAGCGGACCGGCATCATCGGGTCCTTGCTGTGCGAATGCGGGGTGACGACGATGTGGTAGGGCGTGCCCGTCAACACTTCGGAAATGCCGAACACCATCTGGCTCGAAAAGCCCATGATCTCCTCATCGATCGACAGAACTAGCGCGATGACGTTTGTCTTGCCGGTGCGAAGGCGTACGCCGGCGCGGTTTGGCTGGTATCCGAGCTGGCGCGCTACCATGCGCACCCGCTCCTTGGTTTCAGCGCCGATATCGGGTGCGTCCTTCAGGGCGCGCGAGACGGTGGTGATGCCAAGACCGGTCATGAAGGCGATCGTCTTCAGCGTCGGACGCTCGCGCTGGACGGTCGCCGCCCCTGCGAAATTTCCCTTGTTTTCCATAGGTCTAAGCTACCCTCACGCGATTTGCGTCTGCTTATAGATGCTTTTTGAACGCGCCGTAAGCGCATCCGCATCGAAAAGCCGCTCCTCCCTAAGTCACAAAATCTGTAACGATACAGTAGAAAAGTCGAGCACTTTTTGATGCCTGTGTGGCAGAGTTAGACGCATAGGTTGAATCGATGGAAATCGCATAGATTTTTTGCGGTTGCGAAGGGCCGTAAACGGATTTTTCTGGGATCATCCGTAAATATATAAGATATAACAGTGATTTATATCATGAAGTGCGTTGCGGTATTGGCCGCACAAGTTGGTGTCGTAGATGCACGTTTTCTGGCTTTTCGACAGGTATGGGTAGCAATTGCAGGCGCTAAAGAAAATTTTACGTGCAGGCTGTTGCTTCGAAAAATTGATTGCACTAAGTTTTTCCGGCAACGTTTCAGTGAGGGAGGAGAACTCATGAATATCCGTTCGTTCGCGGCCATGCTTGCCGCTTCGGTCATCATTCCGTTCAGCGCCGCGCAGGCGACCGATCTCGAAGTCACCCATTGGTGGACCTCGGGCGGCGAAGCTGCGGCTGTCTCAGAACTCGCCAAGGCATTCGACGCCACTGGCAACAAGTGGGTCGACGGCGCTATTGCCGGTTCCGGCGGTACCGCGCGTCCGATCATGATCAGCCGCATCACCGGCGGCGACCCGATGGGCGCCACGCAGTTCAACCATGGTCGCCAGGCTGAAGAACTCGTCCAGGCCGGCCTGATGCGCGACCTGACCGATGTCGCCACCGCAGAGCACTGGAAGGACATCATCCGTCCGTCGAGCCTGCTCGATTCCTGCACGATCGACGGCAAGATCTACTGCGCTCCCGTCAACATCCACTCCTGGCAGTGGCTGTGGCTCTCCAACGCTGCCTTCAAGAAGGCTGGCGTCGAAGTGCCGAAGAACTGGGATGAATTCGTCGCTGCCGCTCCGGCTCTCGAAAAGGCCGGCATCGTGCCGCTCGCCGTCGGCGGTCAGCCGTGGCAGGCTACCGGCGCGTTCGACGTGCTGATGGTCGCAATCGCCGGCAAGGATACCTTCTACAAGGTGTTCAAGGACAAGGATGCTGAAGCTGCTGCCGGTCCTGAAGTCGCGAAGGTCTTCAAGGCTGCCGACGATGCCCGCCGCATGTCGAAGGGTACGAACGTTCAGGATTGGAACCAGGCAACCAACATGGTCATCACCGGCAAGGCCGGCGGTCAGATCATGGGTGACTGGGCGCAGGGCGAGTTCGCGCTTGCCGGCCAGAAGGCTGGAACCGACTACACCTGCCTTCCGGGCCTCGGCGTCAACGAAATCATCTCCACCGGTGGTGATGCTTTCTACTTCCCGCTGCTGAAGGACGCAGAAAAGTCGAAGGCGCAGGACGTTCTCGCCAAGACGCTTCTCGACCCCAAGACCCAGGTTGCCTTCAACCTGAAGAAGGGCTCGCTGCCGGTTCGTGGCGACGTCGACCTGGCCGCTGCCAACGACTGCATGAAGAAGGGTCTGGAAATCCTCAAGAAGGGTAACGTGATCGAAGGTACCGACCAGCTGCTCTCGGCCGACAGCCAGAAGCAGAAGGAAGACTTGTTCTCGGAATTCTTCGCGAACCCGTCGATGACGCCGGAAGACGCCCAGAAGCGCTTCGCTGAAATCATCTCTTCCGCCGACTGATCGTTTTCCGATCGCTGAGGCGATCCGGCTCCCGCGCGGGGCCGGATCGTTCCGGAATGCGGGGTTTGATCTCGCGTCCGGCTCCATCCCGGCAGCGCCATGCGCCTGTGCGGAATGGTGAGGGGAGGCGACGAAAACAAGGAGGGCAGCCGCGCAAGCGGTGCCGCTCTGGATCACAAGACGCAATTGCGATTCAGGAGGAGTCACAATGACGGGTCAAGCGCAAGCAGGCCGGCCAAACCAACTATTGCGCAATCTCAATTCGAAGATTGCTTCCATCCCGATGATCCTTACCGCCCTGGTCATCTTTCTCGGCGGTACGCTCTGGACGGTGTTCTATTCCTTTACCAACTCGAAGCTCCTGCCTCGGTTGAGCTTCGTCGGTTTCGACCAGTACAAGCGCCTCTGGGCTGCACCGCGCTGGATCGTTTCGATCGAAAACCTTGCCCTTTACGGCATCCTGTCGCTGATCTTCAGCCTGGTGATCGGCTTCGTGCTGGCCGCGCTGATGGATCAGAAGATCCGGTTCGAGAACACGTTCCGTACGATCTTCCTTTATCCCTTCGCTCTGTCCTTCATCGTCACCGGTCTCGTGTGGCAATGGGTGCTCAATCCGGAATTCGGCGTTCAGTCGGTGATTCGGTCGCTCGGATGGACGAGCTTCACATTCGATCCGCTCTATACGCCGAGCATCGTCATCTACGGCGTGCTGATCGCCGCTCTCTGGCAGGGGACCGGGCTCGTCATGTGCTTGATGCTTGCCGGCCTGCGCGGCATCGATGAGGACATC
The DNA here is from genome assembly GCF_016864575.1 of Rhizobium sp. BG4. NCBI lineage: Bacteria > Pseudomonadati > Pseudomonadota > Alphaproteobacteria > Hyphomicrobiales > Rhizobiaceae > Rhizobium > Rhizobium sp. BG4. The sequence continues at coordinate 3,646,283 of NZ_CP044125.1, forward strand.
TGGAAGGCGGCGCGTGTCGACGGCATTCCGATGTGGAAGACCTATCTCTTCATCGTCATCCCGATGATGCGCCCGGTTTTCATCACCACGCTGGTCATCATCGCCAGCGGTATCGTCAAGGTCTACGACCTCGTCGTGGCGCAGACTTCAGGCGGTCCGGGCATCTCGTCCGAAGTGCCTGCCAAATATGTCTATGACTATATGTTCCAGGCGCAGAACCTCGGGCAGGGCTTTGCGGCCTCGACGATGATGCTGATCACCGTCGCCATTATCATCATTCCCTGGGCTTACCTGGAATTCGGCGGAGGGCGCAAGCGTGGCTAATACCGGAACCCTCAACACCACCGCGGCCGGCATCAACGCCGTCGCCTCCAAGCTTGGTTCGGGCCCGAGCGGCCCGCGGCCGAAGCCTGTTCTTTCGGCGCGCAACATCATGCTCTACGGCACGCTGTTCGTCGCCGCCGCCTATTACCTGCTGCCGCTCTACGTGATGGTCGTGACCTCGCTGAAGGGCATGCCTGAAATCCGTATGGGCAATATCTTCTCGCCGCCGATGGAAATCACCTTCGAGCCGTGGGTGAAGGCCTGGGCGACGGCCTGCACCGGCCTCAATTGCGATGGCCTGTCGCGCGGCTTCTGGAACTCGGTGCGCATCACCGTGCCCTCGGTCGTCGTGTCGATCGCGATCGCTTCGGTGAATGGCTATGCTCTTGCCAACTGGCGCTTCAAGGGCTCGGAGTTCTTCTTCGCGGTTCTCGTCGTCGGCGCGTTCATTCCGTATCAGGTGATGATCTATCCGATCGTTATCGTGCTGCGTGAAATCGGCATTTACGGGACGCTGACCGGCCTGATCATCGTGCATTCGATCTTCGGCATGCCGATCCTGACGCTGCTGTTCCGTAACTACTTCGCCTCGCTTCCCGAAGAACTCTTCAAGGCGGCGCGTATCGACGGTGCAGGATTCTGGCAGATCTTCTTCCGGATCATGCTGCCGATGTCGCTGCCGATTTTCGTCGTCGCGATGATCCTGCAGGTTACCGGCATCTGGAACGACTTCCTCTTCGGCGTCGTCTTCACCCGCCCGGATACCTATCCGATGACCGTGCAGCTCAACAACATCGTCAATTCGGTCCAGGGCGTGAAGGAATATAACGTCAACATGGCCGCGACGATCCTCACCGGTCTCGTGCCGCTTATCGTCTATTTCGTGTCCGGACGTCTCTTCGTCCGCGGTATCGCCGCTGGCGCAGTGAAAGGTTGATCATGAACACAAGCGTTTCCATCAAAGATCTGTCGCTGAATTTCGGTGCGGTCAGCGTTCTCAAGGACCTGAACCTCGAAATCAACGACGGCGAGTTCCTGGTCCTGCTCGGTTCGTCTGGCTGCGGCAAGTCCACGCTCCTGAACTGCATTGCTGGTCTTCTCGATGCATCGGCGGGGCAGATCTTCATCAAGGGCAAGAACGTCACCTGGGAAGAGCCCAAGGACCGCGGCATCGGCATGGTGTTCCAGTCCTACGCGCTTTATCCGCAGATGACGGTCGAGAAGAACCTGTCCTTCGGCCTGCAGGTCGCCAAGGTTCCTCAGGCGGAGATCGACAAGCGCGTCGCCCGGGCTGCCGAGATCCTGCAAATCCAGCCGCTTCTTAAGCGCAAGCCGGCCGAGCTTTCCGGCGGTCAGCGCCAGCGCGTCGCGATCGGCCGTGCCCTGGTGCGCGATGTCGACGTCTTCCTCTTCGACGAGCCGCTGTCGAACCTCGATGCGAAACTTCGCTCCGAGCTGCGCGTCGAGATCAAGCGCCTGCACCAGTCGCTGAAGAACACGATGATCTATGTCACGCACGACCAGATCGAGGCGCTGACACTGGCCGATCGTATCGCCATCATGAAGAGCGGCATCATCCAGCAGCTCGCCGATCCGACGACGATCTACAACAAGCCGCGCAATCTCTTCGTCGCCGGCTTCATCGGCTCGCCGTCGATGAACTTCCTGCGCGGCGAATTGGCAACTGCGAACGGCAAGCCGGCCTTTGTGGCAAACGGCGTGACCTTCTCGCTGGAGGGATACCAGGCTTCCGAGCCGCTGCAGCCCGGCCGCAAGGTGGTGCTTGGCGTCCGCCCCGAGCATATCAAGGTCAACGAGGAGCTCGGTGCCGAAGTGCACGAAGCGACGGTCGACGTCGAGGAGCCGATGGGCGCCGACAATCTGCTCTGGCTGAAACATGCCGGACATACGATGTCGGTACGCATCAACGGCGCGCGCCGCTTCAGCCCCGGCACGCCGGTCAAGCTCGGCTTCGACACCTCGCTCGCGTCGGTTTTCGATGCCGAGACCGAGGACAGGATCTGACAAACGCAATAGGGGCGGGGCGTAAGCTCCGCCTTATCCTCAATAGCGGCCGAAAGGCCGTCCAAGTTTGGCCGCGGACCGGTATCGGTCTTCCCAAGGCGGCCTGATCGGAAACATACCATGACGTCCTTGCCGAAGAACGGTTCCCCCATCGACCTCTCGGGCAGCTGGCACCTTGCCTCCGCCGATGGTGAGGTCAAAACCACGATCAATATTCCGGGCGACGTGCACACCGCGCTGCATGCCGCCAACCTCATTCCGGATCCTTATTTCGGCCGGAACGAAGAGAAGATCCAATTGGTCGCGCATCAGGAATGGACGATCGAGCGCAGCTTCAAGCTCAAGGAAACCGAGGGCGACTGGTATCTCGATATCGACTACCTCGACACGGTTGCCTCGGTCTATGTGAACGGCTTCCTGGCGCTTTCGGCCGATAACGCCTTCCGCCGCTACCGTCCTGACGTGACGTCGATGCTGAAAGCCGGCGACAACACGGTGCGCATCGTCTTCAAGTCGAGCATCGCGGAAGGTGCCGACCGGCAGGGCAGGCAGCCTTTCTACATTCCCTATTCCACCGGCAATTCGCCGATCCCGAACGGCAATATGCTGCGCAAGCCGCAGTGCCATTTCGGCTGGGACTGGAATATCGCGCTGGCGCCGCTCGGTCTCTACGGCACGGTCGCGCTGAAGAAACTGGAAACCGCCCGCATCGAGCATGTGACGACGCGCCAGACGCATAATCTCGACGGCAGCGTCGAATTGCAGGTGACCGCGACGCTCTATTCGAAGAACCCGGGCATCGTGCCTGTGCATTTCGAGCTCGACGGCGAGCGCGTGCGCCTCGACGTCGGCGTCAATGGCGGCGAGACGGTCATCAATCAGTTCTTCCAGATCGACAAGCCGAAGCTCTGGTGGCCGTCGGGCAGCGGCGAGCAGGCGCTCTACACGTTGAAGGTCGAGCTTCCTGCCGATAGCGTCACCAAGCAGATCGGTCTCAGGACCGTCGAGCTGATCACAACGCCCGATGCCGCAGGCAGCCGTTTCGCCTTCAAGGTCAACGGCCGCGAGATCTTCTGCCGCGGCGCCAACTGGATCCCGGCCGACGCGCTCTATTCGCTGTCGTCGCCGGAGAAGACCGAGGACCTGCTGCAATCGGCGAAGGCCGCCAACATGAACATGATCCGCGTCTGGGGCGGCGGGTTCTACGAGCAGGATTATTTCTACGATCTCTGCGACCGGCTGGGCCTTATGGTCTGGCAGGACTTCATGTTCGCCTGCAATCTCTACCCCTCGACCGACGACTTCCTCGATAGCGTTGCGCTCGAGGTGGACTATCAGGTCAAGCGGCTTTCCTCGCATCCGTCGATCGCCATTTGGTGCGGCGACAACGAGCTGGTCGGGGCGCTCACCTGGTTCGAGGAATCGCGCAAGGACCGCGACCGCTATCTCGTTTCCTACGACCGCCTGAACCGGGTGATCGAGCTGGCGATGAAGAAGGCAGCGCCCGGCGCCATCTGGTGGCCGTCGAGCCCGGCTTCCGGTTATCTCGATTTCGGCGATGCCTGGCATGCCGACGGTTCCGGCGACATGCATTACTGGTCGGTCTGGCACGAGAACAAGTCGTTCGACAATTACCGCACGGTGCGGCCGCGTTTCTGCTCGGAATTCGGCTTCCAGTCCTATACGTCGCTGCCTGTCATCAAGACCTATGCGGACGCCAAGGACATGAACGTCGCGTCGCCGGTCATGGAACTGCACCAGAAGAATGCCGGTGGCAACGAGCGCATCGCCGGCACGATGTTCCGCTATTTCCGCTTCCCGAAGGATTTTCCGAATTTCGTCTATCTCAGCCAGATCCAGCAGGGCCTGGCGATCAAGACGGCGGTGGAATACTGGCGGTCGCTGAAGCCGCATTGCATGGGAACGATCTACTGGCAGCTGAACGACACCTGGCCGGTCGCCTCGTGGTCGAGCCTGGATTACGGCGGCCGCTGGAAGGCTATGCACTATCTCGTCAAGCGCTTCTTCCAGCCGGTCGCAGTCGCCGCCATTCCTGCCGATGACGGCAAGTCGATCCGCTTCTCGCTGGTCAACGATACGCTCGATGAAGTCAGCGTCGATCTGTCGATCTCGATCCTGACGATGAAGGGCGAGCGCAAGCACCTGCGGGATGTTCAGGCGGTCTGCTCTCCGGATGCGGCGGTGACGGCTGCCTCGATCGATATCTCGGATATCCCCGAGGGAACGCTGCTTGCCTGGCGCTTCACGGCCTCGAACGGCATGGGGGGCGAGGGGCATCATGTTCACGGCACCTACAAGGCGCTGGAGCTCGAACCCGCTGGTCTGCAGGTGACGCATGAATATGTCGAGGAGGACGGCTCGGTCTGCCTCAATGTCACCGCCAGGGGACTGGCGCTCTTCGTGATGATCGAGACGGACGAGGACGGGAAATATTCCGACAACGCCTTCGATCTCGCGGCCGGTGAAACCCGCCGCATCACGTTCACCCCGGCCAAGGCGCTCGAAAAGGGCAAGCTGCCGGACTTCCGTTTCTACGACCTGCATTCCTGCCAGTCGGCAGAATGAATTTGAAAGATGGGCACGAGGCCCGAGGAGGAAATGATGACGAAACTCAGCTTTCAGCTCTATAGCGCGCGCAACTTCCAGCCCTATTCGGCGATCTTCGAAAAGCTCGGCAAGGCCGGTTACGGTGAAGTCGAAGGCTTCGGCGGTATCTATGCCGATCTTGACGATGCCGGACTGAACAGCCTGCGCGGCGAACTGGACAAGAACGGCCTCACGATGGCGAGCGGCCATTTCAGCCCGGATTTCCTGGATGGCGAAGTCAAGAAGTCGCTCAACATTGCCAAGCTGCTCGGCATGGATTCGATCTATGCGCCGCATCTGGCCGCCGACCAGCGCCCGACGGATGGCGCCGGCTGGCTGGCATTCGGCAAGCGCCTGCATGAGATGGCAAAGCCCTTCAAGGATGCCGGCTACGAGTTCGGCTGGCACAATCACGACTTCGAATTCGTGAAGCTCGCCGACGGTTCGCTGCCGATCGAACGCATCTTCGAAGGCGCGCCGGATATTTCCTGGGAAGCCGATATCGCCTGGGTCGTCCGTGGCGGCGCCGATCCCTTCGCTTGGATCGAGAAGCTCGGTTCGCGCATCACCTCGGTCCACGTCAAGGACATCGCGCCTGCCGGTGAGAACAAGAACGAGGACGGCTGGGCCGATGTCGGCCACGGCACGCTGCCCTGGGCAAAGCTGATCGCCGCGCTGAAGGGCACCAAGGCCAAGCATTTCGTTGTCGAGCATGACAATCCGGCCGATATCGACCGCCTGATCACCCGCTCGATCGCATCCTTCAAGACCTATTGAGGCATATCATGACCAAGGAACTTGGCGTCGGCATCATCGGATGCGGCAACATCTCCACCACCTATTTCTCCCTGTCGCCGCTGTTCAAGGGCCTGAAGGTCCTAGCCTGCGCCGACATCAACATGCAGGCGGCCGAAGCGCGCGCCGCCGAATACGGCGTCAAGGCGCAGACGATCGAGGAACTCCTCAAGAACGATGAGATCGATGTCGTCGTCAACCTGACGATCCCGGATGCGCATTTCCCGGTCTCGAAGTCGATCCTCGAGGCGGGCAAGCACGTCTATTCGGAAAAACCGCTGGTTCTGACGCTGGAGCAGGGCGAGGAACTTCGCCGCATCGCCAAGGAGAAGAACCTCTCCGTCGGCTGCGCGCCCGACACCTTCCTCGGCGGCGCGCATCAGCTCGCCCGCAAGTTTATCGATGAAGGCGGCGTCGGCCGCATCACCTCGGGCGCCTGCTACGTCATGAGCCCGGGCATGGAAATGTGGCATCCGAACCCGGACTTCTTTTTCCTGCCGGGCGGCGGCCCGATCCTCGATCTCGGTCCTTACTACATCGCCAACCTGATCAACCTGATCGGCCCGGTGAAGCGCGTCGGCGCCATGACCTCGATGGCATCGGAAACCCGCACGATCACCAGCGCGCCGCGCAACGGCGAAGTGATCCCGGTGAAGACGCCGACGACGATCCAGGCAATCCTCGAATTCGTCAGCGGCGCGACCGTGACGCTGACGGCAAGCTGGGACGTCTGGTCTCACCGCCACGCCAATATGGAGCTCTACGGCACCGAAGGCTCGATCTATGTGCCGGATCCGAACTTCTTTGGCGGCGTGGTCGAGGCGAGCGGCAAGGACAAGGACATCAAGCCGGTCGAGGGCTGGGATCATCCCTTCGGCATCTTCAACCAGGAGAGCCCGCAGGGACCGCGCGCCAACTACCGCACGGCCGGTCTCGCCGACATGGCGATGGCGATCATCGAGGGGCGTGATGCGCGCTGCTCGCTCGACCGCACGCTGCACGGTGTCGACGTCATGACCTCGATCCTGAAGTCGGGCGAAGAGGGACGCTTCATCGAGCTGACGACGACCTGCACGCAGCCGGCCGCTCTCGGCATCGAAGAGGCGCAGGCGCTGCTTCGATAATCGCCCGCTCTTGAAGTGAGGCTTCAAACGACTATTGTCCCGCGCGGGCAAACTGCCCGCGCGATTTTCTTAAAGGAATAGAACCATGAGCTGGCAACCGGCTTCCGACCGTTATTCGAAGATGAAATACAACCGCACGGGCCGTTCCGGCCTGAAGCTGCCTGCCGTCTCTCTCGGCCTTTGGCACAATTTCGGCGGCGACACGCCGCATGACCGCAAGGTCGACATGTGCCGCACGGCCTTCGATCTCGGCATCACCCATTTCGATCTCGCCAACAATTACGGCCCACCTCCCGGCAGCGCCGAGACCGCTTTCGGCGAAATCCTGCGCACCGATTTCGCCGGTCTGCGCGATGAGCTGATCATCTCGTCCAAGGCCGGTTACGGCATGTGGCCGGGTCCCTACGGTGAGTGGGGCAGCCGCAAGTATCTGATCGCGTCCTGCGACCAGAGCCTGAAGCGCATGGGTCTCGACTATGTCGATATCTTCTACTCGCACCGTTTCGATCCTGAGACCCCGCTGGAAGAGACCTGCGGCGCGCTCGACCATATCGTCCGTTCCGGCCGCGCGCTCTATGTCGGCATCTCGTCCTATAATTCGCAGCGCACCCGCGAAGCGGCCGCGATCCTGAAAGATCTCGGTACGCCGTGCCTCATCCACCAGCCGAGCTACTCGATGCTCAATCGCTGGGTCGAGGACGACAAGCTGCTCGACACGCTCGATGAAACGGGCATGGGTTCGATCGTCTTCTCGCCGCTGGCGCAGGGCATGCTGACCACCAAGTATCTCGGTGGCATCCCGCAGGACAGCCGCGCGGCGCAGAACCACTTCCTGAAGAAGGATTTCATCCGTCCTTCGATCATCGACAACATCAAGAAGCTCAACGAGATCGCCGAGAAGCGCGGCCAGACGCTGGCGCAGATGGCAATCGCCTGGGTGCTGCGCGGCGACCGCGTGACCTCGGCACTGATCGGCGCCAGCCGCTCCTCGCAGATCGTCGATTGCGTCAAGGCGCTCGACAATCTCGAGTTCACCGCAGACGAACTGAAGCAGATCGATGTCTATGCCAAGGAAGCGGATATCAATCTGTGGGCTAAGTCGGCTGAGCTGGAATAGGCTGGGTGATTGATGACGCCCGGGGGAGTTTGGCGGACCACGTTTCACCATGCTCCCTCATTCCTGTGCCCTTAGGGCTGCGCCCACGGGATGTCACAGGAATCCAGCCGGCCCAAGTCCTTGGGCCGGTAAGACTCTTCTCGCCGCGCGGACGCGCGGCGGCTGGATCTCTGTGACATCCCGTGGGCGTAGGCCTAAGAGCACAGAGATGAGGGGGAGACGGGTATTAATGCTCACAGCCCCGGCGAAATTGACGTACGTACCGCAACTTCTGGAGGAGCCGCCATGATCCGCAATCCCATTCTGCCCGGTTTCAATCCGGACCCGTCGATCTGCCGTGTCGGCGAGGACTATTACATCGCGACGTCGACCTTCGAGTGGTATCCGGGCGTGCAGATCCATCATTCGCGCGATCTGGTGAACTGGACGCTGGTGCGCCGCCCGCTGGAGCGCAAGTCGCAGCTCGACATGCGTGGCAACCCCGACAGCTGCGGTGTCTGGGCGCCCTGTCTTTCCTATGCTGACGGGTTGTTCTGGCTCGTCTACACCGACGTCAAGCGCTTCGACGGCAACTTCAAGGATGCGCATAATTACATCGTCACGTCGCCGACGATCGACGGCGAGTGGTCCGAGCCTGTTTATGTGAATTCTTCCGGCTTCGACCCGTCGCTGTTTCATGATGAGGACGGCCGCAAGTGGTTCGTCAACATGCAGTGGAACCACCGGACCGAGAGCTACGGCGGGGCGCCGAAATCACCGGCCTTCGACGGCATCCTGCTGCAGGAATGGGACGCGAAGACGCGCTCGCTCGTCGGGCCGATCAAGAACATCTTTGCCGGCAGCCCGCTGGGGCTCGTCGAGGGGCCGCATCTCTTCCGAAAGAACGGCTATTATTATCTCACCACCGCCGAGGGCGGCACGGGCTACGACCATGCCGTGACGATGGCGCGCTCGCGCAGCATCGATGGTCCTTATGAGATGCATCCGGACATGCACCTGATCACCTCCAAGGACCAGCCGGGCGCCGTGCTGCAGCGGGCAGGGCATGGGCAATATGTCGAGACGCCGGATGGGCAGGTCTATCACACCCATCTCTGCGGGCGGCCGATGCCGCCGAAGCGGCGCTGCACGCTTGGGCGGGAGACGGCGCTGCAGAAATGCGTGTGGAAGGAGGATGGCTGGCTCTATCTCGAAAACGGCACCGTCGTGCCCGATGTCGAGGTTCCCGGCCTGAATGGCGCGACGCTTGCCGAAAAGCCCGTTCGCACCGAGTACAGTTTCGACGGCGGCAAGCTGCCAGCCGATTTCCAGTGGCTGCGCACGCCGGAGCCGCAGCGCATCTTCAATCTGACGGAACGGCCCGGTCATCTCCGGCTGGTCGCCCGCGAAAGCATCGGCTCCTGGTTCGAGCAGTCGCTGGTGGCACGCCGCCAGGAACATCACAGCTTCCGCGCCGAGACGGTCGTCGAGTTCCAGCCGGATACCTACCAGCAGGTGGCGGGCCTGACGCATTACTATAACCGCCACAAGTTCCATGCCGTCGCGGTGACGCTGCATGAGAAGCTCGGGCGCTGCGTGACAGTGCTCTCCTGCGATGGCGATTATCCGAATGGGCGGCTGAGCTTCCCGGCAGGCAGTGGTGCCGCCGTGCCGGCCGAGGGCCGCGTCCAGCTGTCGATGGAAATTCGCGAGAACGGGTTGCAGTTCTTCTGGCAGACCGAGGGCATGGGGGCCTGGCAACCTGTGGGCCCCGAGCTCGATGCCGGCGTCGTTTCCGACGAGGGCGGGCGCGGCGAGCATGGCTCGTTTACCGGCGCCTTTGCCGGCGTCTTTGCCTTCGATACGTCGGGCAGGGCGAAGACGGCCGATTTCGACTGGTTCAATTACGAGGAGCTGTGAGGGAACAATGAACGATATCGACATCGTCCCGATCGCCGAGCAGCATATCGACGGCTTTCATCAAGCGCTCGATACCGTCGCCCGCGAGCGGCGCTACTTGACCTTCCTCGAGGCGCCGCCGCTCGAGAGCACGCGGGCCTTCGTACGGGATATGATTGCCAACGGCCATTCGCAATTCGTGGCGATCGCCGACGGCGCGGTGGCCGGCTGGTGCGATATCCGCCGCCACGCGCAGCCTATCCATGCCCATGGCGGCGCGCTCGGCATGGGCATCCTGCCGGCGTTTCGCGGCAGAGGGCTTGGCGAGCGGCTGATCAGGACGACGATTGAGGATGCCCAGTCGAAGGGGCTGGTACGCATCGAGCTCAACGTCCACGCCGATAACGCCCGCGCCATCCGGCTTTACGAGCGCGTCGGCTTCGTTCGGGAGGGGATCGGCAAGGACTTCGTCTGCATCGACGGGCGCTATCTCGACGTCATCTCAATGGCAATCGTGCGCCGCTGACGCCGCGAAAGCTACATTAGATATCCGGCATAAGCCTTTGTCCGGATTACAGAAGTTTAATTAAAATTTCAGATTCGGTTCATCTTTATGGACGTAATTTCGGGGCGTGTTCAACACGAGGAAACCCCAATGAAAAAGTTCTTCGCCGCTCTTCTCTCCGCCTCCTTCCTGCTGTCGCCGATCGTTGCTTCGGAAGCCAGCGCCAACGATTACCGCCGCCCTGTGGTCGTCGAGAAGAACGTTCACAAGCAGGTCATCGTCAAGAAGTACCGCTGGACCAAGGGCCATCGCGTCACCGCCGCCGAGCGTCGCCGCATGGCTGACGTTCGCGACTACCGCCGCTACCGCCTGTCGGCTCCGCCGCGCGGCTATCACTGGGTAAAGGTCGACAACGACTTCCTGCTGGTCGGCGTCGCCACCGGCATCATCACCAGCATCATTGCCGGCCGCTAAGCGGTTGCGGGAATGAAACAGAAGGGGCGGCAGCGATGCCGCCCTTTTTCATTTGTCCTGACCGGCAGCCGGCTTGCGCGCGATGGCTGCCTTGAGAAATGCCGCCGCCAGCGCCTTGGCATTGGTTGGCTGCGGCTCGGGAATGCTGAGGCCGGGGATCGGCGGCAGCGGTTCGCATTCCTCGCAGATGCAACGGAAGGCCTTTGCTCTTTCGCTCATGCGGCGCGCAATGCCCAGCTGGCGAAGGGATCGGGAAGGTCGCGCCATTTCTCGGGCGTGAAATCCGCGGCATCGACGAGACATGCATCCAGCGCGGCGCGGATCTCGGCCTCGTCCATCGGATCGGCGCCGATGAAGACGATTTCCTGGCGGCGATCGCCCCAGACAGGATCGAGATAGGGCGCAATGTTCTTTTCGAAGCCGGGATCGCGCGGCCACTGCTCCTTCGGCACCGCCGTCCACCACAGACCCATCTTGCCGGTGCGGACGATGGCGCCGGCCTGGCTGATCTCGCCGACATAATGCGGGCGGGTTGCCAGCCAGAAGAAGCCTTTTGAGCGCACGACGCCCGGCCAGGGGCAGTCGAGGAAGGCCTGCAGTTTTCCCGGATGGAAAGGGCGTTTCTCGCGATAGACGAAGGACCGGATGCCATATTCCTCGGTCTCCGGCACATGATCCCGGAAGCCGTGCAGCTCCTTGTACCAGAGCGGGTGGGTCTCGGCCTTGTCGATATCGAAGCGGCCGGTGCCCAGGACATCGGTGAGTTCGACGCGGCCGAAATCCGTCTCGATCAGCTTTGCATCCGGGTTCAGCCCGGTGATGATGATGCGGGCGGCATCGCGCTGCTCCGGCGTTGCGCTGCCGGTCTTGTTGAGGATGACGACATCGGCGAATTCGATCTGCTCGACCAGGAGATCGACGATCGTCCTGTTGTCGCCATCGCCGGCGGTCTCGCCGCGATCGGCCAGGAAATCGGTAGAGGCGTAGTCGGCCAGCAGATTGGCGGCATCGACGACGGTGACCATGGTGTCGAGCCGGGCGAGATCGGAAAGGCTTTCGCCGGCCTCATCGCGGAACTCGAATGTGGTGGCGACGGGCAGGGGCTCGGCAATACCTGTCGATTCGATCAGCAGGTAATCGAACCGGCCCTGTTCGGCGAGCTGGCGGACCTCGGTCAGCAGGTCGTCGCGAAGCGTGCAGCAGATGCAACCGTTGGTCATCTCGACCAGCTGTTCCTCGGTGCGCGACAGGTTGGCGCCGCCATCCCTCACCAGCGCAGCATCGATATTCACCTCGCTCATGTCGTTGACGATGACGGCGACGCGCATGCCCTGTCGATTGGAAAGGACGTGATTGAGCAGCGTCGTCTTGCCTGCGCCGAGGAAGCCGGACAGGACCGTGACGGGGAGCCTGTTATCCATGGATATCTCCGTATAAATGTTATACCATTACATATGCCGATCTGAAAAAGGCGAGCGGAAGGGCTCGCCTCTCTCATCGGTGTTCGAAAGCTCAGCTCTCGCGGCTGAGGCAATCCTTCATGTTGGCCGCGATGCCGCGCATCAGGGTGAAGTAGAGATCGGGGCCGGCCTCGAGTGTGGCGGCTTCCGGATCGAGAACGCCCGACTTCGCCTTGGTGCCTTCGATGACGACATCGACGAGGCGCGGTTCGAATTGCGGCTCGGCGAAGACGCAGGTGGCGCCAAGTTCGCCGACCTTCTTGTGGATCTCCGAAACGCGCTCGGCGCCGGGGATGGTTTCCGGGCTGACGGTGATCGAGCCGGCGACCTTGATACCGTAGCGGTGCTCGAAATACTGGTAGGCGTCGTGGAAGACGATGAAGGGCTTGTCCTTCACCGGTGCGACGGTGGCCGCCAGCTCCTTGTCGAGGGCATCCAGCTTGTCATCAAGCGTCTTGGCATTGGCCTGGTAGGTCAGGGCGTTGGCCGGATCGGCGGCAACCAGCGTCGTGGTGATCTCGGCGGCCATCGCCTTGGCATTGGCGGGATCGAGCCAGAGATGGGTATCGAATTCGCCGTGGTCATGATCATGCCCGTGATCGTCGTGACCGGCGGCTTCCGCATGGTCGTGATCGTGCGCTTCGGCCTCGTCGCCATCGTCATGCGGCTCGAAGGCGCCGCCTTCGCGGAATTTCAGCTTGGTGAGGCCCGGCGCATCGTCGAGCTCGGCAATGCTGGCATCGGAGCCCAGCGATTCAAGCGGCTTTTGCAGAAAGGCCTCGAGGCCGGGACCGACCCAGAACACCACCTTGGCGTCCTGCAGCGTGCGCGCATTCGAGGGCTTCATGCTGTAGGTATGCGGGGAGGCCGCGCCATCGACGATCAGCTCCGGCGTGCCGACGCCCTGCATGATCGAGGCGACCAGCGAATGGACAGGCTTGATCGAGGTGACGACGACAGGCGCATCGGCGGCCTGGGTTGCGCCCGCCAGAAGCAGGGCCGGAAGGGCGAGGGAGAGGCCGGCGGCCAGTTTCATGTGCACGCTCCGCTTGAATAGCGTTTGTTATGTTATTACATCAATTGCGTAATGCTATAACGTGTGCGATAGCATGACGCAACAGCACATCAGGAAAATTATGTTATCTCCCGCCAATACAGGGGCGAAGCCGCTGGTTTCCCTCAACAATGTCGGCATCAGGCGCAACGGGCGCTGGCTGGTCCGCGGCGTCGATTTCTCGGTTTCGCCGGGCGAGATCGTGACGCTGATCGGCCCGAACGGCTCCGGCAAATCGACGAGCGCCAAGGCGGCCATCGGCGTGTTGAAGCCGGATGAGGGGACGGTCGAGCGTCTGTCCGGCCTCAAGGTCGGCTATGTGCCGCAGAAGCTGGCGGTCGACTGGACGCTGCCGCTCACCGTGCGCCGGCTGATGACGCTGACGGGGCCGCTCGCCGACAAGGAAATGATGACGGCGCTCGAGGCGGCCGGCATGGCGCATATGCTCGATGCTGAGGTGCAGCACCTCTCGGGCGGCGAATTCCAGCGCGCCCTGATGGCCCGCGCCATTGCCCGCAAGCCCGATCTGCTGGTGCTCGACGAACCGGTGCAGGGCGTCGATTTCTCCGGCGAGATAGCGCTCTACGACCTGATCAAGCAGATCCGAAACAATACCGGCTGCGGCATCCTGCTGATCTCGCACGACCTCCATGTCGTCATGGCCGAGACCGATACGGTCATCTGCCTCAACGGCCACGTCTGCTGCCGCGGCACGCCGCAGGCCGTCAGCCAGAGCCCGGAATATGTGCGGCTGTTCGGCAGCCGCGCGGCGCAGACGCTTGCCGTCTATAGCCACCATCACGACCATACGCATTTGCCCGACGGCCGCGTCCAGCATGCCGATGGAACGGTGACCGATCACTGCCATCCGGAGGATGGTCATCACCACGATCATGATCACCCGCACGGTCATGACCATGACCACGACGGGCACGATCACCATCATCACCATGCGGGGGAGCGCCATGCTTGACGATTTCTTCGTCCGTGCGATCCTCGCCGGCGTCGGTCTGGCGCTGACCACCGGGCCGCTTGGCTGCTTCATCATCTGGCGGCGGATGGCCTATTTCGGCGACACGATCGCCCATTCGGCGCTGCTCGGCGTGGCGCTGTCGCTGCTCTTCCAGTTCAACCTGACGCTCGCCGTCTTCGGCGTGGCGGCCACCGTCTCGATCCTGCTGCTTCTCCTGCAGAAGCGCCAGGCGCTGTCGGCCGATGCGCTGCTCGGCATTCTCTCGCATGCGACGCTGGCGATCGGCCTCGTCATGGTCGCCTTCATGACCTGGGTGCGCATCGATCTTATCGCCTTCCTGTTCGGCGATATCCTGGCCGTCTCCAAGAGTGATATCGCGGTCATCTGGGGCGGCGGCATCTTCGTCGTCGCGGCAATCGCCTGGCTGTGGCGGCCGCTGCTTGCCTCCACCGTCAATCCCGAGCTTGCCGAGGCCGAGGGCATGCAGCCCGAGAGGGCGCGGCTGTTTTTCATGCTGCTGATGGCGGTCGTTATCGCCATCGCCATGAAGATCGTCGGGATCATGCTGATCACCTCGCTGCTGATCATTCCGGCCGCGGCCGCCCGCCGCTTTTCGCCGACACCGGAGATTATGGCCGTTCTGGCATCGCTGATCGGCGCCGTTGCCGTGGTCGGCGGGCTGTTCGGCTCGCTGACCTATGACACGCCTTCCGGCCCGTCGATCGTGGTGGCGGCACTCATCCTCTTCATCCTCAGCCTGCTGCCGCGGCTGGGACGCAGACAAGCGCAAGGACAAGGCACATGAACACGCCGCAGCTGACCAAGAACCAGGCTCTGGTCTATGACGTCCTAGAAAAATCCGAAGGGCCGCTCAGCGCCTACACGATCCTCGACAAGCTCAGGGATCACGGCTTTCGCGCGCCGTTGCAGGTCTATCGGGCGCTCGACAAGCTGCTCGAGTATGGCGTCGTCCACCGGCTGGAAAGCATCAACTCCTTCGTCGTCTGCGCCCATCCGGACGAGAACTGCCACAACCACGGCACCGTCGCCTTCGCCATCTGCGAAAGCTGCGGCCAGGTGATCGAATTCCACGACCACGAGGTCGATCACCGGCTGATGGACCGGATGCGCGCCAAGAAGTTCAAGGCCGAGAAGACGACGATCGAGATCCGCGGCGTTTGCGAGAGCTGCGCCGCCTAGGCTTCGTGAAATGCCGGGCAGCAGCGTTACTGCTGCTTGCTCTTGCCGTCCTTGGCCTGCCGCCGGGCGAAGACGCGCATGATCAGCTGGAAGGCAACGACGATGGCAAACATGTAGAGCCAATGGCTCCAGTTGCCGTCCGCCGAGAAGGCGAAGTTCAGGCCTATGATGACGGCAAAACTCAAAGCGAATGAAATGATGTAAACGGCCATCCGATCCTCCCCAGACGATCGTATTCTAGATATCGACGGGCTGCCTTTCAACCTGGAGGGGATTTCTGGCCGTAATCCCTTAGTCTAGTCGCCTGAGATCCCGCGCGAACCTTTGCCAGTTCGACACGTATTTCTCCGCCGAGCGCTTCAGCCCCTCGATCGCCTTTTCATCCAGTGTGCGGATGACGCGGGCGGGGGAGCCGGCGATCAGCGAGCCGTCGGGGAATTCCTTGCCCTCGGTGACAAGTGCATTGGCGCCGACCAGGCAGTTGTTGCCGATCTTCGCGCCATTCAGCACGGTCGCACCCATGCCGATCAGCGCGTTGTCGCCGATCGTGCAGCCGTGGACGATGGCGTGGTGGCCGATGGTGCAGCCTGCGCCGATTGTCACGGGCGCGCCGGGATCGGTATGCAACATCGCGCCTTCCTGGATATTGGTGTTGCGGCCGACAACGATCGGCTCGTTGTCGCCGCGCAACACCGCGCCGAACCAGATGCCGACGCCTTCGCCAACCTCGACGTCACCGATCACATGCGCATCCGGAGCGATCCAGTAAAGACCGCTTGCGGGAAGGCGTGGCTTCAATCCTCCGAGCGCATAGACCGGCATGGCAATTCCTCAGCTGACGGTGACGGTAAGCGTGGCGATGCCATCGATACCGCATTCGACGGTATCGCCCTTTACGACGGCGCCGACGCCGGCGGGCGTGCCGGTCATGATTACGTCGCCGGGCGCCAGGATGAAGAGCTTCGAGAGCTCGGCGATGATCTCCGGCACCTTCCAGATCATCTGGTTGAGATCGCCTTCCTGGACGCGCTTGCCATTGTGATCGAGCCAGATGCGGCCGCTTGTGGGATGGCCGAGCTCATCGGCGGGGACGATCGGCGAGACCGGTGCGGAGAATTCAAAGGCCTTCGCGACTTCCCACGGGCGGCCCATCTTCTTGGCGACGGCCTGCAGGTCGCGGCGGGTGAAATCGATGCCGATCGCGTAGCCATAGATGCAGTCAAGCGCCTTCTCGACCGGAATGTTCTCGCCGCCTTCCTTCAGGAAGATCACGCATTCGGCTTCGTAATGCACATCTTCGGAGAGCGGCGGATAGGGAAAGGGCTTTCCGGCGGGCAGCAGATTGTCCGGGTTCTTCTGGAAGAAGAACGGCGGCTCGCGGCTCGGGTCATGCCCCATCTCGATCGCATGGTCGGCATAGTTGCGGCCAACGCAATAGACGCGGCGCACGGGGAAGAAATCGGCGCTGCCTTCGACGGGAAGCAGAACGGGCTGTGGGACGGGGATGACGGTCTGGAGATCGGCGGACATGGCATGCTCTTGCTGTTATCGGTGCGGTGATCTTAGACGTAAAAGGTGACGCAGGGAAAGGACGCTGGCGCGATTATCGGTCCTGTGCCGCATCGTGGCGCATGACGGCGTAATAGCCCGAAAGTTCCGGGATCATCGCCGCCATCACGTCGAAGCGGGGATCGTCCTCGACCAGTTCGCCGGCATATTTCGCCTGCAGGAACAGTGCGTGGGCGGCGAGCGCATCGTCATTGGCCCGGTGCAGAATGGTGAAGACAGGGGCAGGGACGGTCTTGCCCTTGACGATGACGCGGTCGAGCTCGGCGATCGTGTATCTGCCGCTGACCAGGAATGCCGTGGTCTCGCCGAGCAGAAGCGCGACGCCATAATTCTTCGAGGCGCCCTCCAGCCGTGAGGCGAGGTTGACGCTGTCGCCGAGGCAGGAATAGTCGAAGCGGCGGGTGGAGCCCATATTGCCGACGACGCATTCGCCGGTATTGATGCCGACGCCCATCTTCAGCACATGCAGCGGCGTACCAAAGGCCTTGGCTTCGGTTTCCAGCTCGCGATTGAGCTTGGTGATCTCCTCCTGCATCGCCAGCGATGCGGTGACGGCATGCATGGCATGATCGGGATCGTCGAGCGGCGCGTTCCAGAAGGCCATGATGCAATCGCCCATATATTTGTCGATCGTGCCGCCATGGTTGATCACCACTTCGGACAGCGGCGTCAGCAGCCGGTTGATCAGCGTCGTCAGCTGCTCCGGATCGTCCTTCATCGTCTCGGCGATGGTCGTGAAGCCGCGCACATCCGAAAACAGCACCGAGAGCGTGCGCCGCTCGCCACCGAGCTTCAGCTGCGAGGGGTCTTCCGTCAGCCGCTTGACGAGTTCCGGCGAGATATATTGCGAGAAGGCGCGGGTGATCTGCTGCTTGTTGCGCCGCTCCTCGGCGAAGTCGAAGGCAGCCTGGCCGAAGGCGACGGCGATATAGGCGATCGACGGGCCGAGTGGCGAGACGAAGACATGGCCGAAGCGGATGCCGGCGAAGCTTGCGGCAGCGAAGACACCGATCGCGGCAATCGCGGCTGCGAGCGTCAGCCAGCTGGTGGAGCGCCAGACCGTTGCCGCCGCGAGGATCGCCGCGACGAGGATCGCCAGTGCCACCAGCGGCAGCGCGCCCCTGGCGATATAGAAGCGATGGACGATATTGTCGTAGATCGTTGCCTGGATCTCGACGCCAGCCACCAGCTTGCCGGTGTGGACGGTATAGGGTGTCGCAAAGGTATCGGCGCCGCCCTTGTCGATCTCGGGCGCGTTCTGCAGGCTGAGACCGACGAGCACAACGCGATTCCTGAAGAAATTAGGGGCAGGAAAGTCGGCGGATCGAGCGCCTGATAATAGGAGACCGTCGGATAGCTGCGGGCCGGGCCGAAGGACTGGATCATTGCGCCCGCGGGCGGCATCGCGGCCGCCTTTCCCGCGGCGGCCGCCAGCATCACGGCAAAGCCGTCGCGATAGGCGGGAATGGTGCGGAAGGTGCCGTCGCCGCTAAGCTCGATCGAGGCGATGCCGGTTCTGGCACCGGCGGCCGTGAACTGCGGCATCGGGGTGGTGCGGATCAGCTGATCGGCCTGCGGCGCCTGGATCAGCGTTTCATCACCGGCAAGCACCAGATCGGGTGCAGAGGCTGCAGTGACCGCCGTGTCATTCTCGGGAGAAGAGGGCTCGGCCATGATGATGTCGAGGCCGATCGCCTTGGCGCCGGCGGCCCGCAGTGCCTTGATCAGGTCGGCGTGCAGGCGGCGCGGCCAGGGCCATTGGGCGTTGATCTGCGCCAGCGCCGGTTCGTCGATCGCGACGATGACGGGCGCGTCCTCGGGCGGAAGAGGATCATCGACGGTCGAGAGATAGTCGAAGCTCCGGAGTTCGAGCAGCGACCAGGCCGGCAGCCGCGACAGAAACGAAATCGCCACCAGCGTCGCCAGCACCAGCACGGCAAGCCTGACCGGCCGGCTGCTGAACGGCCAGCCGGGAGCGCGGATGGACTGGCGGGGATTGGAGCGCATCAGAAGCGGATCTTCAGGCTGCCCTTGACCGCACGCCCCCAGCCCGGCACGCCGGGCGCAACCTCGAAATCCTCGTCGAGAAGATTGAAGGCAGACGCTTCGAGGGCGAAACGCTTGTCGAGCGGTTCCCATATGAGATTGGCGTCGAGGGTCCAGTAGTCGTCAAGGCGATCTGCGCCACCGAGGCCGCCGTCGCCCTGGCGTTCACCGATGTAGTTTGCCGCGACCGTCGCCTTGACGTTCGCTTCGTTGACCCAGGTGAGGGCGAGCTGACCGCTCCTCTCGGGAATGTAGGGCAGGGCATCACCGAAGCCGGCGCTGCCCGTATCTTCATTCGTGGAGTGGGAATAGGCGACAGTCGCGGAAACGCCGAAGCCGTAGGCGAGCGCAACGTTGGCTGTTGCGCTGACACGATCGATGTTCGCTTTGCTGATGGTGAGGCCACCAGGCAGATAGGGCAGAAAGGGACCCGCTACCGGATAGGCCAGATCGAGGTCGCGAATTTCCTGATGTTGGTATTCGATGCTGGTGAACAGCCGATCGGTCCACTGAGCATCCCATTGGAGCGCGATCGTGTCCGTATAGCCGTCAATGCCGGAATAGGGTTGATTGGACTGGATGCCGACGACACCGATCGGTGACAAGGTCGGGGAGCCCATGTCGTAGCTCTGGCGCATGAAGGCCGCTCGCAGCCATTGACCGTCGAGCGGTGCCCAGGCGACGCCGAAACGCGGCTCGAGCCTCGCGACATCTGTCGAGCCGCCGTCCATCACTGTGCCGAAAAGCGCGTACTCGGCCTTGAGGCTTGGGGTAATCTCATGAAGCAGATCGACATAGACACGACCGATGCCGATCCGTTCATCGACCGAAGTGCCGAGAAGTGAATCGGTAGCGTTGATATCGGCAAAGCCGCCCTCGATGCCGTAGCGCCAGGTCAGATCTTCGACGCCATAGAGATGATTGATCGCTGCCACATAGTTGCGCTGTACGCTGTCGGCTATGCGCACTAGCGGTGGAGCGACGAGCTCCTGTTCAACGTTCTGTTCGGCACTCGTGTAGAAGAATGCGGCATTGACGACATTCCGATAGCCGAATGTGTGGCTCCAGCCCAGGCCGGCCGCCGTTGACTTCGTATCGATGTCGTCGCTCTCGGTGTAGCCCACAGTGGGGAAGCTGATTAACTGATCGAGCCGGCTGTCGGAGTGATTGGCGTAAAGAACAAAGCGGTCATCTGGATTGGGGGTGGCCGTCAAATATCCGTTGCCGGACAGATTACGAATGTCTCCGTCAAAGCTGCCTTGGCCACCGAAACCTGCGGGACTGGTCAGGAACGGACCATAATCGCCGCCATACGGCGTCTGCACCCACGTCAGATTCAGATACCCGCTCACCGGGAACGGGGCATTGGCAAAACCCTGCAGTTCCGCTTCACCCGTCGGTTTCGTCTCGCCAGCCGAATTGATGAAGCCCGCGCCAAGCGAGCCCTCCAGAAACGGGCGGCGCAGAAGATTTGCAGAGCGGGAGCGGCCGGACAGCATGTGCGGATCGAGCAGTAGACCCTGCAAGAGCGCCGAGAAGCTGTTCGAGTTCAGCTTGTAGAGATCGATCTCGTCGTCGAAGATTTCGGCATTGGCGAAGGGGCGGATGTTGCCGCGGATCGACTGGTCGACATAGCCGCTGCCGGCGAAGGGGTCGAAGACCGCATCGCCGTAATAGCGGCCCCAGGCGTTGAGGCCGCGCAGGCGGAAGGCGTTGTTCAGCGTCGAGCCGGCATCCTGATTGGCGCCGAGCGAGCCGTAGTGGCCGCCGCGGGCCTTGGAGCGGCGCAGGAATTCCTGGGCATTCTCAAGCGCGCCATCCGGATCGTAATCGTCGATCGCGACGGCGGTGCGGAATGACGAGATTACCGGATCGTTCTTGTCCAGCCGGTCGGCATTGTCGAGCGCCTGTTCGGAGAGGACGCGGTCGCCCTTTTCGTAGTGGCCGGCGGCGAGCATAAGCTGCGCCTGCGAATGCGCCGGATTGGCCGTCGAAGACGCCAGGAGATCGTCGATCGCCTTGTCCATCTCGCCCATCTGCAGATAGTAGCGGCCGCGGGCGAGAAGGGCGATGTCGAAGGCCGGGTCGGCGGCGAGCGCGAGGTCGATTTCGCGCTTGGCTTCCTTCATCCGTGACTGATCGAGATAGAGAATTGCCAGATTGGCATGACCGATCGGATCGTCGCGATCGAGCTCGATTGCTTTCTTCAGCGCGGCTTCGGCTTCGCGCGAGGCGCCGCGGGCATCCTGCAGCAGACCGAGGTCGTTCCAGGCCATCGATGAGCCGGGCGCCACTTCGATCGCTGCGTTCAAGTCGGCGAGGGCGCCTTCGAGATCCCCCTGATAATCGGCGCGCATGCGGGCGCGGGCCTGAAGGGCGTTCGGATCCTGCGGGTCGATCGCCAGCGAGCGGGCGATTGCGTCCTGCATCTGGACGCGGTCGTTGATCAGCAGCGCGAGCTGGGCGCGCAGCGCCGGCAGCGTCGAGTCATCAGGATAGCGCGCTTCGGCCTGCTTCATCGTGGCGATCGCTGCCGGGATGTCTTCGAGGAAGCCGGCCGTGTAGGCCTTCATCACCGCGGCGTAGGGGCCGGTGACGCTCGCCGGCGGCTTCTCGTTGCGGGAGGGATCGCGGAGCGACCGGGCGTAATAGCCGCCGTAGGCGGCGATGCCGCGGCGCAGCGGATCGAGGGAGCGTTCGGCGCTGGCAAAGAGTTTCGCCGCATCGTCATAGCGCTTCTCGGCGCCGGCGATCAGCGCCTCGATGAGATCGGCGCGGGCGCGCTGGGAGGCCGAGAGACGGGAGGCGCGGGCCTGCGCCAGGGATTCCAGCGCTTTCCTGCGGCCATCGAGCGAGAGCTGCACTTCGGCAAGCGTCAGCCAGTCCTCGGCGTTGCGGGCGCCGGGCGCCTTGGCCTCGATGCGGCCGCGCTCGCTGCGCATCTTCTGCACCGGAAGCGGCGAGGCGGGCATGAAGGTGAAGCCGCTGCGCAGCGTCAGGTAGAAGAGCATCTGCTCGCGATCATCCGGCGTGACGATGACGAGCTTGCGCGGCGCCTGGCCGATGGTGGCGACGGCGCCTTCGCCCTCCGCCACCTGGACGCTGCCATAGTCGTTCTTCAGCTCGACCTGGCCCTCGAGCACGATCAGCGAGGTCTGGTCGCCCTTGACGGTCAGCGTCCAGTCCGTGCCGCGGATAGCGGCGGCCGCAGCCGGGGTCTCGACCGTCAGCCCCGTGCCGCCGCGCTGCGCGCGGGCCCACATGGTACCGGATTGCAGGTTGAGGATCGTGTCGCCGTCGCGCGCCATCTTCTTGACCTGCAGCGCCGAATTGCGGCCGAGGCGAACCTGGGTGCGGTCGGCAAAGAGGATGGCGAGCTGGCCGGATGCATTGGTGCGCAGCACGTCGCCGCCGAGCAGATCCTGGTGCAGGTCGACGTTTTGCCAGTTCGACAGATCGACGAAGCGGACTTCCTCGCCCATCTTGCGGTCGATGACGGAACCGGCTGCCGGTTCGGCGCGCAAAACAGGGTCGGCCGCTGCCGGCCGCGCAACAAAAGACGCTGCCACAGTCAACGCCATCACGGCGGACATGGAATTCGTAAATCTACCCCTCATAGAAAAGCGTTTGTCTTTGGTGCCGCCAAAAGTCAAGCAGAGTTCTACTTATGCTATTGCTTTGGTTGTGAAGTGTAATATCAGGGAAACACTTTGCGGCGGAGTTAAGTGCGTGGCGGATTTCGAAAGTGCGACTGAACTGATGATGAGCGATCCTTCGACAGGGGATATCGGATCGGAATATTTCGATCATATCAAGAAGATAAACGACATCTTCTACGATCAGATCAAGATATCCGATCAGAAGGCGGCTTACATCTTCACCTTCATGCTTGCCTTTCTCGTCAGCTCCAGCGAGGTACGCGCGGTCTTTACATGGACGCGCTATGCGGACGGAAACCTGCAGCACATTCTGTTCTCCGGTCTGCTTGCAGCGGCGTCCGTCTTCTCGATCCTGTCGGCGATCCTGGTGGTGCTGCCGCGCCATCTCACCAAGTCCACCTCGCTATTCTGGGGCACCTGGGGCGAGCACCGGCAGCTCTTCTGGGACGCGGCGGCACGGCGCGACGAGCGTTATCTCTTCGCCGAATATCTCGACAATGCCGATATTCTCTCCACCATTGCGCGCGGCAAGTATCGTTGCGTCACACTCGCGTTTCGCGGACTGATGGTCACCGTCATCGCTTATGTGCTGCTTCTGATCGCCGGGTAACGACGGGTCCTTTTCCGGCACGGAATCCCGTTTTGAAACAGCAGTGGCTGTGGAGTGTTACCATTGGTCAAGTATCTGAATCTTTGGCATTTCCGGCCTTGCTCATGAGCATGCCACAATATTGCCGCTTGCTTTTTTTCCCGAATGCTGTCACGTCATGCAGTACTCGGGCATTAGCATGCCGGTGACTGGACAGATGTGGTAGCCCTCCCGCAAGGGTGGCAGAGCGGCTAGAAACCGCTTCGTAGACGTTCTTTCCCCGTACGTGACTTCTCCGACTGACCCTTCGCGCCCGGTTTCGGGACGAAAGCTAAAGCCGTCCGCTTCCTCTCGAGGGGGCGGATACTAAGACAAGACTAAGGGAAAAGGACTATCCCACATGGCCACCAAGGGCACCGTAAAATTCTTCAACCAGGACAAGGGTTTTGGTTTCATCACTCCGGAAGGCGGCGCTAAGGACGTATTCGTCCACATCTCCGCTCTCCAGGCTTCCGGCATCCAGTCGCTGCGCGAAGGCCAGCAGGTCACGTTCGACACCGAGCCGGATCGCATGGGCAAGGGCCCGAAGGCCGTCAACATCTCGGCTAACTAATTCGATTTCTGCCTTCCGGCAGGAATGAGAACGGCGCCTCCAGGGGCGCCGTTTTTCGTTTGGGCTGTCGTGCGACATCAGGCGCTGAGCGCTTCCGCCGGTGCGGCGGAGAGATCGACGGCGGCGAAGGCTGCGGCGATGACATCGGGGCCGGCGCCGGGCTTCGTCGCATCGGTCGACAGGATCTGGCGGTAGCGGCGTGCGCCCGGCAGGCCGGTGAACAGGCCGACCATGTGGCGGGCGATATGCTGCAGGCGGCCGCCATTGTCGATATGAGCAGCGGCATAGGCCATCATCCGGTCGCGCAAGGCGTCCCAATCCATCTCCTTGGCCGGTGCGCCATAGAAGCGCTGGTCGACATCGGCCAGGATCGCCGCATTCTGATAGGCGGCGCGGCCGAGCATGACGCCATCGACATGCGCGAGATGCGCCTGCGCTTCATCCAGCGTCTGGATGCCGCCATTGATGCCGATGAAGACGCCGGGCCAGCGCTCCTTCATGCGATAGACCATCGAATAGTCGAGCGGCGGGATCTCGCGGTTTTCCTTCGGGCTCAGACCCTTCAGCCAGGCCTTGCGGGCATGGATCCAGATCGCATCGGCGCCGGCATCGAGCACGCGTGTGACGAGATCGGGCAGGGCGGCTTCCGGATCCTGCTCGTCGACGCCGATGCGGCACTTGACGGTAACGGGCACCGAGGACACCGCCTTCATGGCACGCACGCAGTCCGCCACCACTTCGGGCGTCAGCATCAGGCAGGCGCCGAACGTGCCGGATTGCACGCGGTCGGAGGGGCAGCCGACATTGAGATTGATCTCGTCATAGCCATAGGGCGCGGCGATCCTGACGGCCTCGGCGAGCTTTGCCGGATCGGAGCCGCCAAGCTGCAGCGCGATCGGATGTTCGGCGGCATCGAAGGAGAGCAGCCGTTCGCGCGGCCCATGAATGATCGCGTCGGCGACGACCATCTCGGTATAGAGGAGGGCATTGTGGCTGATCTGGCGGTGAAAATAGCGGCAATGACGATCGGTCCAGTCGATCATCGGCGCCACGGCAAAGACAGGCCCATTGGAATAATGCGCCTTGCCTTCAGCCAAAGATGTCCCGCCGCCTTGCGCCGCCATGCCGTCTCGATCCTGTTTCGCTGCCGTCCCGCCACAATCTGGCCCATCAGGGATGGGAAGGCGGGGCGCGAAGCGCAACCGCCGGGAACGAGGGTGCTATACAGAACAAAAGCCCGGAAAGCGAGCGGCAAAATCCGGATGCGACACCGGCCCGCCGTCGCGCTTTCCCCATGAAAATGGCGGCGAGTTCACAATTTCGTCCCGACCGGCGGAATAATGTGGGCCGGCGCGGCCGGGGCTTGATGCAGCCGGGGCAAGCGCGTAGGTCTGAAACAAGGATGCTGCAGGGCGTCACCGGCCGGAGACATCGGCCGGAATAGACGCGCTGCGGGAATGCGAATGCGGAAGAGGTGGGCGGTTTGATCGATCCCTATGTGATGCTCGGAATTGACCGCGATGCAGGCGAGCAGGCGATCCGCAGCGCCTGGCGCAAGGCCGCCAAGACCGCGCATCCCGATGCCGGCGGCGATGCCGAGCATTTCGGCAGGCTGCAGGCCGCCTATGATCTCCTGAAGGACCCGGTGCGCCGCCGCGTCTATGACGATACCGGCTATGATCCGCAGCTCGCCGACCCGAAGGATATTGAGGGCGTGCTGATGCTGGAAAAGCTCGTCAACGACATCATCCTCGACGAGCGCGAACCCGGCAGCTTCGACCCCGTCGCCGCCATCCGCCGCAAACTCTCCGACGACATCGTCAAGAACCGCTTCCACATCCTGGAACTGGAACGCCACCGCAACCGCGTGCGCCAGCATATCGACCGCCTCGGCCGCCGCCCCGAAACCGACGTCCTCGGCTCGATGCTGCGGGCGCGGAGCCAGTCGATCACCGACGCGATCCAGAAGGCGCAGGGTCAGATCGAAGCGATCGAGCATGCGTATCAGATGATCGAGGGGTATAGTTATGAGCTGGAGGCGTTGGTGATGGTGGCGGAGCGGGGGAGTGAGGTTGAGGTGAGGCGGGGGGAGGCTGCGGAGTAGCGGCCGCATGACGATTACACTAAACTGGCCCCTAATTTTGTATCTACTGCCAGCTAGCGGCGCGCCTCCCTCCAAAAACTCATGCGTTCGTCGCTGCTAAGTCTCTATACGCCGAAAGCTTGTCACGATTTATTACTTCCAATATTCTTTCTTTTATATTTGAAACTCTCACCGAGTCGTCCGCCTTGTCCAGACGTACCTTGTCTACGCTGACGATTAGCTCAGCGTCTCTACGTTGCTTGGCAATTAAATCTGGAAATTCGCATACGATTTCACACTCGCCCTCGCAGTCAACGTAGCTGAAAGATGCAACGGCTTGCATACTATATACTTCCAGGTATTCGTGGATTGACTCATCTTTGAGGAATACAGATGCGTGCATCTTGTTGCCTCTGAAATCCATTGCTTTAAAATGCTCCTCCATCCATTTTATATTTTCTGGTAGGCTCAAATCTTCTGCCGGTCTCATTCCTAGTTCTTTTAAGTCAGCAAAAGCTAGTTCTGGGCTGGTGCGTTGTTGTATTATTATTTTTAAGAATTTTATTCTGTTTTTATTTGAGAAGTCGGAAAATTTCATACTTACAACTACCGACTCTTTCGATATGTGATTTTTCCGGAATTAGGTAGCAACTGCCACCAGCTCCCTAGAGCGGGACGCTAGCGCGAGAAGAATCCGATCGACTCTTCGCTACGAGCCTGGTAGGGTCCGCGGCATGTTCAGGCCCATAGACATACGACAACGCTGATTTTCTGCCCGCCGACCCCGGCGGTGCCCTGTCGTATCGCGTAATCACCAAGGGACCGAACATGCCAATCAACCTTCCCGCCACCAGTCCGTCGCAGCCCTCTATCTCCTCTGAACTGGAGGCACTTCGGAGGGTAGAAATATTGGGGCAACCAGCACTTCCTGCTCTCGCCCTATTGCCGCACCTTCACGTTTAAGAACCTCAGGACGTTCGACGAGGAAAAAGCCTACAAGGTCTTTTGCTTCCTCCGGTGGCCGGACAGCCACGGGAAGCCGGAGTGCGTGCGTTGCAGTAACAAGAGCTGCTGGGAGATCCGCCGCAAACGCTTCAAGTGCCAAGCATGCCGCCGGGAATTCTCTGTCACCACCGGGACGGTCTTCGCCTTCCGGAAGATGCCCTTTCTCGACATCCTGACGGCGCTGTGGTTCTCGGTGAACTCGGTCAAGGGCAAGAGCGCTCTGCAGCTCTCTCGCGAGCTGGGCGTCCAGTACAAGACGGCCTGGGTCATTCTCATGAAAATGCGCGAGGCGATCTCGTCGAGGCGCTTGGACATGATGCTCGAGGGCGAGATTCATATCGACGGCAAATACGCGGGCGGCCACATCAAGCCGGAGAACCGAAAGGCAGATCGCGTCGATCGACGACGAGCCGAGAACCAGAACAACAAGCGCCTGACAATCCTGACGATGCGCGAGAAGTCGCCGTTCGGCCGCGGCAGAGAGCAGACGCTGACGCGCGTCATCCGGAGCGAGGATTCCAACGAGGCATGGGAGATGGTCAGGAAGCACGTCCGTAGGGGGTCTCGCCTGCACGCAGACGAGCATTTCAGCTACGATGATCTCGAAGGCCTGCAGGAACTCCACCGGGTCAACCACAGCGAGGAATATCAGGCGAAGGGCGGGGTCAACACGAACCACGTCGAGAGCTTCTTCAGCCGTATCCAGCGCGCCTACGTAGGCATCCATCATCGCTTCTCGGTCAGGTATTTCGACTGGTACGCGGCTGAGATGGCCTGGCGCGAAGACAACCGTCGCGTCGACAACGGCATGCAGCTCTGGGGCATGATCTACAAGGGGCTCTCGAGGCCGACATCAAGAAACCTGTGCGGCTACTGGCAGGGGAACCATCCGCCAGATCTCGTTTGGAAGGGCGGCGAAAGCCCTGATGCGTAGCCGGGTTAGGCCGCGACCTCCCACTGGTAGCGGCGCCCGTCGATCATTCCGGCCCGCCTGATGCGGTTGGCCTTCGCGAGCTGATCAAGAACCTGAGAAAAGCGGCTACCGATCTGGCCCAGTCTGGCATCGTCTTCCGCAAGGCCCGTTTCGGTCGCGAAGACGCGAGCGAAGTCTGCTGTAGACATCGGTCGTTCAGCCGTGCGTAGAGTTCTCAGGACAAAGCTTCGCCGATCAAAGCCCTTGAAGAGCTGGGTAATGCTGTTGGGACTGGGAGTTGCCCGCTTCGAGCGGCGAACTGTGCCTGATGTATCGGGCATGTAGTCGGATTCGTAGGTTCGAATGACGAGATCGAAAGCGATCTGCTGCTGCTCCAGCGCGGCAATCTGGATTCTCAGCTCTTCAATCTGCGCGCCGAGATCTGCCCGCTTTCTCTTCAATTCATCCGCAACAAGAACCATACGCAACCACTCCTTTAGGATCGCGTCGATCCTAAGAGTTCAATGGCAGAGAGTCTGGTGGCAGTTGCTACCTAATTCCGAAAAACTCTGAAGGCATCGACAGGCCGTGCGTCGGTATATTTCTATCGGTGAAATTGTCAGAGTATCTCGTATAATTGAAACTAATGTTGTCGGTAGGGAAAATTCTTTTTGCTGCAGCCAGAGAATTGTATATGAATTGCGCTCTGTTGTTATCCACTACTTGTATGGTTTCAAATTTCAGAGATGATGGAATATTTGCATTAGAAATTTTTGAAATAATATCTTGGTCGGAAGATTTTTCTGACGTAAGCCAAAATAATACTCCAACAAAGGACTCGGAATTGACTTCCTTTGTATCCGTAAGCCCCCGAAGAGATTCTCGATGGGCGTCGGAATTTTTGTAGCACTCGATAGTGTGCGCTAAGTCCGTGATGTAACCCTTGAATGTCGAAGATGGGCTTTTGGGATAGGCCTTCTGACTAAACTTAACTGACATAATCACGTGCTCGGCGCGAAAGTCTTCTAGCTGCTTCTTTTGCGGGAAAAGCAAATCAATGCCATGCGTCTGGCGACCTTTTATCTGGTTTTCTGTCGCGTGTTTCTGAGGCCTCATACACGCGATACTGATATTCTCTAGCGCGCGCTCCCACCCGATCATAGCGAGAAAGTTTCGAATTAACTTCTCACCATCGTCGCCAATCTTCTTTGAAAGTTCACCCATTGAAATGATCCGTCCTAAAAGTATCTCGCGACGGTATCTTTCGTTTCGATTAAGTCAACCTATGCTGGATTTATTTTCATCGTTATCCCGCTCTTGCGACTTGGCGAAGGCGTTTGTCACCGCCCCGGCCGCCCGGTCTTGCCCTTCGTCCGGCTCTTACGCTTCTGCTCGCCCGGATCCTCATAGCTCCCAACCCCCGTCTTGCCGCGCACCAGCGGTCGCGGGTCGTCACGCTCCGGTTGCCCCTCCATCAGCGGCGAGAACCGCTTTGTGCTCTTCGATGCGTCGGGCTTTTCCGGCAGCGTGCCTGATACAGGCTTTTCCGTGCGGCCGACGGTCATTTCGTCGAGGTCGTTGCGGCGGAAGAGGGAGGTCGGAGCAAGATCGCCCCCCTCTGGCCTGCCGGCCATCTCCCCCACGGGTGGGGAGATCGACTCGTTGCGGCCGCTCGCTCCACTTTCCGGCTTTGGTGCCGTCGAACGAAGCCTCGAAGCATCCCGCTTGCCGGCTTCCATCGACTTGGCTTCCTCGCGGGCCATCGGGTCGTCCATGACGGCGAGTTCGGCGGCCTTGAGGCGTTTGATTTCGTCGCGCAGGCGGGCGGCTTTTTCGAAGTCGAGGTCGGCGGCGGCGTCGCGCATGGATTTTTCCAGCGCGTTGAGATGGGCCTGCAGGTTGTTGCCGACGAGGTTGCCGCCGTCGGCGAAGCCCTTGCCATTGACGCCCGAAATGTCGGCGCGGACGTGGTCGCGTTCGTAGACCGAGTCGAGGATGTCGGAGATGCGGGCCTTGACGCTCTCTGGCGTGATGCCGTGTTCGGTATTGTAGGCCATCTGCTTTTCGCGGCGCCGCGCGGTCTCGTCCATGGCGCGCTGCATCGAGCCGGTGATGTTGTCGGCATAGAGGATGACCTTGCCGTCGACGTTACGCGCGGCACGGCCGATGGTCTGGATCAGCGAGGTCTCGGAGCGCAGGAAACCTTCCTTGTCGGCGTCGAGAATGGCGACGAAGCCGCATTCGGGAATGTCGAGGCCTTCGCGCAGCAGGTTGATGCCGACGAGGACATCGAAGGCGCCGAGACGCAGGTCGCGGATGATCTCGATGCGCTCCAGCGTGTCGATATCCGAGTGCATGTAGCGGACGCGCACGCCCTGTTCATGCAGGTATTCGGTCAGGTCCTCGGCCATGCGCTTGGTCAGCACGGTGCAGAGGGTGCGGTAGCCCTTGGCGGCAGTCTCGCGGATTTCGCCGAGCACGTCGTCCACCTGGCTGCGGGCGGAGCGGACTTCGACGGGCGGATCGATGAGGCCGGTCGGGCGGATGACCTGTTCGGCGAAGACGCCGCCGGACTGATCCATCTCCCAGCCGCCTGGCGTCGCCGATACGGCGATCGTATCCGGGCGCATCGCATCCCATTCCTCGAAGCGGAGCGGGCGGTTGTCCATGCAGGAGGGCAGGCGGAAGCCGTATTCGGCCAGCGTCGCCTTGCGGCGGAAGTCGCCGCGGTACATGCCGCCGATCTGCGGCACGGTGACATGGCTTTCGTCGATGAAGACGATGGCGTTGTCAGGGACGTATTCGAACAGCGTCGGCGGCGGATCGCCGGGATCGCGGCCGGTCAGGTAGCGCGAATAGTTCTCGATGCCCTGGCAGGAGCCGGTGGCTTCCAGCATCTCGACATCGTAGCGGGTGCGCTGCTCCAGGCGCTGGGCCTCCAGCAGGCGGCCGGCCTTTTCGAGCTCGACGAGGCGGAGCTTCAGCTCTTCCTTGATCGACTTGATGGCGCCGTTCAGCGTCGGGCGCGGCGTCACATAGTGCGAGTTGGCGTAGATCTTCACCGATTTCAGGTCGCCGGTCTTGGCGCCGGTCAGCGGGTCGAATTCGGTGATGGCGTCGATCTCGTCGCCGAACATCGAGATGCGCCAGGCCGCGTCTTCCAGGTGGGCCGGGAAGATTTCGATCGTGTCGCCGCGGACGCGGAAGGAACCGCGGGTAAAATCCATGTCGCGGCGCTTGTATTGCTGGGCCACGAGGTCGGCCAACAGCTGGCGCTGGTCGAGGCGGTCGCCGACATTCATCTGGAACGTCATCGCCGTATAGGTCTCGACCGAGCCGATACCGTAGATGCAGGAGACCGAGGCGACGATGATGCAGTCGTCGCGCTCCAGCAGCGAGCGCGTCGCCGAGTGGCGCATGCGGTCGATCTGCTCGTTGATCGAGCTTTCCTTCTCGATATAGGTGTCGGAGCGCGGGACGTAGGCCTCCGGCTGGTAATAGTCGTAGTAGGAAACGAAATACTCGACGGCGTTGTCGGGGAAGAAGTTCTTGAACTCCGAATAGAGCTGGGCCGCCAGCGTCTTGTTCGGCGCCAGGATCAGCGCCGGGCGCTGGGTTTCCTCGATCACCTTGGCCATGGTGAAGGTCTTGCCCGAGCCGGTGACGCCGAGCAGCACCTGGCTGCGGTCGCCATTCTCCAGTCCCTCGACGAGATCGCGGATCGCCGTCGGCTGGTCGCCGGCGGGCTTGTATTCGCTGTCCATGCGGATGGTGATGCCGCCTTCGGACTTGTCGGGGCGGGCCGGGCGGTGCGGCGTCCAGATCTTGCCGTTCCTGTGCAGCGGGTTGCCGCTCTCGATCAGCTTGGCGAGCGCATCGACCGTGGCGGTGACGGCGGTGCCGGCCGAAAGCGACGAAGCTTCCTCCAAGCCGACATCGAGGCCGGAGACCGGGTTGAGGCCGGCGGCGGCACGGGTCTTCGGATCGGTCGAGCCACCGATCGAGACGCCGCGCGCGGTCTTGGACACCGTCGCCTTCTTGTTGACGCTGACGGCTTCGCTGTGCTTGCGCGCCTCGTTCTCGACCTTCTTGCGGTGCTTGCCCGCCTTGGAGGCGATTTCGCGCTGGCTTTCGACGCCCGCGGCCTCGGCATCACGCTCCAGCTGCTTCACCCAGTCGGCGACGGACCCTTCGAGCGGGGCGCCTTCGAAAGACGACTGGGGAGCTTCCTCGAAGCCATTCGGGGCGGGAGATTTCTTCGGAGTTTTGGCCATGGCCGGAATATGGAGAGAGTCAGCGCGAAAGTGAAGAGGCAAAGAGTACAAAAGGGAAACGAATGAATCGTTCGGATTTCGCCAATAGTCGGACCGAAATAGAAAACCGGCCGGGTTGCCCCGGCCGGTTCATCAGGCGCTGAGTAGGTCTCAGCCGTTCTTCTTGATGACGCCGTAGACGATGTTGCGGTTCTTGCCGAAGAAGACCTTGGATTCGTAGTTCTGGCCGGCCGTCGCCTCGTGGATGATCTTCCACATGTCGGCTTCCGAACGGAGCAGCAGCGCCCAGTTCATGAAGGTCTCGATGTAGCCGTCGACGAGGATCGGGTAGGAATAGTTGGCGAACAGGAATGTGCCGCCCGGCTTGACCATTTCCAGGCAACGCTGGGTCAGCTTGATGGCGACGCGATCGACCAGGTAGTCGTAGAGGCCGGAGGCATAGACGAGGTCGAAGGTGCCCGGGTTGGAGCGGCGCATCAGCAGTTCGCGCACCGAGCCGTCGATCGCCTCGACCGCCGTGCCCTGGAAATCGCGGGCGATGGTGCCGATGCTCATCGGATCCTGGTCGAGAGCGACCCAGCGCTTCAGCGCCTTCTGCTTCATCGCTTCGGAATAGGCGGCTTCGCGCAGGTGGCCGGCGGCGACGCTGAGGACTTCCGTGCCCGGGCCACGCTCGGCGGCTACTTCGTCGACCTGGCGGGCGAGGATGTCGCGGCGGTCCCAGTTGGCCTGCGAGGAGGGGGCGGTGCTGGTATATTCGAACAGCGCCTTGCCGAGATCGGAGGCGGCGTTGACCTTATCCATCACGCTTTCATGGCGGTAGATGAAGTCGAGCAGGGTGGCATCGCCGGAATAACCGCGCGGCTTGTCCCACGACCACTTGGTCAAGGGATCCTCGAGGAAATAGCTGGTGACGGCGTGGTTCTGGATCAGCGGAACCAGTTCCTGCCAGACGCGCGGGTGAATGCGGGCGCGCATTTCATGCAGCTGCACGGTGACGCTGTCGATGATTTTTGTCGGGTCTTCGGATTTCACGAACTGCTGGCGCGCAAGCTCCAGCATGAGGGCGACTTCACCTTTGCTGATGGCCAGATGCTCTTCGAATCGGTCGCTTTTGGGCGCTTCGAGCTCGTTGGCTATGGCTTTGGGCGTAATAAGGCTATGGCCGTCGAAATCCATCTTAGGCTGGGTCACGCGATACGTCCTCTAATCAATTGGGGTTAAATTACCGGGGCACACCTGTACCGTTTTCGGCGATACCTTGAATTGTATATTAGCGAGAAACTTTTCATTAACCATTGAAATCCATAAACATGATTAACGGCGCCGGTTTCGCTGGAATTTAGCAAGCTTTAATGCAGCCCCTCTATTTTGGTGGGGTCGGATTGCCGGTATTGCCGTGTCTCATCACCTGAAGGGGCTAAGCGAACCGCACGAATGCGTCGGTCAATTCCGTCTGGATCAACAGCGGAAATCTCCGGCGGAGATAGTACGGAGCGGTGGAAGAGTGCATGAAGCACGCGATTGCTTATGCGGCAGAGATTGATCTTGAACCCAAGTTGCTGCGGCCAACGCCGGGCGAACTGCGGGATCTCTATCGCATGGAAGGGGAGACTGAGCGAAAGACGGCGACACGGCAGGGGCTGTGGATCGCGGTTATCGTCTATATCCTGTTTTCCGCCACCGACCTGCTGCTGATCCCCGACGTCGCCACCTATACGATCCTGGCCCGCGTCACCGTCGGCACGCTGGCGCTGCTGATGCTGGAGGCCGAGGTCTATTTCGGCAAGAGCATCCAGTGGCTGGACCGGACCAGTGCCACGGCGCTGGTGCTCGGCTTTGCCGTCTGGTGCTTTCCGGCGGTGCGCACCGTGCATGCCGACAGCCTGTCCTATTACATGATCTTCGGCGCCATCTTCATGATGGGCGCCAACCAGTTCTTCAATTTCCGCTTCGGCCTGTCGGTACTGGCCTCCAGCGCCGTGCTGACGACCTTCCTGGGCTCGCTGTTCTTCTTCTGGCCGACCAGCATCTACGCGATGGCCTTCGGCATGTTCTACGTGTCGTGCTTCGTCTTCACTTCCTATGTGAACTGGAAGCTCAATCACGAGCGCTACCACGTGTTTCTCAATGCGCTGGAAGCCCGGATGCAGCAGAAGGAAGCGACGGAGCGCGGCGAAGCGCTGCTGCGCATGTCGAATACCGATTACCTGACCGGCCTCGAAAATCGCCGCGCCGTCGACCAGCGTCTGCGTGATCACTGGAAGGAATGGCAGCGCAAGGGCGTCGGCTTCACCGCCATCCTCGTCGATGTCGACTTCTTCAAAAAATATAATGACGGCTATGGCCACCAGGAAGGTGACCGCTGCCTCATCCATGTGGCGCGCACCATCAAGGACGCGATC
Organism: Rhizobium sp. BG4; assembly: GCF_016864575.1. Taxonomy (NCBI): domain Bacteria; kingdom Pseudomonadati; phylum Pseudomonadota; class Alphaproteobacteria; order Hyphomicrobiales; family Rhizobiaceae; genus Rhizobium; species Rhizobium sp. BG4. The sequence continues at coordinate 3,680,975 of NZ_CP044125.1, forward strand.
GAGGTCTATGGCGCATCGATCGGCCGTTACGGCGGCGAAGAGTTCATCGTGCTGGCGCAATTTGCCGAGCGCGAGCGTGTCGCCGAACTCGCCGAATGCATCCGCGCGACCGTCGAGCAGATGGGCCTGATCCACGAGGAGCGCCGCGACGGCACCTCTATCGTCACGGTCAGCATCGGCGCGGCCTATACGCGCGACCAGAGCGGCAAGCTCGAAAAGATCATCCATGAGGCCGACCGGGCGCTCTACAGCGCCAAGGCAAGCGGCCGCAACTGCGCCCGCCTGTTCGATCCGAACGATCCGTTCAGCAGCGACGAGAGCGAGAATATCGCCGCACTGCTGCGCATCGCGGTGGCGCAGGATCTGTTGTCGCTGGTCTATCAGCCGATCGAGGATATCCGCACCGGCGGCCGCGACGCTGTCGAGGCGCTGATGCGGCTGAAGACGCTGGACGGCAGCTCGATCCCGCCGAGCCTGTTCATTCCGATCGCCGAGCGCACCGGGATGATCCTGGAACTCGGCCGCTGGGTCATCCAAACCGCCTGCCGCGACGTGCTGCTGCCGAACCTGGCGCAGATCGCCAGCGTCAACGTTTCGCCGATCCAGCTGCGCATGCCCGGCTTTGCCGCCAGCGTCGCCGCGATCCTCTACGAGACCGGCGTCTCCGGCAATCGCCTGGCCTTCGAGATCACCGAAGGGCAGGAGATGGAGATGCATGCCGACGTGCTGAAGTGCATCAGCGACTTGAAGACGCTTGGCATCCGCATCTGGCTCGACGATTTCGGCACGGGCTTTGCCGGCCTGTCCTGGCTGCGCCTGATCGACTTCGATACCGTCAAGATCGACCGCTCCTTCCTGCATGGCAGCGCCACGCCGCGCGGCAAGGCGATGCTCGAGGATATCGTCGGGCTGATCCGCAACCGAGGCCCGAAGATCCTCGTCGAGGGTGTCGAGACCGCCGAGCAGCTGACCCTGCTGCGGCAACTGCGTATCGACTATGCCCAGGGCTACCATCTCGGCCGGCCGGCGCCGGTTCAGGCAATCGACTCCACGCCCTCCAAGCCGCCGCGGCCGACGCTTGTCGCCTCGCGTCCGGCAGGCCGCTGACGCCGCCTGCCAAAATGCCGCAGTCTGGCGGCGGAACAATGTCAGGATCGCTGACGTTCTGAAGTGTCACCTCCTGGTGGCACTTCCGCCCGTTTCTGGGCGCTCTCTCCGACGGCATCCGGAATTGCCCCGCCTCGCCGCCGCTTTCGGACGGAGGAACAGACATGTCCGCATTGGCAAGCCTGCGTGCGCTCTCCCCGCAGCAGCGTAATACCCTTGTTGCCAGCTATCTCGGCTGGACCCTTGATGCCTTCGATTTCTTCATTCTCGTCTTCGTTCTCAAACATATCGCCGAAGAATTTCACACGGATGTTCCGGCCGTCTCGGCAGCGATCTTCCTGACGCTTGCGATGCGCGCCGTCGGTGCGCTGATCTTCGGCCTTGCAGCCGACCGCTTCGGGCGGCGCGTGACGCTTATGGCCGACGTGCTGCTCTATTCGATCTTTGAGTTCCTGACGGGATTTTCGACCGGGCTGACGATGTTCCTGATCCTCCGCGCGCTCTATGGGATTGCCATGGGTGGCGAGTGGGGCGTCGGTGCCTCGCTTGTCATGGAGACCGTGCCGGAGGAATCCCGCGGCATCGTTTCAGGCATCCTGCAGGCGGGTTATCCCTCCGGCTATCTGCTGGCCTCGATCGTCTTCTTCCTGCTGTTCCCGGTCATCGGCTGGCGTGGCATGTTCTGCGTAGGCGCGCTGCCGGCGCTGCTGGTGCTCTATATCCGCCGCAATGTGGAGGAGAGCCCGGCGTTCATCGAGAGGCAGCGGAAGGGGCGCAGGCCGTTCCTAACGATCCTGCGCGAAAACATCCCGTTGTTCATCTGGTCGGTGCTCCTGATGACGGCCTTCAATTTCCTCAGCCACGGCACGCAGGACATCTATCCGACCTTCATGGAAACCCAGCGCGGCTACGACAGCTACACGACCGGCGCGATCGCTATCGTCTATAATATCGGCGCGATGTGCGGCGGGCTGTTTTTCGGGGCGCTGTCGCAGCGCATCGGCCGCAAGAAGGCGATCGTCATTGCCTCGCTGCTGGCGGTCCCGGTGGCGCCACTCTGGGTCTATGCGCCCGGTCCCGTGCTGCTCGCCCTCGGCGCCTTCCTGATGCAGTTCTTCGTCCAGGGCGCCTGGGGCATCGTGCCGGTGCATCTCAACGAGCTGTCGCCGGACGAGGTGCGCGGCACATTCCCGGGCTTTGCCTATCAGCTCGGCAATCTGCTGGCCTCGGGCAATGCGACGATGCAGGCCGGTCTCGCCGCCCACTGGAACGGAGACTATGCGACGGCGCTGCTCGTCGTCGCCGCCGTGGTCGCGGCTGTCGTCGCTCTCCTGGCCGGCTTCGGCTACGAGAAGAAGAATGTGCGCTTCGGCACGGAGGAGGCCGAGGCGCCAAGCGGCGCGTATCGCGCCTGAGCGCGAGGGGCGGGTCACTCCGCCCGCCCTTCGCCAGTTTCCGGCTGTAGCTATTTCTTAACCAGCGTCTCCTAATGTTTGCTTTGCGGTGGTCAGGTATTGCGTTCCACTGCAGCTTGATCTGGCTGGCTCACATGATGGCCGGCATCATGAAGGCGATGAATTTCGCCGTTACGGCTCCCGACGCATCCTTGCTCACCAGCGGAAAAACAGATTCCCTCACCGTGCCGGATTGATTGCCGCCGAGCAGCGTAACCGTCGTCTCGCTCGCGGCGATGACGAAGCCGACATGACCGGGACCGCTTTCCCATTTGGGATCACTGAAGGGGGCATAGCGGCGGACTGCGATCGAGCCGGGTATGGGCTTGGGCAGGGAGATGAACTGCCCCTTCTTGTTCCAGAAGAAGGAGCGGGCGCCCGGATGATCCGTGCCCATGTGACCGCTGGTCACCAGGCAATAGTTGACGAAGGCGGCGCACCAGTCGACTTCATCGCCGCCATCAGCTTCGAACCACGCCGAACACACCTTGAAATAGTTGAGGATGCGCGGGTTTTCACCGGGATCGGGCCATTGGCTGCGTTCGTGTGCGGGCAGGGCCGCCTCGCAGCGAGCGATGTCCATCCAGTCCTGCGTTGCAGACGCCGCCGATGATATGATGGCGCTGGTGGTGGTGGATCGCAGTGCTGCCGGCGCGTTGGCGCGGATCAGTCCTGGTTTCCATCCCTCGATCTCCTGGATCCTCCTGGCGAACTTGCGAAACTCGTCGGCCTTGAGTGTTGAGAGCGGCGTATCAAGCGGGATGCCGGTGCGTTCTGCGAGCGCCGCGGCGTAGGCGGCCGAGTTGTTTTCGCTCGGCGGAGCATAACGAAACACGGCATCGCGGAGTGTCAGGTTGATGTATTTCGAGGTCTTTAGCAGCGCGATGATCGCCGCCGTGCCTGTCTGTTCGTCCGGGAATATGGCGAAGCTGCCGTCGTCGCCGATTGCTCCGGCATTCAGGGAGAAATCGCCTTTGCGGATATTGCCGGGATTGCAGTTGCGCCAGGAGCGCGAGCCACCCTCGCGAATTTCGTCGCGGCCTTCGGCGTCAGTATAGAGAACGGTTTTGTAGGCGATCGAGCGGGCGTGGACGAATGGCCTAGCCGCCCCTGGGGGAGGAAGGTCCGGAAGGTCCATATTGGCGACGGGAGCACTGACCGGGAGCGATGCGCTGAGGCTTTTGAATGCCTGCGATACTTCACTCGCGGCCGATGTGTACGTAGTGGAATAGGTGCCGTCGTCAGCGCGCTCTATCGAGACAACACGCATCTTTGCGCGAGCGATGTCTCCAAGGACGTCGTTCAGCTTCGATTCCGGAATATCGGTCATAGTTTCCATAGCATGCTCCTACCATGGCACGGTCATCGCGCCTGATGTTGAGATCGGCTGAGCGAGGCCATCCGGGCTATCCCGGTAAGGACCGCAATTTTGTCAGCAATGTCCTTCGGCTCTGAGCGTAGCGGCCGTTGTTGAGGAAGCTCACCAAGTTTGTTCCCTCGCGCTTGAGCGCCTCTTCAATCGCTAGTCGGGCAGCGGGGCTGCCACTGTCGTAGAAGGCGCGGATCTCGACGGAGGCTTCGTCGGCCGCATATTTGAAGATTTCAGTGACCTTCTCATCCTCGCTAACGGCGAGGTTCTGCGCAGCCTGTTCATCGATCGTCGCCATGCCTGCAGTGATGGTGCCGGCGGCGGCATACTCGTTGACGTCGATCATCGCGAGCTCAAGCGGATAGCTCAGCGTGCTCTCGCTGAGTTTTGCGATGATTGCAGACCGCACGCGGTTGCGGTTTGCCTGCATCTGTTTCTGCAGAGCCTGGATCGTGCGATCGGCAAGGATGCTCTTGTCGTAGGCGGCCACGCCGCCCTTGATCGCAGTATCGACTGCGGCGAGCGTCGTTTTGGCAGCCTCGGAACCGGTGAGTGCGCCCGCCGTACTGAGCGAGATGCTGGTGACGGTCGCGCCGAAGGGCACGATCTGGCTCTCTTGCGTCAACCGGTTGACGAATTTTGCATATCTCAGGTCGATCGTGCCGATAGCGCCAAGGACGATCGAGTTGCGGAGCGACTGGCGCCGCCCGGGATCGGTGACGGTCTCGTATGTAGCAAGTCTCTGAGTGCTGAATGCGCTGGCGAAATAGCGGTCGCTGACAGCCTGGTACTCTGTCAAGTTCGGTGTACCGGCGACCGACGGCGTGCAGCCGGCAAGCGCCGGCAGCAGCGCAAGCGCCACCACAATCTTAAAAATTCTGCTCATGCCCCATCCCCTAAAACCGGGGATATCAAGTCACATCGCAGAGTGATTTGAAACGAATTGCATGCAATCTGTGATGGCGGAACTGGAGGCCGCGGTAGTGTTCACCGAGGTGCGTATTCGGATGCCCGCCGCTCCGGCACAATTTCCCGCCGCCCATAGACAAACACCGCAATCGCCGCAAGCGCGGCGAGGCCATGCACCCAGTAGGCAAGCCCGTATCCGCCTTCCTTGGTCAGCCATCCCGCAACGATATTGCTCAGCGAGGCACCGATGCCCTGGACGGTCATGACGGCCGCGAGGCCGGCGTTGAAGCGGCCGGTGCCGGAGAGGATGCGTTCGGCGGCGAGCGGTGTCGCGATGCCGATCAGGCCGGCGCCGGCGCCATCAAGGAACTGGACCGGATAGATCGCCGCGAAGCTTTCGAAGCTGCCGGCGATGGCGCCGCGCAGTGGCAGGGCGCAGAGCGCGATGATGAAGATCGAGGCGAGGCCGAAGCGGCGGATCAGATAGGGAGCGGCGAGGGCCATGCCAATCATCGACAGCTGCGAGACGCCGGTGACGATCGCCGTCGTGCGGAAGGGCGTGCCGAGCTGGATCGAGAAATCCTGGGCGATCAGCCGGCTCATCGGCGCATTGCCGAAATGGAAGATCAGCAGCGTCACGGCAAGCAGGATGAGGCCGCGGGAGCCGGCGATGACGGAGTAGCCCGATGGACCCGGGCTGCCGTCGTCATGGGCAAGGCCACGGGCGACCTTGTTGTCGATGCGACGGGGATCGATCGCCAGCGTTGCGGCGATCGTGGCGAGCGCGGTGAGGATCATCAGGCCGATGATACCGTTAAGGCCGAAGAACGAGGAGGCGAGATAGACGCCTGCCAGCGAGACGACATTGCCGGCATGGTTCCAGAATTCGTTGCGCGCCACCTGATCCGGAAAGGCCGCTTCGCCGACGAGGCCGAGTGTCAGGCCCATCAGCGCCGGGCCGATCACGGCGCCGACGATCGCCGTCATCGATTGACCGCCGAAGACCGAGGCGTTGCCGGGGCTGGCGAGCGTCCAAAGCGCGGCTGCCGTCACCAGGATCACCGGCACGATGATCAGCAGCCGCTTATGCGGCGACGCATCGACGAGCGCGCCGAACAGCGGCGTGACGATCAGCCCCAGAATGCCGCCGAGCGTGGCGACCACGCCGAGCGCCATCGGCGTCCATCCATGCGTCGCGAGGAAACCGTCGAGAAACGGCCCCAGTCCGTCGCGGGCGTCGGCGAGGAAGAAATTCAGGGTTGCGAGGGCTGCGAGCGAGCGGCCGGAGAGGCGAGATGGGGGCGAGGCGGTCACGGGGCTTCCTTCGGGACGATGCTTTGTCCTGAAGGTAGATCCGCTTTGCTGCGGGCCGCTTCCGGCGCTCGCCATGAACGGTGGACCCGATCGAAAGTTCCCCGGTTTTGCGGCGTGAGCGGCTATTGCGGTGAAAATCCGTTGCGCCGCCGGAGAGGCCTTGAAGAGCGTGGATTTCGGGATACATGGTGGCGCCAGCAGTCACGCCTCAAGGATTCTCCCATGCCGTTTTCGCTGAGCCCCGCCGCCGTCTGGCCGGTCATCATGCTTTTTGCCTCGAACATCTTCATGACCTTTGCCTGGTACGGGCATCTGAAGCACAAGAGCAGCGCCATCTTCCTGGCGATCATCGCCAGCTGGGGTATCGCCTTCTTCGAATATTGCCTGGCGGTTCCGGCCAACCGCATCGGCTCGGCGGTCTATACGACGGCACAGCTGAAGACGATGCAGGAAGTGATCACGCTGATCGTCTTCGCAGGCTTCTCGATCTTCTGGCTCGGCGAAAACCTCACCTGGAACCACGCCATCGGCTTTGCGCTGATCGCCATCGGCGCATCTTTCATCTTCCGCGGCTGAGGAGTGGCCGCCTGCCTTAGGGCAAAAGCGACAGGCGGCCGGCCCTGCGATAGGGGTGGCTGATCCCAGGGCAGGCGGGTCCGTAGCGGATCGACCGGCGGCGCTCCATCAAATCGGTGCCGTCTTTTCAACGGTGCGTTGCCACTTGCCATTCTCCCTGCCTGCATGGAAACTGCACGGATAGGGGGAGTGGACCATGGCAGAGCGCGGCCGCGAGTTTGCAGATATCGCCTATACTGTCCTCGTCGTCGAAAAGAAGCCCGGGGTCGAGACCGTGGCGGCTACCCTCGGCATGACCTATGCGGTGCTGCATTCGCGGCTGATCAACCGCACCTGCTTTTCCGCCGACGAGATCAATGCGCTGGTGCGGGCGGTGCCGGATGTGCGGCTCGTCAACTACCTACTGAAGGAGACAGGTTTCATTGCGGCCGACCGGCCGTCGCCCGAGACGGCTGATATAGACGGCGCGCCTGTCGACCTGCAGCGCAGCGCGACGCGTGTGGTGGTCAACGCGACGGGCATATTGGAGGTCGTCGATGCGGTGCTTGCCGGTGGCGGGATCGACCACCGGCGCGAGGCGCTGGTGCACCGGGAGATCGACGCAACTGAACGGGCGCTCGCCACGTTGCGGCTCCGGCTCACCGGCGAGTGATCAGAGCGCCGTACTGGCGCGGCGCAGCTTGCAGAGCCATCCGTCGCCTTCGGCCTTGAGCGCCTCCATCTCCGCAGCAATATCTTCATGGCGCTGCTCCAAGAGCTGCTTGCGCGCGGCGGTGCCGCCCTTGCGGAGCTTGGATTCGATGGCGAGCAGCTGGAGCTTGTAGAGATTGAGGGTGCGCACGATGCGCATATATTCACGGAGCGGATCAGGATCAGGCATGACAGGCTTTTGGGCACGTGGTTTCACATGCCAGCCGCGTATCGCGGCTCTGCGGCCCGCGACATCAAAACGGCCCCAGTTTTTCAACGGCTGATAGCATTGCTCTTAACGCGCGGTAACATGGAGTGACCGGCGGATGGGGAACGGGTAAGGGCGGCGCGCGTTGGATTTCCACGAACTGGAGATCACAGATGCAGAAGAACAAGCCGCTCGTCGAAGTCGTCGTATCCACCAGCAAAGGCAAGGTGCCGCTCGGGATCATGAATACCGAACAGGCGCTGGCGCTGCCCGATGAGATCGAAGCCAAGGTTTCGCATCCGGATCACAAGCCGGGCGAGACCGATGTCTATATCCCGCTCGAGGAGCTGGAGCGGCATCCGGTGGTGACCGCGACGGAGCGAAAATCCCAATAATTACAAATAGTCCATGTCCGTCCGCCGCCCGATTGCGGTCGCATTTGGCTGAGACCCTGTCACTATCCGGTGATGACGAGGTGATCGGTCATGAGCGTCTCCTTCCAGACAATGGCGGCAATCCGTTTCGGCTATGGCTTCAGGCCGGGCGAGGCGCAGCCTGAGGACAAGCAGGCCCTGCTGGCTCAACTCAAATTGGGGGTGGAGGCTAAGCCGTCCTTTCCCGATGGTGGCGCCGAGGCCTGCCGCAAGCGTATTGGCGACCTGCAGGATCAGCTGAAGGAAATCCGCCAGGAGGCGGGGGATGACGACGAGCAGCGGCGCAACCGGCGCCGTCAGCTGCAGCGGCAGGTTCAGCGTGGATTTCAGCGCGATGCCAATCAGCGGCTGATGCAAGCGGTGCTGTCGCCCAACGGCTTTTACGAGCGCCTCGCGACCTTTTGGACCAATCATTTCTCGACCAGCGCCAACAAGAGCCTGCCGATGCGGCTGATCGTGCCGCTCTACGAGGCAGAGGCGATCCGCCCGAACATCGGCGGCATGTTCCGCGATCTGCTGCGGGCGGCGACCGAGCATCCGGCAATGCTGATCTATCTCGACCAGGCGCAGTCTCAAGGGCCGGATTCGCCGGGCGGCATGCGCCAGAAGAAGGGGCTGAACGAGAATCTGGGCCGCGAGCTGCTGGAGCTGCACACCCTCGGCGCCGGCAGCGGTTATACGCAGGCCGATGTCCGCTCGGCGGCCATGGTTCTCACCGGGCTGACGATCGATCGCGACGATATGGATGTGGCGTTCCGTCCGCGAATTTCCGAGCCCGGCCAGCATACCGTCCTCGGCGTCAGCTATGGCGGCGACCGGCGCACTCGCAAGGACTATCTCGCGATGCTCGACGATCTCGCCGCGCATCCGAAGACGGCCGAGCATATCTGCCGCAAGCTCTGTATTCATTTCATCGCCGACCAGCCGGCGCCCGAGATGATCTCGGCGATGACCGATGTCTGGAAACGGACGGATGGGGATCTGACTGCCGTCTATGGTGCCATGCTCGATCATCCCGCCGCCTGGCGCGACGAGGGCGCCAAGGCGCGGCAGCCCTTCGATTTCGTGGTGGCGGGGCTGAGGGCGCTGAATGCCGGAAGCTTCATGGAGGCCAATCAGGACAACGACGATGATGCCGATGCGATGATGGCGGCACCCGCCACAGATGCGGACAGCGGCAACGGCATGAATGGCATGGCGCCGCCCGGTCCTGCCGATGAGGACAAGGTCAAGCGGCGCAAGGCGTTTCAGACGGCGCGGGCGCTCGGGCAGGGTGCGTTGCGGCGCATGGGCCAGCCAATCTGGCTGCCGCCGAGCCCGGCCGGTTTCGAGGAGACATTCGACGCCTGGATCACCGCCAGCCAGCTCGCCGAGCGACTTGCCTGGGCGCGCCGTGCCTCGGCGCAGTTCGGCAAGGATCAGGATCCGCGCGAGTTTCTGAAGGCCACGCTGGCGGATGCTGCCCGCGACGAGACGATCCGTGTCGTGTCGCAGGCGCCGAACAAGATCAGCGGCCTGACGCTGGTGCTCGCATCCCCCGAATTCAACCGCCGATAAGGAGCCTCGCGATGACAGAGATTGTACTTTCGCGCCGCGGTTTTCTTGCTTCCGCCTGCTGCCTTGCCGCAGCACCCGTTTTCACGCCGGTGACCTTTGCGGCCATGCCGGGGGATAACAGGTTCGTCACCATCGTGCTGCGCGGCGCCATGGACGGGCTCGATCTGGTGCAGCCCTATGGTGACGCGGGTTTCGCCGGTTTGCGGCCGACACTGGCGCTGACGCCCGATAAGGGGCTTATCGATCTCGACGGTCATTTCGGCCTCAATCCGGCCGGCGCCGATCTGCTGCCGCTGTGGAAGTCGAAGGAGCTGGCCTTCGTTCATGCGGTGTCGACGCCCTACCGCGATCAGCGTAGCCATTTCGATGGGCAGGACATGCTGGAATCCGGCGGCGAGCATGTGGCCGAAGAAAAGACCGGCTGGCTCAACCGGGCGCTCGCCGTCATCCCGCGCTCGGATGCGCGCAAGGCGATCGACGTCAATACGTCCACGGAGCTCATCCTCTCCGGCCCGAACAATGTCGATGTCTGGGCATCCGATTCCAATCTCGGCACGGCGAAGGACGAGATGCAGTTCCTGATGCGGCTCTATGCCGGCGATCCGGCTTTCGCCAAGGCCATGGAGGAGGCGACGCGGGCCAATGGCGCGGCGATGATTGCCGAACCCGATGGCAAGCGGGGCGAGAAGATCGCCGATGTCGCGGCGCTCGCCGGCAATATGCTGAAGGGTGATTATCGCATCGCCAGCTTCTCTATCACCGGCTGGGATACGCATGTCGGGCAGGCCGCCCAGTTCAAGCGGCCCGTTCAGGACCTGGCACAGGCGATCACGACGCTGAAGACGGCGCTTGGCCCGGATATCTGGTCGAAGACGGTCGTGCTCGCCATGACCGAGTTCGGCCGTACCGTCCGCCAGAATGGCTCCGGGGGAACGGATCACGGCACGGGTGGCTGCGCGCTGCTTGCAGGCGGGGCGATCAATGGCGGGCGCATCCTCGGCAAATGGCCGGGCATCGGCGATGCCCAGTTGCTGGAGGACCGCGACCTGATGCCGACGGCCGATGTCCGCGAGATCGCGGCGGCGATGCTTTACCGGCAATTCGACGTCAGCCCTGACGACCTGACCGCGAAGATTTTCCCGGGACTGAGCTTTGACAAGTCATCGCAATTCTTGCGCGCTTGACTTCGATCCCGGATGTCACTCGGTGGGGACAGGCTTGGGTGCGCCGTTCTCATCGAGCGCCACCATGATGAAGGTGCCGGCGGTGACTTTTTCCATCTTGTTGTAGCGGGAGCGGTGCGCCCAGGCCTCGACGATCAGGGTGATCGAGGTGCGGCCGACTCGGTCGATGTCGGTGTAGACCGAGAGCGTGTCGCCGATCTTGACCGGCAGTTCGAAGGCCATTTCCTTGACGGCGGCGGTGACGACGCGGCCACGGGCGCGTTCGGCGGCGCGGATGCCGCTTGCCAAGTCCATTTGCGCCATGACCCAGCCGCCGAAAATATCCCCTGCCGGATTGGCGTCGCCGGGCATGGCGAGCGTGCGGAGGGTGAGTTCACCTTTCGGCTTCGGGCTGTCGTTCATTGTCAAGTCCTTGTCATTTCACGAAGCGTGAAGATGGCAGGCTTGACGGCTGGATGGCAAGGGCAATGACGCGGTTATGCAGGGATGGCCGGCGGCGTTCTTTCAGAGACGGCCGAGCGTGAAGAACAGAGCTGCCCAGAAGAGAGCCGACAACTCGGCTGCCACCAGAAAACCGATCGCGCGTTCCGTCATTGAGCTTCTCCTCGTGGGTTAAAAAGGGGGCTCGCGACCCCAGACGCGAGCCCCAATCCTTTCGTGTCCGCCAAGACGCGTTAGGATGGCGAGCGAAATACTCAAAATGGGGGAGGCGCGGTATCATAAGATCTTGGGATAGGGAGGCTGGAGCAGGGCTCTACGTGCCTCTCGTGCCCGGTCACAGATTATTATGCTTACCAGACCGCAAAAAAATCGCTGAGCTTAAATATAATAGAATTCATATGCTTGGCCGATGAGGTGCCGTTGCAAGAGGTTCCTTTCGTTACGTTATGTGATGCCGAACTAATAATGCTTCACCGGCCAGTAAGACATGCGCTGCAGAATTTGCGCCGATCATGACTGCGTGAATGCGAGGGGACTTCGTGCGCAATACAAAGATTTCGACCCGTCTCTACGGGCTTGTCGGGCTGACGCTGGCGATTTTCGTCGGCGTGATGGCTTTCTTCCTGAACTATTCCTACTCGGAGCTTGAAGCGGAGCGGAAAGCCGGGCTGGCGCAGATGGATGCGACGGCCATCAACATCATGAAGAAATACTACAAGATGGAGCAGGACGGCACGCTGACGCGCGAACAGGCGCAGACGGCGGTCAAGGACGTCATCGCCTCCATGCGCTACGGCGACAGCGGCTATTTCTGGATCAACGACATGCATCCCAACATGGTGATGCATCCGATCAAGCCGGAGCTCAACGGCACCGACCTCACGCAAAACAAGGATCCGAACGGCAAGTTCCTGTTCGTCGAATTCGTCAATACGGTGAAGGCGCACGGCCAGGGCTTCGTCGATTACTACTGGCCGAAGCCGGGTGCCGAGCAGCCGGTTCTGAAATACTCGCATGTTGCCGGCTTCGAGCCCTGGGGCTGGGTTGTCGGTACCGGCGTCTATGGTGACGACCTTGCCGCACTTTACCGGCAGAACGCGCTGTGGGCGGCGCTGCTCTGCGGCCTGGGCGCGATCGTCACCCTGCTCATCGCCTATGCGATCGTCCGCAGTGTCACCGGTCCGGTGGCGCGGATCGGTGCTGCCATGCATGCGATTGCCACCGACGACTCTGCTGCCGCCGTGGTCGACAGCGAGCGCCGCGACGAAATCGGCCATATGGCGAAGGCTCTGCTTGTCCTGCGTGACTCGATGGTCGAACGCAGCGAGATGCGTTCGCGCGAAGATTCCCGCCAGCGCGAGCTGGATGGCGAGCGCCGCAGCAGCGAGCAGCGGATGCGCAGCTCTGCCGAACGCCAGAACCACGCGATGATGACGCTCGGCCAGGGGCTGGAACGGCTTGCCGCCGGTGATCTCACCGTCACGGTCGGCGATCTCGGCGAGGAATATTCCAAGCTGCGCTCCGACTTCAACGCTGCTGCCGGTGCGCTTGCCAGCGTCATCCAGGCGATCTCGGAATCGAGCCATGTCGTCAATGACAGCGCCTCCGATATCAGCGAAGCGACCAGCAACCTGTCGAAGCGGACCGAGCAGCAGGCTGCGGCTCTGGAAGAGACGGCAGCGGCTCTCGAT